>JAEURK010000434.1 GCA_016789175.1 Anaerolineales bacterium
CGAGCGGGTCGAACAGGAGCTCAACGGCCGGATGGCGAAGTTCGAGGCCCATCAACAGAAGAGCACCGCCCCGACGCCGGCCCAGGACATCTGGGATGGCAAATGGAAGCAGCTGCGGGGTCAGGCCCGGGAGTGGTGGGGGAAACTCACCGACGACGATCTGGAGCGGGTCGGTGGACAGTCGGAGCAGGTCATCGGTCTGCTCCAGGCGAAGTATGGGTATACGCGCGCCCACGCTGAGGAAGAGTTCAAGAAGCGGGTGGGTGCAGCGGAAATCGACAAGGCAGACACGAACGCCGTTCCGATGCCTTGAGGGTTGGGCTTGCGCTTCAGATACCCCGATAACGGGCTCGCAACGGGCGCCGCTCGGGTATCTGAGGCGGATACTCGGCCAAACAATTCGTAAGGAGAACATCACATGGTCAATTTCATCGTCTGGCTTATCGCCGGTGCGGTCATTGGTTGGGCTGCCAGCCAACTGATGGGTACCAATCGGCGCCAGGGTCTTCTGCTCGACATCGTGGTCGGCATTGTGGGCGCCTTTGTGGCGGGCTGGTTCATCACCCCGCTGATCGGCGTCGGCACGATCAACGATAGCAACTTCAGTCTGCCGGCGCTCGTGGTGTCATTACTTGGCGCCGTGGTGCTTCTGGCGGTCGTGCAGCTGTTTCGCGGCGGACGACTGCGCTCGATCTAGTTCAGCTCCGCGATCGATCCCCTGGGTCGACCGCATCCGTCGGCTCTGACGTTTCCAGACGCCAGAGCCGGCCGATGCGGTCGACCTGTTCCATGTCTGGCCCGGTGTCGGCGCCTGAACGTCCGTCGTGCCGAGACTCCCCCGCATGCTCCCTGTCACCCGGCGGCTGCACGCTCGCGGTCAGCCAAACTTCAGAGTCCTCGGCGACGCGTGCCCCAGGCAGGCCTCACAGTTGACGCATCTGGGACGCTCGCCCGCTAACGTAGATCTGTCAGATCACCCCCGGCGTTTGGCTCGACCCAACCAGGAGCGCGTGCCCATTGGCTGGAGTGCGCAGCTCAAACGCAATTCGTGGCCGTGCAATTGGCCGACGACCTATCGCAGATGGATCCATGGCGCACGCGGGGACTACAGCAAGCGAGCTGCCATGTCCGGACACCGGTCCTGCACACAGCCCAGCTCGATGTTGTCATCGGTCTGCCTTACTCAAAGGTGACCATGCCAGGCCAGGTCGTCCCACCTGGCCGTCGATCAGCCACGGCCCGTCACCGGCCAGACGCCGGCGCCGAGACGTTGACGACTACGGAGCCCGCTGAGGACGATGGGTCGAGCGCGCTGCGCCTGCCACTGCGCCAAGGCCGGCACCGATCAATAACCCGACCAATGGGTTGCCGGAAAGCAACCCGACGACCAGGCCCATTCCAGCGCCTATCGCGATGACTGCCCCAACATTGTGGCTGGGTGTCTTTTCGGCCGGCTGATCGGTTTCAGGTGCTTTGTCCGAAGGGCGTCTCTTTTCGGTCATTGGCCCGTCCTTTGTGAGAGGCGTTGAGACCCGGGCGGGTTGAGCGGGTCGGGCGCCGGCGCCGCCGGTCGGCCGGTCGTCTCGATCTGGGGCAGGAAAACACGCATCCCGTCGCGCTCATCCATCATGCGGGCCAGCGCCGGATACCGCAGCGCGATCAGCGTCATCCACAGATCGCCGACGGCTCCGCTGGCATTGACCATACCGCAGGTCACCACGGTGAGTGTCCAGGGCATTCCCGGCATGAGCCACAGGCCCAGAACAACCAGCGCACTGATCACGACAAAGGGCGCCATTAAAATGAGCACATAGGCATTTCGAGAGAAGGCGAACCCCGGAGAAGTGGCGTACAACATCAGGCCTTTCCAGAGGATGCCGTATCTTGGCTTTGCGCCAAACAGGCTCATAGCCAAGCCGTGGACCAACTCGTGGACAATCAGCGTGACCACCATCCCGACGACGAGCGGGATCAATGAGCCAAGATCGATCACGAAGGTGCCAGATGGCGGGAGCCCGCCCAGTGCCATCGCAAGGCCCGTGAAGACCAAACCGAAGATCAGAAAGCCGACTACGGCAAGCGCTAGCGCGATCACGAGGCGGCTCTTCTTGTCCGTCACTTTCCAGTTCAATACCTCCCGATAGGACTCGGGCAAAGCGCCGCTTACGATCGGGTTGTTCCGTGTGGTGATCATGTTGCGTCCTCGTGCAAACCGGCCGCGCCTAAGAGGTGCTGCCGTAGATGCGATCGGCCGGCCGACGCGTGACCGCCGGGCTCGCCTCAGATTATTCGCCAGCCCATCACCAGGTCGGTGTTCGAACCGCTGTGGTTGAAGCCTCTGTCGGCAAAGAACACGCTGGAAACATCGAGAGCGTCGACATCCCGGACCTCTTCGGCCGCGTGACGAACCGGTTTAATTGCACAGCGATCGAACGGGTTGTCGCTCGCCCGCTACCTCCAGACTAGCAGGGCTCGCCCGCGCGGGTATGAAGTTCGCTCATCGGGCCTCGCCGACCCAGGGCAGGCCGGCGAGGCCCGCGCCCATCCGGGAGCCGTCACTGTGCTATGCTGATAAGTCACCCGGAAGCCTGGTTTTGTCGAAACAGCCTATGTCTCACCTTGACCGCGCGTCCGATTCACCCCCGCGTGTGCTGTTGGTGATCGATCAGCCGCTCCTCGACCAGTATGTCGCGCTCGCACTCAGCCACGGTAGCTCCCAAACACAGGTGGCCCGGAACATCGATGAGGCGCTAGCCGCGCTGGCCACGTGGCGGCCGCATCTGGTGATCATCGACATGGATCTGGCCCGCGGTGACATCCTGGAGCACCTTGGCTACACGGCGCCATCGACCGAACGCCTGCCCGCCATCGCGCTGACCCGCCGCGGAGATCTCCAGACCAAATTGGCCGCGTTTGACCACGGTGTGGACGACATCCTGACCGTGCCGTTCTCACCCGAGGAACTGGTGGCACGGATGCTCGTCGTCATGCGACGCACCTACCGGGAGCTTGTGACGTTTGCGCCTGTCCTGCATCTAGGCGATCTGGAGATCGACATCCTGAATCGCCTGGTGCGTGCCCACGGCAAGGACCTGCATCTCACTTCTGTCGAGCAGAGCCTCCTCTATCTGTTGGCTTCCAATGCCGGCCGCCTCTTGAGCCGCGATGAGATCCTCGACCAGCTTTGGGGCGCAGACTATGTGCCCGAGAGCAACGTGGTCGATCGCCATATCCGCAATTTGCGTGTCAAACTGCAGGACGATTGGCGGGATCCACGTTACATTGCCACAATCCCCGGTCAGGGTTACTGTTTTATCGCCACGGATCGAGAAGACTTGCCTTCGATCTAGGCGACCAGCAGTTCGTTTCTCGCCGATCCAGCCCCTAAACCGAGTTGCCTGCGAAACTTCGGCTCCAACCAGCCGGCTCCACTTCGGGTGGTTGTCCACCCATGGGTCCAGCTGTCGGTTCCCCCCTCAGTTCGCTCCAGAATTGATCCGGCGCCTGACACTTTAGTTCTGCGAGCACCCGGCGTCTGTCTCATAACGGCGCTGAACGCCCGGGATTTGCCTGAACCCGCTCGTTCGGAACGGGGTGCTGTCATGCCCACCTGGTCGAGCCCGATGTAACGGCGTTGAGACGATCGAGGGTCATGCTTGTGAATGAGCGAAAGCCCGAACGAGCCTGAGCGCCACGCGCGAACGCCATTGGGCGGGGTGCGCGAACGGATTCTCTCAAGGAGACTGTCATGAACAAGGACGAGTTTGAAGGCAAATGGACGCAAATGCGGGGGCAGGTCCGCGAGTGGTGGGGGAAACTCACCGACGACGATCTGGATAAGGTCGTCGGCCGATACGAGATCTTCATCGGCGTGGTCCAGAAGCGGTATGGCTATACCCGGGAGCGGGTCGAAAGCGAAGTCGATCGGCGGATGCACGAGTTCGAGGCGCGGAGTGCCAAAGCTGCTCTGGGCACCGCGCCGACGAACGGACAACACGCCGCGATCCATGCGCAAGCTGGCATTGTTGGGGATTTTGCGGCCGGCGAGCGTCAAACACCCCTCGCCTCCAACGCGCTGGGCGACTTCGCGGAAGGTCAACGTGATCAGCCGGCGGACCAGGCGGCGACGGCCAAGGGGTCGGACTTCGCGCGCGGTCAGCGCACGTCGCGCAAGGACCAGACCGTGCATCCCGACTTTGCCCGGGGCGAGCGCCATGGCGACGATGAGGGTCCCGAGTCGACTTAGAGGCACATGATCGTGCGTGCGGATCAGCCGGCGAAATGAAACTGTCGCGGACGGCGCGACTCGCGGCGCCAGGGTATGGCTCTGACCCTGGTTGGCCGGAGGGTATCCCAACACACAGCGCATCACCGAAAGTCACTATGAAACTCAATACCACTACCAACGCCCCCACCTGGATTGTGCGAAGCCTGATCGTCGTGGGAGGCCTCGTCCTGGCGGCCTGCGCGCCGAGCGCTTTGCTGAGCGAAAACAAACATCCGACCGGCGAGGTCACATTGCCGGCCATGCCCGCCGCTCTCGCAACCCGCGAAGCAACGCAGACCGCCGCAACCCATACTTCGGTGCCAGGCGAGACCAGCACCGGCCGGGCCAACGAAGCGACCCACACGCCGCTTCCCGTGGCCGGAACAGCGGTAGCCGGTCAGGAGGCTGAGCTCCTTGGCACGATCGAGTCGATTGACGGGAACATCCTGGTGGTGAGCGGCCGCACGGTCGTCACCGATGCCCAAACCGAGATTGCGTTTGAATTGAGGATCGGCCTGATCGTCAAGGTCCAGGGCACGCTTCAGTCGGACGGTTCTATCCTGGCGCGGGAGATTAAAGAGTAGCTGAGGCCGTGACGGCTCGCTGGCTGCGTCCACGACGCCGTAAGGCACGTGCCGCAGCCGCCGCACATTTGGGTTGGAGAAGTCCATGTCGATACTCGGTTCCGTATCAGGTCGAGCTGCCGGTATCGGGGTCGGGGCGATCAGCGTCGTCACGTTCGGAATCCAGTGGGTCCTTTACGGCCAAGATCACAGTAGCCCGTTGGTGGTCACTCAGACCAACTGGGACAGCCCAAAGACTCGCAAGTTGTTCTATCGCGCCTGCGCCGACTGCCGCCATAGCAACGAGACCCCGTGGCCCTGGTGTGGCGGCTTCGCTCCGATCTCTTGGTTAGTCATGCGCGACGCCCTGGAAGGTCGCGAGCAGTTCAATGTATCGAGCAGCTCAGCTGGTGGTGAAGCCCAAAACGGCGGAATTGGCGAGGCTGAGGAAAGCGACTCCCCGACCGAGCAGATCCAGAACGGCAACATGCCCTTGCCGATCTATCGGTTGACGCATCCCGAAGCTCGCTTGACTGCAGTAGAAAAGCAGCGGCTTGGCGCCAGTAACAAAGCGACGTTTGAGCCTTCGGGCGCTGTCGCCCCGTAAGTGTTCAGTGGGCCATAGTCCTAGTCGGCCGGTCTGCGGGGAATGATATGAACCTCGAAAAGTACACCCAGAAAGCGCAAGAGGCTTTAGTCGCCGCCCAAAGCCTGGCGCAAGAACGACAGCATCAGTTTCTCGAGCCGATCCATGTATTGCTCGCGCTTATCCAACAACCCGATGGGATCGTCCGCGCGGTTGTGACCAGGGTCTCGGGCGGGATCCAGGTGCTCAAGGATGAACTGAGTGCCGAGCTCGACAAACGGCCCACTTTGCGCGGGCCCAACCTGGAGTTCGGTATGTCGAGCCAGACAGCCGACGTCCTAGCTTCGGCCGAGCGCTATGCCAAGGGCATGGGAGACGCGTATGTCTCGACCGAGCATCTGCTCCTGGGTTTGGCAGATAGTGGCGAAAAGAAACGCTTGACCGATTACGGCCTGACCAAGGAAGAGATCCTGGCGGCGCTCAAATCGGTACGTGGCGCGCAACGAGTGAGTACGCAGACCCCCGAAAATGTGTTCCGGTCGCTGGAGCAGTATGGCCGTGACCTGACAACCATGGCCCGCCAGGGCAAGCTCGACCCGGTCATCGGACGGGATGAAGAGATCCGGCGCACGATCCAGATCCTGTCGCGCCGCACAAAGAATAACCCGGCCTTGATCGGCGAACCAGGCGTCGGCAAGACCGCGATTGTCGAGGGCCTGGCTCAGCGCATGGTGAACGGTGACGTGCCCGAAGGATTGAAGCACAAGCGTCTGGTGCAATTGGACATGGGTGCGCTGGTCGCCGGCGCCAAGTTCCGCGGCGAATTCGAAGAGCGCTTGAAAGCCGTCCTCAAGGAGATCACCGAGTCGGAGGGTGAGATCATCTTGTTCCTGGATGAGATGCACACGGTCGTCGGCGCCGGTGCGGCTGAGGGCGCCATGGATGCCAGCAACATGTTGAAGCCGATGCTGGCCCGTGGCGAATTGCACCTGATCGGCGCCACCACGCTGGACGAGTACCGCAAACACATCGAGAAGGATCCTGCCCTGGAGCGTCGCTTCCAGCCCGTTATCGTCGAAGAGCCCTCCGTGCTCGACACGGTCAGCATTTTGCGCGGGCTCAAGGAGCGCTACGAGATCCATCATGGCGTCCGGATCACAGATGCCGCGGTCCTGGCGGCTGCAACGCTTTCGCAACGCTATATCAGTGATCGCTATCTGCCCGACAAAGCCATCGACCTGATCGACGAAGCGGCTGCGCGCTTGCGCACCGAAATCGATTCCAAGCCGCAGGCGCTCGACGAGGTCGACCGCCAGATCCTGCAGTTCGAGATCGAGCGCCAGGCGCTGCTGAAGGAGCATGATCAGGCCTCCCGGGAGCGCCGCGAGCGCATTGAAGAAGACCTGGCCAACCTGAAAGAGCGATCGCATGAGCTCCAGGCCCGCTGGCAAACAGAAAAGAAGTCCATCGCTGATCTGCGAGCCACCAAGGAACAGATCGAACAAACCCGGCAGGAAATCGAGCGCGCCGAGCGCCGGACGGATCTGGAGCAGGTCGCTCGCCTGCGCTATGGAACCCTGCGCGACCTGGAGCAGCAGTTGTCCGAAGGCGAACGCCGGATGACGGCCATGCAGGCTGCGGGCGGAGCTTTGCTCAAGGAGGAAGTAGACGCCGAGGAGATCGCCCAGATCGTTTCACGCTGGACCCACATCCCCGTCGCGCGGCTTCTGGAAGGCGAAACCCAGAAACTCCTGCGTATGGAAGACCGGCTCCGCGAAAGGGTCGTTGGGCAGGAGGAGGCTCTTCAGGCCGTCTCAAACGCATTGCGCCGGGCCCGGGCCGGTTTGCAGGATTCGAATCGACCGCTGGGCTCCTTTATCTTTCTGGGCCCGACCGGTGTGGGCAAAACCGAGCTGGCGCGGGCACTGGCCGAGTTCATATTCGACGACGAGCACGCCCTGATCCGAATCGACATGAGCGAGTACCAGGAGAAGCACACGGTCAGCCGCTTGATCGGGGCGCCGCCGGGTTACATCGGTTATGAGGAGGGTGGCCAGTTGACCGAATCTGTCAGGCGACGGCCGTACAGCGTCGTCCTGTTCGATGAGATGGAGAAAGCTCACCCGGACGTCTTCAATGTGTTGTTGCAGTTGTTGGATGACGGCCGCCTGACGGATGGTCAGGGGCGCACCGTCGATTTTCGCAACACACTGGCGATTCTGACCTCCAATCTGGGCGGCGAGCTGTGGCTGGGTGACAGGGCCGGCGGCGTCACGCGCGACATGGTCACATCCGTGTTGCAGGGGCACTTTCGGCCGGAGTTCCTCAACCGCATCGATGAGATCGTCATCTTCAACTCGCTGAGCCGCGCGGATCTGATCCGGATCGTGGATATCCAGCTTCGGAAGGTCACAACTCGTTTGGCGGAGCGCGGTTATCGGCTGGACGTCAGTCCGGAGGCGCGCGCGTATCTGGTTGAGATCGGCTACAACGCCGACTACGGCGCCCGCCCGCTGAAACGCGCCATCCAGCACGAATTGCAGGACCCGCTGGCTGTCAAGATCCTGGCCGCCGAGATCCACGAGGGCCAGACCATCCACGTGGCGCGGGGTGAGTCACACCTGGTGTTCACAGGTGAAATGCCGGAGCCATCTCTGACACTTTGAGGCAGGGAGGTTTGGTGGTGGAGGAAGTGCGATCCGGCGCTTTCGGATCAAAACGACGATCGGCCAGGCGTTCGAGTCGGGCCGAATAGGCCAGGAGAATAGGCTTTGAAAACCAACTCACAACTTCAACGCGACGTACAGGAAGAGCTCAATTGGGAGCCAAGCGTCACTGCGACCGGGATCGGCGTGAGCGCCAAGGACGGCGTCATCACCCTGACCGGAAGTGTGCCGAGCTACTACGAGAAAGCGGTTGCCGAGCGGGTCGTGGGCCGGGTCGCCGGCGTGCAGGGCATCGCGGAGGAACTCAGCGTCAGGTTGCCGACCCTCAGTGAGCGCACCGATACAGACATTGCAGCGTCAGCCCTGAACGCACTGGCCTGGAATATCGCCGTGCCGACCGACCGGGCCAAGGTGCGGGTCGAGGACGGCTGGATCACGCTCTCGGGCGAGGTCGAGTGGCACTTTCAACAACTGGCGGCCGAGAACGCCGTGGTCCACCTGATGGGCGTCAAGGGCGTGACGAACGCGATCACCCTCAAGCCCGGCGCGGCCACCGTCGCCGCGGAAATCAAGGCCAAGATCGAGCAGGCGTTCAATCGCATGGCAGTCTCGGAGGCCAGTGAGATCACCGTCAGCGTCCAGGATGGGAAGGTGACGCTACGGGGCCGAGCCCGCTCCTGGCGAGAACGGGATGAGGCGGTGGCGTCGGTCTGGGCGGCACCCGGTGTGACAGCGGTTGACAACAAGATCGTCGCCGACTGAGCGGGACTTTCGCGGGTCGGCTCAGCCGGCAGGGCGTGCCCCCGAGCTGGGTCGATCCGGATGAAAAGAAGCGGATACCTCCTATGTCTGAACACTGCATCGTTCGTGTCTATCCGAGCCTCGAGGACGCCGAAGCGGCCGTCAAACGACTGAGCGAGAACGCGTTTCCGATCGGTCGGATCTCCATCGTCACTAAGAGCATCGAATCGTCGAAGCGCGTGCATGGTTTCATCGCCCCGGGCGATGTCACCACCCCTGGGGTCGCCTCAGGCGCCTGGATGGGCGGGCTGTTCGGATTGCTGGTCGGCGCGGCGTTTGTCTGGGTGCCAGGTCTTGGACCGTTATTTGTTGCCGGCCCGTTCGCAGCGGCGTTGGTGGGCGGCATGGAGCGCGTGGCCACCGGGGCGACAGGCGATGGTCTTCTGAGCGCGCTCCAGGGGTGGGGCGTGTCCAGGGATCAGATCCTGATGTATGAAGAGGTGATCCGAGGCGGGACGTGTCTGTTGATCGGCAACGGCGATGAGCCCAGCGTCCGGCAGGCGGGGTCCATCCTGGACGTCATCACGGCCTGACCGGCACGTCCGGCTCCACCCGAGCCTCGGCGGTGTCGGCGCCGAGACGGTCACTGCTTTGCACGCCGGCCGAGTCCAGACAGGGATAGCCATGATCCGTAACCAGTGGTACACCGTCCTTGAGTCAAACGAAGTCCCGCGCCACACCCCGCTCTCCGTCACACGCATGGGTGAGCGTCTGGTGTTCTGGCGCAACTCGGGCGGGGCGGTCACGTGCATGCACGACATCTGCCCGCATCGGCGGGTCGCCCTCAGCCTTGGGCGAATCGTGGGCGACTGCCTCGAATGCCCCTTCCATGGCTTTCAGTACGATGGGGTCGGTCGGTGTCGGTTGATCCCGGCGAACGGCAAGGGCGCGCCTATTCCACAAGCGATCCGACTGGACACGTACCCGACCCACGAAGCGCATGGCTTGATCGCGATCTGGTGGGGGGAGCCGCGTGATCCCGTGCCGGCTCCGCCGCATTTCGAAGCGCTGGACGAGTCTTTCTCGTATGTCACGGTCCGCGATCGGTGGGCTACCCACTACTCGCGTGCGATCGAAAACCAGCTGGATGTCGTGCATCTGCCTTTCCTGCACAAAACCACCATCGGTCGGGGCGGGCGCACCCTGGTGAACGGGCCCCTGGTGCGTTGGGAGACCCACGCTTTCGAGCGCGATCGACTCAACCTGTGGCTGAAGAATGAGGTCGACACCGGTCAGCGTCCGCTGCGGCCGGAAGAGATGCTCGAACCCAATCGCCATCCCGGTCTGCAATTCCAGTTCCCAAACCTCTGGCACAACTGGATCAACGATACCGTCCGGGTCTTCGCGGCGTTCGCGCCGATCGATGATGCGAACACGCAGATGTATGTTCGCTTCTATCAAAGCTTCGTGCGAACGCCTGTGTTGCGCGACCTGGTCAATCTGGCGGCCTGGCCGTTCAATCTGCTCATCCTGCGGCAGGATAAGGCCACGGTGCAAACCCACGTTCCCGGTCCTTCGGACCTCAGGGGTGGCGAAAAGCTTATCCAGGGGGATCTGCCGATCATCGAATTTCGGCGGCGACGCGCGGAGTTGCTGCGAGGGCAGTCGGCTATCCCGGAGGGTGACACCGACGGGCCGAACATGGCGGTGGCCGGGCCTTCCACAGCCTGGTTGGGAGCAACGCCGGGCTGAACGGAATCGCCTGCGCGGTCCCTGGTCGGGCAGAGACAGGGCCTCAGAAACTCTTGACGCGTTGGCGGAGGATATTGATGGCGATCAGACGCTGGGTCAGGGGGGTGGGGGCGCAAGCCGGGCGCGCTCCGCATAGACGGCCGCGGCCTGATCCGGCTGGCCGTTTTGCTCGTACGCCTGGCCCAGTTGGGTGTAAAGATGGCGCAGGCGGATTTCGACCTCCGCGCCTGCCACTGCGGCCTCGCGCGCCAATTGGCTCGCGTTTTCGAGATGGGCACGCGCCTCGCCCGGTGCAACCATGTGCAATGCTTCCTGAACCGCGGCCAGGCTGTGCCGTAAGGCATCCTGTGCCTCTCCGGCCGCCAGCGCGTGATGGGCAAGGACGGCAGCTGGATCGTGTTCAGCCTCGAGCAGGCCAAGCGCGCGCCGGTGGAACAACCGCCGCCGCGCGTCCCCCGCTTCTGTATAGACCACATCCCGCAGCATGTCGTTCGCAAAAGCAAAGGCGCCAATCGATCCCGGTTGCGCGACATCGCGCAGCAGGCGGCCGCTCAAAACTTCGTCCAGGGCAGGCAGCCCGACATCCGGGCTCAGGTTGGCGACGGCGCACAAACGCTCGAAAGTTAGTGCGTGTTCGAGCACCGTCCCGGCGGCCAGGAACGAGAACGCCGCAGGGCTGAGGCGGCTCAAACGCGAGCGGATGACGGCGCGCACCGTGGATGGGACCCGCACGGTCTGCCCGAGGTCATGGCGGCTATCCACTTCAAAGACCCACTCGCCCTTCGAGCGCCGGTGGGGATGGAGGGCGCCGCGCTCGAGCAGGTCTTTGAGCGTCTCCATGACGTAGAAGGGATGCCCGCGGGTTTCGCGAAACACCCACTGGGCGAAGTCCGGCGCAGGCGGATCCAGCAGGCTCTGAAGCATCCGCACCGTTTCGAGCTCATCCAGCGGTTCTAGTTCGAGCCGGCAGGCCTGCCACTCGTGGTCAACCGCCATCATCCATCCCACCAGACCCGGCTGATGCGCGTGATCGGACACCTGCAGGCTTTCCGTCCGCAGGCTGATCAGCAACATGGCTCGCGCGGCCTGGGCCCGCCAGCGGCGCAGGACATACTGCAGCGCATCCAGCGTGGCGCTGTCCGCCCACTGCAGATCATCGATAAACAAAACGAGCGGTGCGCGGTCGGCCTGGACCAGCGTGAACTGGGCCAGCGCCTCATAGAGACGAGTTTGGCTGGCCGGCGCGTCGGGCGCGTCGGCGCCGCCCGCTCCGGGAACGAGAACCGGAAATCGGTCCTGCAAACCGGGGATGAGCTGCGCCATTGGACCCAGCCAGGTCGCGCGCAGCCAGTCGGGGGGGACATCCTCCCGGTCCAGCTCGGCGCGCAGCGCTTCGACCCAGGGTTGAAAAGGAATGCCACGGCCGCTCTCAAAGGCGCCGGCCTGGAGCACCGTGGACCCCTGGGCGGTTGCCGTTTTGAGAAAGGTGCTGGCCAATCGGGTCTTGCCGATGCCGGCCTCGCCGCTGATGACGACCACCTGGGTCTGGCCCTGGACGGCCATGGCGAAGCGCTGGGTCAGGATCTGCTGCTCGGCACTTCGGCCAGCAAACAGGGCCTCGAGAGAACTGACCGGCGTGGCCGGCGCTGAATGCTTGTGCTGAGCCGAATGCGGCGCCTGCTGCAGTCGGATGCGGGTTACCAGCGCCTCCGTATCGGGTTCTGGCTCGATGTTGAGCTCGGCTGCCAGCAGGGCTCGACAGGCTTCATACGTTTCCAACGCCTGGCCGCGCTCGCCCGCCGAAAAGTGCGCGCGCATCTTGCGCCGATAGGCGACTTCGTTAAGGCCATCCAGAGCCAGCCAGCGCGACGCCGTTTCGGCGGTGCTGGCGAAGTCGCCGCGGCCGAATTGGATCTCGGAGAGTCGGTCGAGGATCAGGCCGAGCCGGCGCCGCCAGGCCTCACGTTGGATCCCCACCCATTCATCGAAACCGGGAGCATCGCCGAGCGAGAACCCTGCCAGGAAGTCACCCCGGTGGCAGTCCACGGCCGCTTGCAAGACAGGCAGACTCGCCGATCCATCCGGTGTTGCCCGGCTCGAACGATCGGCGCGGGCGAGGGCGTAGGCTTGTTCAACGCTTTGCAGGTCGACCCGGATCTCGGCTTCAGGCTCGAGGGCGATGGTCTCGTGCGTGATTGACAGATAGAGCGGCGTCGACTGACCGCTGGCCTGACGGAGCGATGTCTGCAGATGGCTAAGGGTGTTGCGTAACGATCCATAGCTTCGCGCGACGCTGGCTTCCGGCCAAAGGAGAGCAGCGAGGCGCTCGCGTGGCTGCGGCCCTGGCTCAAGGGCCAGATAGGCCAGCAGAGCCAGGGTCTTGCGAGTGGGAAACGCCAGGGGGGCGGCCCCCAGACGCACGACCGGAGGGCCAAGCAAGAAAAGTTGTAATGGGCGCATAGGCGATCTACCGAGCGCTACTTGTGACGCCCTTGAGACTACCTTTCATTATAGTGCTGACAACGAGCTGAGCGCACCGGGAGTTTCGGCTATCCGAATGCGAGAGGGCCTGGCACCGACACGGTGAGCCGGGTCTCTGCCGGGCCGCGAGCCAGTTCACCGCTCGGCTCTCGAGACCCGGGTCAGACGTCCGGGCCGTGCAGTTCCCTGCACCATGCTCCACACCCTCGGTGAGCCACCTGTACTCAGAACAAGCAGGGCTGCCATGAAAGACGCAGTCGGAAAAACCTCGGCGCCCCGCAGGCAATCGATGACGGACTCGGAGCTCCGTTACCGGCGGCTGTTTGAGGCCGCCCAGGACGGGATTTTGATCGTGGACGTCGAAACGGGCCTGATCATGGATGCCAATCCTTTTCTGGTTGACATGCTCGGCTATTCGCGGGACGAATTGGTCAAGCGCCGGCTCTGGGAGGTCGGTGCGTTTGGCGACCTTGAAGCCAACCGCGGGGCTTTCAAGACCCTCCAGGATCAGGCCTATATTCGGTACGAGGATCTGCCCCTGCGGGCCCGGTCTGGACGCCTGATCCAGGTCGAGTTCGTGAGCAACGTGTACCTTGTCGGCGAAGACAGGGTGATCCAATGCAACATCCGGGACATCACCGATCGAAAGACAGCCGAAGCAGCACTGATCAAGAGTGAGGCGCTGCTGCGTGAGCAGTCGGTGCGCGATCACCTGACCGGCCTGTTCAACCGGCGCTACCTGGAGGAAACGCTCGAACGCGAGTTGCTGCGGGCCGATCGAAAGCGCCTGCCCTTGGGCGTCATCATGCTGGACGTGGATCATTTCAAGCAGTTCAACGATTCCGCCAGCCATGCGGCCGGCGACGCGATCTTGCGCGAACTGGGTCGGCGATTGATCGAGCTGGTCCGCCGGGAGGATATCGCTGCCCGCTACGGCGGCGACGAGTTCACGGTGATTCTGCCGGATGCCTCGCTTCAAGTCACCCGCAAGCGGGCGGAGTTGTTGCGCGGGATCAATCTGCAGATTCCACTGGGCGGGCAAGAGCTTGCGGCCGTGACTCTGTCGCTGGGCGTCGCGGTGTTTCCCGGGCACGGTACAAATAGCGCCGTCATCCTCAAGGCCGCCGATGACGCCCTTTATCGCGCCAAGGCCGCCGGCCGCAACCGGGTTGTGGTGGCCGCCCGCTGATCCGCGCAACGCGGCTCGGAGTACGCCGCACACCGCGCCGTACGTCCGGGCGTTCGAAAGCTTGTGACGCCGCTGAGACTGGCGGGCGCCATGCTGGCTTTGGTCGGGCTCGGCTTCAGGCGTTGCGGAGGGCACGTGATTGTTGAGGATGGGGCGTGCTTCGCGCGCCTGGGAATCCTGCCAGAACGTTTCATTGAATCGTCCTGGGTAGGGCTGAAAGTGGGGAATGATGGCAAACATCGTGTATTGGGTCATCGGTGGGGCGATCGTGGGCTGGCTGACCGGCCGAACCATCGGGGGTGAACCCTGGCCGGGCTCGCTGCGCGATCTTGTGGTCGGCGCCGGCGGCGCTGTGATGACGGGTTGGTTTGTCCCAAGTCTGGTAGGCATTGCCGCGCTCCACTCGGACGACTTCAGCGCGCCGGCCCTGGCGGCTTCGCTGTTGGGCGCCATGCTGTTGTTGGCGATTGCCGGGGTCATGCGACGCCTAATCCGGCAGACTGTGCTGTCACTCCGAAAAAGTCGGGAGCGATTGTGATTGCCGACAACCCACGCACGTCGAAGCAAGGGGATCCCGCGGATCGCGCGCTTCTGGCCGATGTGGATTCCATCTTGCGAGACGCGGACGGGCTCCGGTCGGTCGAGGTGCAGGATCTGGGCGTCAGCGCCGAAGCGGGCGTGATCTCTCTCCGCGGCCATGTCGACAACCAGACGGTCAAGCGCGAGGCTGAGCGGCTGTCTGCGGCCGTGACGGGTGTGAAGGGGATCCACAACGCCCTGGTGGTTGACCCCGACCTGGCGACTGCTGTGGCGCGCGCGCTCGCAGCCGATGCCTCGACGCGGGCGTCGATCTTTCGGGTAGGTGCTTCGGCCGGCTGGATCCAATTGGGCGGCGATGCGCCCAATATGCGGGTGCGAGCTGCCGCCCGGATCGTTGCGGGCGGTGTCCCGGCTGTCCGGGGTGTGTTGAGCCTGCCTCATGTAGCCGGCGAAGCCGCGACGCGACTCGGCCGGCGCGTGCAACCCCAAATCGGCACGGCCGCTTACGCCTCCGATGGCGAACTCGGCGAGGTCGTGGGGGTCATCATCGACCCCCACGACCGGTTGGTGACCCACGTCATCGTTCATGCGCGTCTCAATCCTCAATGGCCGGAGGAAGATGCCCGCGGGCAGTTCGCCATCCCGGTCAGCGCGGTCTCGATGTCCACGATCGGGGGCACGATGGTGACGGAGTCGATGGCTGCGGTCAGTGCGCGACCGCGCTTCCACGACGCCGACTTCGCCTGGCCGCCCGGCGATTGGCAATCGCCGTTCCCCTATCGTGCCGGCGAGGTCCACTGGTCGGCTCAGCGCCAGGAGACCGCGACCTGATCGCCGTCGACCCGACGATCAGGCGCCCTCCAGACGCGCGGGCAGTTGCACGACGTCCGGTTCGGTCGACGGGCCAGGCGACGCAACCCCCAGGATGACGTCGATCTCATCGGACGAAACAGTCTCCTGCTCCGAGAGCTTGGCCGCGAGCCGGTCCAGCGCGGACCGCTGCGTCTCGAGCATCGCCCGCCCCTTCTCGGCTGCATCCTCGACCAGCCGGCGGGTTTCGACGTCGACCAGGGCCGAGGTCGTCTGGCTCACGCGTGCGTCGAGCCCGTAAGACTGGCCCAGATACGCGGATTGAAGATCGGCTGCCAGACGCACTGGCCCCAGGGCCGGGCTCATTCCGTATTCCGTCACCATGCGCCGGGCCAGATCCGTGGCCCGCGCCAGGTCATCGGCAGCGCCGGTCGAGACTTCGGTGAAGATGATCGACTCGGCCACGCGCCCGCCTAAGAGCACCATCAAGCGCGAGTTCAATTCGTGCTCGCTGAGCAGGAAACGGTCCTCCGTCGGACGCTGCCAGGTGTAGCCCAGCGCGCGTCCGCGCGGCACGATCGTGACCTTATGCACGCGATCGATCCCGGGCAGCAGGCTGGCGAGCAGCGCGTGGCCGGCCTCGTGCACGGCCACGATCTCCTTCTCGTGCAGGTTCATCACGCGATTGCGGCGCTCGGCGCCGGCCATCACCCGCTCGATGGCCTCGTCGAAATCGGCGAGATCCACCGCGGACTTGTCGCGGCGTGCCGCCAGCAGGGCGGCCTCGTTGACGATATTGGCCAGATCGGCCCCCGAGAAACCGGGCGTGATGCGGGCCACGGAGGCCACATCCAGCCCCGGCGCCAGGGTCACACCGCGCACATGAATGCGCAGGATCTCGACGCGACCGGCCAGATCAGCCAGGTCCACCATGATCTGTCGGTCGAAACGGCCGGGGCGCAGGAGCGCCGGGTCCAGGATCTCGAGCCGATTGGTGGCGGCCATCAGGATCACGCCCTTCGAAGTCTCGAAGCCGTCCATCTCGGCCAGCAACTGATTGAGGGTTTGCTCGCGCTCCTCGTGCACGCCGATCGCGCCCGCACCGGCCCGCCGTCCGCCGATCGCGTCGATCTCGTCGATGAAGACGATGCACGGCGCGGCTTTCTTGGCCTGATCAAAGAGATCACGTACGCGCGAGGCGCCCACGCCGACGAACATCTCGACGAACTCGGCGCCGCTGATCGAGAAGAAGGGCACGCCGGCCTCGCCCGCAGTCGCGCGCGCCAGCAGAGTCTTGCCCGTGCCGGGCGGCCCGACGAGGAGCACGCCCTTCGGCATCTTGCCGCCCAGGCGTTGGAACTGGGCCGGGCTCTTGAGAAACTCGATCACCTCGCGCAGGTCGGTGGCGGCGGCGCCGACCCCGCCGACGTCCTGAAACGTCACGCCGGTTTGCTTGCCCTGGATCGAGCGCGCCTTGCTTTTGCCGAACGAGAAGATCCCGCCGGCCCCGCCCTGGCCGGCCTTCATGCTCCGCATCATCCACAGCGAGTACCCGATGATCAAGACCAGAGGCAGCCCCCAGGTGAGAAACACACCCAGGAGCCCTCCGCCGGTATCGGTGATCTCACCCCGGATGGTGACGGCCTGGCTCTCGAGTTCCTGCAGCAAAGTCGGATCGTCCACGCGGATCGTCGTGAACGCCGTGGCGTCTTTACGCGTGCCCGTGATCTGCCCAGCGCTGATCGCAACAGTCTGGATGAGACCGGCGCGGAGCCCGGCCTTGAAGTCGCTGTAGGGGATGGCGGTGTCCGGCGCCAGGAGTGGGCCGATGACGAATTGCTGGACGGCGATCATCACGATCAAGAGCACCATGAGGGCGCTGCCCGAGAACCTGATCCGTGGGTTCAGAACGGGCGGTTTTTCGGAGGGCTTGTCACTCATGGGTTATTGGCCTGACCCTTCAAAGTCGATGTACCCGCGTTCGACGTCGGTGCGCACCAGTTTGACGCGGAGGTCGTCTCCGACGTCCAGATCGGCGTGACCCGCGACCAGTCGGCCTTCAACCGGCGGGTGAAGCAGCCGCACCCAGGTGCCCTTGTCGGAGGCGCCTGTGACGATCGCGTCGAAGCGTTCGCCGATCCGCTT
This sequence comes from Anaerolineales bacterium, assembly GCA_016789175.1. GTDB lineage: Bacteria > Chloroflexota > Anaerolineae > Anaerolineales > UBA6663 > UBA6663. The sequence goes on from JAEURK010000434.1 coordinate 17,741, forward strand.
CTCCAACAGCAGCGCGGCCGCGGATTTCTCGAGTTGGCGCTCGACCTTCTTGGCCGCGTCTTCGGCTTCGGTGCAGTGTTTGGCCAGAGCCTCCAGGGCGACCTTCTCGTAGGGTGAGGTATGGCCCCCCAGCGCCGCCTTGAGCATCCGTTGCGTCACCAGATCCGGAAAGCGCCGATTGGGCGCCGTGGCATGGGTGTAGTCTTTGACGGCCAGGCCGAAGTGGCCCACGGCCGTCTCGCCCGGATGCTCGACGACGTATTCGCCCGCGCCCAGCAGCTTGATGATGCTCAGCGAGAGGTCTGGAAAGTGCGCAGGGTCATCGGCCCTGGCCGCAATCAGGAACCGCTCAAGGGCCAGCGAGTCGGGGGCCGCGGGCAGGGTGGCGCCTCGCGTGGCCGCCAGGGCGACGATCCGCTCCCAGCGCTTAGGCGTCTTGACGACGCGGCGCAGCGAGGGCATCCATTTGGCGGACAGATAGCGGGCCGTCACGCCGTTGGCCGCGATCATGAAGTCTTCGATCAAGTCCTTGGCCCGGTTGCGCGCTTCGTCCTGAAGATCCTGGAGATCGTCACCGTCGAAGATCGGGCGGGGCTCGATGGTCTCGAGGTTGAGCGCGCCGTGCCCATGGCGCAGGGCCTTGAGCGCCTGGGCCGCGCGGTCCTGCAACTGGAGGTTCGCGGCCAGGCCGTCGACCGACGCGGCCTCCGGTGGCAGCGGGCCCCGCGCCTCCAACCAGGCGCCCAGGCTGTTGTAGGCGAGCTGGGCGTGATTGCGGACCAGCGCCGGGTAGATGTCAGACTCGAGCAGCGTGCCATCCGCGGCCAGGCTCATCTCGACGATCAGAGCCTGCCGATCGGAGCCGGGATTGAGCGAGGTCAGGTCGGTCGACAGGCCCTCGGGCAGCATCGGGAAGATCATGGCCGCTGTGTACACAGACGTGGTGTTGTGTTGAGCGTGCTCATCCAGCGCCGTGTTCTGTTGAACCGTGGCGGCGACGTCGGCGATTGCGACCCGGATCTTCAGGCCCTGATCGGGCCCGGACTCGGCGACCGTAAGTTGATCCAGGTCGCGCGAGTCGTCATTGTCGATCGACGACCACGGCAAGTCTCGAAGATCGCGGATCCCGTGTCTTTTGCCGGACAACGCAGGCGCCTGGGTCGCCGCGGCCTGCGCCTGGCTCAGTTCGTCCAGCGCGGCCTGTGAGAAGTCGGGTCGCAAACCCCGTTCGAGCATGACCCGGCGGGCGATGCGTTGCAGAATGGCGCGGTGGTGGGTGCGTACGGTGTTCATGGAAGGCCCTTTCGGTCTTAACGGACGCTGTGCGTGGCGACGGCCGTCGGCCCAAACTCGCCCAGCGTGCCCAGGAGGCCGATCACGTCATCGCGCCCGAGTAAGCCCTGCATCGTGTCGCCGACCATGACTGGGAGCTGGCAGACACCGTCACGATCCATAGCCAGCAAGGCGTCAACCAATTTCGCATCGGGTCGAATGCGCTTCATCAGGTCGGTCGGGATCATGGCCTCGGTGACGGTCGTCGTCGGCCAGGCCATCCGCGGGATCTTCCGGGCCGCTTGCGCGGTCAGCAGGCCCACGACCTTCTTCTCGCGCTCGACCACCAGGCTGCGCCGGCCGCTGGTCAGAAAATGCTCGGTCATCACCTGTTCGAGGTTCGAGCCCGGGCTCACCGCCACATAGTCACGGCGCATCACATCGGCGACTCGGTGGCCGGAGAGCAAGTCATGCAGGGTCTGCTGCTGGATCTGGGCCGAGGCCGCGTTCTCCAGGAACCAGCCGACGAAAGCGATCCACAGACCGGTTCCGAACTGTCCGACAAACAACTGCCAGACGCCGAAAGCGATCAAAAGATAGGCGATCGCGCGGCCAAGGTAAGCGGCGATCAGCGTCGCCTGACGCAGGTTGTGCGAAGCCGCCCAGACGATGGCTCGGAAGACCCGTCCACCGTCCAACGGGAAGCCCGGGATCAGGTTGAAGATGGCGACCGATGCGTTGATGTAAGCCAGATATCGGAAAACGGCCAGCAACGGTTCGAACGCGCCGGCCAGCGGCTGGAGCAATCCGAAGAGGACGGCCAGGGCCATGCTGGTCGCTGGGCCGGCCAGCGCGATGAAGAACTCGGCGGTTGCGCTCGGCGGCTCAGCGCTGATCCGCGCCACGCCGCCGAAGATGAAGAGCGTGATGCTGCGTACCGGGATCTTATAGAACTGCGCCACCACGGCGTGACCCAGTTCATGCAGTACCACGCTCGCGAACATCAGGAGGGCCGTGATCGCGCCGACGATCCAGTATTGCGCCACCGGCCAGTCTGCGAACTCGGCCGGGAAGTAGCTGCTGGCCAGCGACCAGGTCACCAGTCCGAAGATCAGAAACCACGAGTAATCCAGACCGATCGGGACACCGAGGATGCGGCCGAGAGGAATGGCGTTTCTGTTCATGACGATACTCCTTCTGGATTGGCTCACTCACCAAAGCGGCGAACGAACCAGGACCTGACACAATGGGTCACAACGAGGCGACTGTCGCGCGCCCCTACCCACGGCTGTCCTAAGGCAGCGGCGTGGCCAGCGGATTCACAACCGGTTGCCCGGCATTGCCACCCTGGTAGTACGGAAACGCTACCGGGAGATCAAAGCCGAAATAAGCCGACACCCGAGCCACGACCTCACCCGTGATCTGCGCCCGCCGGGTGTTGTAGGCCTTGACTGCGTCGTTCCAGTCGGTGCCTCCCAGCTGGATCGTGTTCATCGCCTCATCAACTGTGTCACCGAGCGCCAACGTGACCTGTGCATCCGGCACGGGCGGTGGTGCCTGGGTGATGGCGTTGACGTAGAGCGAGAAGCCCTGGCCGAGATCGCTGGGCAGCGCGCCCTGGTTCTGCAGTTCGCTCAAATTGAGCTGGGTCGGGTCCAGCGGCTGGCCGTCGGCATCCCGATAGTTGCTCAACAAGGCAGTGAGGGCATCGGCCTGCGACCGGAAATTACCGGTCCAGACTTCACCGCTGTTGCTGACCGCGTCGTAATAATCCTTTGTGATCTGCGTCTTCGCCTGGATCTTGGCGTATTGCGTGTCCGTCACCAGCTGAAAGTTCGCCGCCGCAGACTGCACACCCTGCACCAGGGCCACCAGTTCGTTGTACTCGGTCGTGCCTGTGTTGACGACGCTGCAGCCGGTTACCCCCATCAGGGCGGCTCCAACGATGAACCTCGAGATCGTTCGCGAAAGGTTTTTCTTCATATCAAGGGTTTCCTGAATTCCGTCAGTTTCCGCGCCCCGAACGTCCGCTGCCGCCGCCCCCGCGCATCGGCGGGCTGCTTCGCCCCCCGCCGCGCATCGGCGAATTGCCGCGCCCCCCGCCGCCCGAAAAGCCTCCGCCCCACGATCCAAAGCCGGTTGGATTGAACCGGATCCCGCGGCGGCCCAGTCGGGAGATCGCCCAGGTCAAGGCCAGCAGGAAGAAGACGCCGAGACACAATCCGCCGCAAACAGTGAGGATGCTCATGGGGTCCAGGCTCAAAGGTGGTTCGCCTGACGTCAGCTGCGTCGGCGCAGACTCGACCAAAGGGGCGTAATCGCTCCGCGCAACCCTATCGAAATCCCTGGCCAGACCCAGCAGCGCCTGATCCAGGCTTTGAGTTTCCTCAAACGTGGCCTCCGTCGCGCGGTTGATGGCTGTCAGCTCAGGGGCGGTCAGGGCCGGCAGACCCAGCCCGACGCCATAGTGCACGTCGATCCGGGCGGCACCGACCACGATCAGGAAGACAAACCCGTTGTCTTTGCGTTCGCCGTTGGGCTCTCCAAGCTTCATGTAGCGGAGGAAGTGCACGGCACAGTTGACCTGGTTGCCGACCTCGGCCTGTGGCAGGATGAGGACCATCGTCTGTGCAATAGAATCTGCGTTCAATTCGTCCAGCACAACATCCACGCCGGTGACAGCCTCCACTGAGGTATAGCCGTTCCAGCCCACGGTCCAGTGTTCCTGTTGGCGGTTGTAGGAAAAGCCGTAGTCTGGAGCGATCCCGTCGCCGCAAAGCGGCGCGATGGCGAGGCTGTGAGCGTCCGCCTGGCTCGCGGCCATGAACAGGCTGATGGCCAGCACGACGGCCGCCGCGACATTCCTTGCGAACCGCTGGCTGCCCCTTTGGTTAGCAGGTAGATCCATGGCCTTCCTCAACTTCAACTGGTCATCGCACCAACATCGAGTCGCTGCGAACCCGTTGCCCTCACCGAGGGCGCGCCCATGGCCGCCGCTCTGAGCGGTGGTCTGGTCGACATCCGCTCGCAAGATCACCGGGACCAATGCGGCGGTTTGGGCGACTTATTCACCCGTGCGGCCACATCCACCTGGGCGAGGATCCCAACGATCTTCTGGTCGTCGTCTACGACCGGGATTCGGCGGAGATGATGGCGCGCCATCAGGTCGAGCGCGACCTGAACGTCTTCGCCGGTGTGGCAGGTCGCGATCTCACCGGTCATCACCGCGCGCACTTGAACGGCGTTGCCGTCGAGGCCGTTCGCCACGACTCTGAGGGCCAGATCGCGATCCGTCACGATGCCGATCAGCTTTCGCGTTCGAATGCTGTCAATCACCGGGATCGAACCGATATTCTGACTGTGCATCAACTGGGCGGCCGTGGCCGCCACATCTTCCGGCACACAGCAGGTGGGCCAACTCGTCATCACGTCATTGCAGGTTGTCATGCTGGATATCCTCGGTCTCATGCGCCGGTGTTGCTCAGCGACGTCTGGGCTCGACACACGGCCCCTCTGCGGCGAGCGCGGCGCGTACTCGCTGCGGCCGGATCAGGTCGACCTCAAAGCTAGCCGGGTCGCGCGACTGATCTGGGTCCGCCGTATCTAGGTCGTGCTGACGACCTTGCCATCCGCCTCAGCCTCGAGCCGATCGAGCCGCGTGTAGTAGTCCTTGATCTCCTTCAAGTGCGCCCAGGCGATCTTGCCTGTCAGCACCGGATCGTCGCGGGTCACGTCGGTGTCGGCGTCGCGGGCACCATGCTCGAGCTCGATCTCTAGACCGCGGCGGAATTGCTCGAGGTCGATGCGAGCCCAATCGAGACCCAGCCGCGTGCCGATGGCGCGCGCCTCTTCGATCGAGAATTTCTGCTTGGTGCTCATGAGTTCTTCTCCTGCCTGGGCGCTGGTCTTATCCATC
>JAEURK010000439.1 GCA_016789175.1 Anaerolineales bacterium
CAGGTCATCCATCAGCCCAACGTGATGCGGCTCAAGGAAGAGCTCGGCACCGAGCCGCGCGTCTACTACATCGTCTAAGGGAGGCGGTCATGCTCAAGCGTACTCTCTACATCCTCGGAGCGCTGGCTGTCCTCGCCGGCCTCTATGGTTTCTACGCGCGGCTGTTCATCGGCGAGCGCGACGTGAACTACGGCTCGTATGTCACGTGGGGCCTGTGGGTCGCCATGTACCTGTTCTTCGCCGGCGTCGCCACCGGGGCGTTCATGCTGGCGACGCTCGATCACCTCTTCAACGTCAAACTCTTTCAGGGCACGGGCAAGTATGCGCTCTGGGGCGCGCTGGTGACCATGCCGGCCGCGCTGATCACGATCGGCTTCGACCTCGGCCACATGGAGCGCATCTGGAAGGTCTACCTCCAGCCCAACTTCAGCTCGCTCCTGGCGCAGCTGGTCTGGGGCTACACGATCTTCACCCTCGTGATCGTGCTCGCCCTGTGGCTGACGGCGCGCCAGCGCACCTCGCTGGCGGTCAAGATCGTGATGGCCATCGGCCTGTTCCTTGCGGTCTTCCTCAGTGGCGGCGTCGGCGCGCTCCTGGGCGTGAACGCCAGCCGCCCGGCCTGGCACGTCGGGATGCTGCCGGCGCAGTTCCCGGTCTTCTCGCTTACCTCCGGCATCGCGCTCATGCTGATCCTGGTCGGCTGGTTGATCCCCGCTGACGGCCGGCGCGCGCAGCAACTGCGCTTCCTCGGCCTCGCCGCGATCGTGCTGCTGGTGGTCAAGGCCTACTACCTGTGGACCGACTACTCGCTGGCCCTCTACACCGGCACGCCGGAGGCCAGCCAGGCGGTCAACCTGGTGCTCTTCGGCCGGTACGGCTGGGCCTTCTGGGGCCTGCAGCTCGGCCTGGGCATGGTCTTACCGCTGATCGTGCTGATCCAGCCGCGCTATGGCCAGAGCGGTCTGTGGGCGGGGATGATGGGCGTCGCGATCCTGATCGGCTTCGCCGTCGCCCGCGCCAACATCATTTTCCCGGCGCTGGCGATCCCGGAGCTCGAGGGCCTGCTGACGGCCTTCAGCGGACCGCACCTGAACTTCGACTACACCCCCAGTCTGATGGAGTGGTCGGTCGTGGCCGGCGTGGTCGGCCTGGCGACCCTGGCCTACCTGCTGGGCACCGATCGGTTGCCGCTCTTCAAGCGCTCGACCGCGGAGATGACGAAATGACGACCAAGGACTCCGTTCAACAACCCGCCGGCTGCGCGCTCCCGCGCCGCGCCTTCCTCAAGGCCGCGGCCGCGGCCGGCGGCGCCTTCCTGGGCGGCCTGCCCAACGTCCAGCAGGTGCTGGCGCAATCGGGCGCAGAAGGCACGACGGCCTATCCGCTGGCCGACCCGGCCGGGCAGCTGTATTCGGTCTGCCAGCAGTGCAACACGCAATGCGGCATCAAGGTCAAGATCGTCGATGGCGTGGCGGTCAAGATCGACGGCAACCCGTTCTCGCCCTGGAACCTGGTGCCGCACCTCGACTACGCCACGCCGATCGCCGCTACCGCCTCGGTGGATGCGCCGCTCTGCCCGAAGGGGCAGGCTGGCCTTCAGTCGGCCTACGACCCGTATCGCCTGGTCAAGGTGCTCAAGCGCGCCGGCAAGCGCGGCGAGAATAAGTGGACGACCCTCTCGTTCGAGCAGGCGATCCAGGAGATCGTCGACGGCGGCACGCTCTTCTCGGGCGTTCCCGGTGAGGAGAGCCGCGTCGTCGAAGGCCTCAAGGACCTGTACGCTGTGCGCGATCCCGCGCAGATGAAAGCGCTCAGCGACGCCGCCAAGGCGATCGTGGCCGAGAAGGACGTCGAAAAGAAGCGCGCGCTGGTCGCCCAGTTCCAGGTCGACTTCGCGGGCGACCTCGACAAGATGATCGACCCGGCCCATCCGGACCTCGGGCCGAAGAACAATCAGATCCTGTTCTTCTGGGGCCGGATGAAGGGCGGGCGCAGCGACATCTCGCATCGCCTGTTCGGCTCCGGGCTGGGCTCCACCAACCGCCACGGCCACACCACGGTCTGTCAGGGCAGCCTGTACTTCTCGGGCAAGTCGATGAGCGATCAGTGGGACGGCACCAAGTTCACGGGCGGGGCCAAGGCGTACTGGATGGGCGACACGGCCAGCGCCTCGTTCGTGATCTTCGTCGGCGCTTCGCCGTTCGAGGGCAACTATGGCCCGACCAATCGCGTGCCGCGCATCACCGACCGCCTGTCGAACGGCGAGCTCAAGTTTGCCGTGATCGACCCGCGCCTCTCCAAGATCGCGGGCAAGGCCTGGAAGTGGCTGCCCAATATCCCCGGCAGCGAAGGCGCGATCGCGCTGGCCCTGATCCAGTGGGTGATCGCCAACGAGCGCTACGACGGCAAGTACCTGGCCGCCGCCAACAAGGCTGCCTCGGCCGCGCTCAAGGAGCCGACCTGGAGCAACGCCGCCTGGCTGGTCAAGGTCGCCGACGGCAAGCCCGGCAAGTTCCTGCACGGCAGCGAGCTCGGCCTGGTCGAGAAGAAGGAAGAGAAAAAGGACGACAAGACCGTCGTGACCTGGGTCGCGGCTGACGGCGCGGTTTTCGCGACCGACCCGTTCGTCGTGCTCGACGCCGACGGCCAGCCCGTGCTGTTCGACCCCAACGACGCCGAGAACGCTGTCATGGCCGGCCAGTTGCTGGTCGACGCGACGCTGGGTGAGTTCACGGTCAAGTCGAGCCTGCAGATCCTGTTCGAATCGTCGAAGCAGCACACGATCGAGGAGTGGGCCGAGATCGCGGGCCTGCGCGCGGCCGATCTGGAGGCCCTGGCGGTCGAGTTCACGTCGCATGGCAAGAACGCGTGCGTCGACATCCACCGCGGCGTCTCGCAGCACACCAACGGCTA
>JAEURK010000446.1 GCA_016789175.1 Anaerolineales bacterium
GCGCCGCTCGTCGTCGACGAGATCCTGATCCGCCTCCTGCGCAGCCCGCTGGGCCTGCGCCTGGCGCAGGTCGGTCTGACCGACTCGACCACGCACAAGGTCGCCACCGCGCTCACCTGGCTGCGCGCGAACTTCACTCAGCCGATACACGTCGAGGAGCTGGCCAATCTCGCGCACATGAGCCTGTCGGCCTTCTATCAAGCCTTCCAGGCGGTGACGTCCATGAGCCCGCTGCAATATCAAAAGGCCCTGCGACTTCAGGAAGCGCGCCGACTGATGCTGTCGTCCGTGATGGACGCGGCCAGCGCGGGCCACCAGGTCGGGTATCTGAGCGCGTCGCAGTTCGGTCGCGAATACGCGCGCTTCTTCGGCCAGTCGCCCGCTCGGGATATCGCCCGGCTGATAGAGCAGGGCGAGGGCCAGGCCGCGCCAACCCCGTAGATCGAGCGCGTCGACGAGGTCGACACGCATAAAGGAGAAACACGAATGCAAACACGGCTCCTTGGAGACCTGCGGGTGTCCGCCCTCGGGCTCGGCTGCATGGGCATGAGCGTCAACTATGGCCCGGCCGCCGACCGGCCCGCCATGATTGCGCTGCTGAGGTCCGCCGTGGACCGGGGCGTCACCTTCTTCGATACCGCGGAAGTCTACGGCCCCTTCGTCAATGAGGAGCTGGTCGGCGAAGGCCTGGCCCCGGTCCGCGATCAGGTCGTCATCGCCACCAAGTTCGGCTTCGACGTCGACCCGCAGACGCTGGCGCGGCGCGGCCTCAACAGCCGCCCCGAACACATCAAGCAGGCGGCCGAGGCGTCGCTGAAGCGCCTGGGCATCGACGTCATCGACCTGTACTACCAGCACCGGGTCGACCCGAACGTGCCGATCGAGGACGTGGCCGGCGTTGTGAAGGACCTCATCGCGGCGGGCAAGGTCCGGCACTTCGGCCTATCCGAAGCCGGCGCAGAGACGATCCGGCGCGCTCACGCCGTGCAGCCCGTGGCCGCGATCCAGAACGAGTACTCGCTCTGGGCGCGCGAATCCGAAGCCGAGGTGATCCCGGTCTGTGAAGAACTCGGGATCGGGTTTGTGCCCTGGAGCCCGCTCGGCCAGGGCTTCCTGACCGGGACGGTGGCCACCGACGCGACCTTCGAGAGCTCCGACATCCGCAGCCGCTTCCCGCGTTTTACACCGGAGGCGCTCAAGGCCAACCAGCCCATCGTCGATCTGGTCACCCGGCTCGCGGCTCAGAAGGGGGTCACGCCGGCGCAGATCGCGCTCGCGTGGGTGCTGGCGCAGAAGCCGTGGATGGTGCCGATCCCGGGTACCCGCCGGCTCGAGCGCCTGGACGAGAACCTTGCCTCGGCTCACGTGGAGCTGACGGGCGAGGATCTGCGCGAGATCGACGCCGCGACCGCCGCGATCCAGGTGCAGGGCGCCCGGGGCTCGGGTCACGAGCGGTACGGATGAGCCTCGGGCTCACGATCCTTGCACCCAAAGAACCCAAACATCGTCGTCAGGAGAAAACAGGATGAGCACAATCCCAACCGTGACCTTGAACAACGGCGTGCCGATGCCCCTGCTCGGTTTCGGGGTGTTCCAGGTGCCCGACCCCGATGAATGTGAGCGCAGCGTCTCCGAGGCCTTGCGCGCCGGCTATCGCCTGATCGATACGGCGGCCTCGTATGGCAATGAGGAGGCGGTGGGCAACGCGATCCAGCGCGCCGGCGTGCCCCGCGATGAGCTCTTCATCACGACCAAACTCTGGATCCAGGATGCCGGTTACGACCGCACCAAACAGGCCTTCGACCGCTCGCTGAAGCGGCTCCAGCTCGACGTCCTGGACCTGTACCTGATCCATCAACCCATCGGAGACGTGTACGGCGCCTGGCGCGCGATGGAGGAGCTGTACAAGGAAGGCCGGGTCCGTGCCATCGGCGTCAGCAACTTTCATCCGGACCGCCTGATGGACCTGATTGTTCACCACCGCGTCGTGCCGGCGGTGAACCAGATCGAGACCCATCCCTTCAACCAGCAGATCGAGACCCAGGCGTTCCTGCAAGAGAACGGCGTGCAGATCGAATCCTGGGGGCCGTTCGCGGAAGGCAAGCACAACATCTTCACGAACGAGGTACTGGGCGCGATCGCGGCCAGGCATCAGAAGACGATCGCTCAGGTCATCTTGCGCTGGCTCACGCAGCGCGGGGTGGTCGCCATCCCCAAGTCCGTCCGCAAGGAGCGCATCGAGGAAAACCTCAACGTCTTCGACTTTAGCTTGAGCCCCGAGGACATGGCCGCGATTGCCACGCTGGATACCAAGACCAGCAGCTTCTTTGATCATCGCGATCCGGCGATGGTGAAGCGGTTGGCGAGCTACACGCGCCCGACCTAAGCGGGTGGCGCCAGTCATTGGCAACCACAAGGAACCGCCAGGAGAGATTCCGTGCCCGAATCCAAAGAACCCACCGTGGCGCAGAAGCTGGTCGGCGACTTGGCGCCCAAGCTCGCGCAACTCACCGACGACGTGTTGTTTGGCGACGTCTGGGCGCGACCCGAGCTGTCTCCGCGCGACCGCAGCCTGGTCACCGTGGCGGCCCTGATCGCCAACGGCAACACTGAGCAACTGCCCGGGCATTTGGCCCGGGCCAAGCAGAACGGCCTGACCGAAGCCGAGCTGGCCGAGGTGATCATTCACCTGGCCTTTTATGCCGGCTGGCCGCGGGCGATGTCCGCCATCAAGGTCGCCCGCGACGTTTTCAAAAGGTAAGTTCACAGGCCACTTCGAGGCCTATAGGAAAAGACGATGAGCCTTCCCTTGCGCACATTGGGTCAGCAGGGTCTGGTCGTCCCCGCGATCGGCCTGGGCTGCATGGGCATGAGTCAGTCGTACGGCCCGGCCGACGAGACCGAGTCGATCGCCACCCTGCAGCGGGCCATCGAGCTCGGCTGTACCTTTTGGGACACGGCCGAGGTCTACGGCAATCATGCGAACGAGGCGCTGCTCGGCCGCGCGCTGCAGGGTCGCCGCGAGGCCGTGACCGTGGCCACCAAGTTCGGCTTCAATCTGGGTCCGAACGGCGAGCGGCTGGGAGGCCTGAACAGCCGGCCCGAGCACATCAAGGCGGTCGCGGAGGGTTCTCTGCGGCGCCTGCAGACCGACCGCATCGATGTGCTGTATCAACACCGGGTCGATCCGGCCGTGCCGATCGAAGACGTCGCCGGCGCGGTGAGCGACCTCGTGCAGGCCGGCAAGGTGCGCTTCTTTGGATTGTCCGAGGCGGGTGTGGCGACCATCCGGCGCGCTCACGCCGTGCATCCGGTCTCGGTGCTTCAGAGCGAATACTCGTTGTGGGAGCGCAACCTGGAGGCCGAGATCATCCCGCTCTTGCGCGAGCTGGGCATCGGCCTGGTGCCGTTTTCGCCCCTGGGGCGCGGCTTCCTGACCGGAACGGTCAAGCGCGCAGAGGAGCTGCCCGAAGGCGACTTCCGACGGGGCGATCCGCGCTATCAGGGCCAGAACTTCGACAACAACGTGCAGGCGGCTGAGTCCGTGCGCCGGATCGCGCTGGCGCTGGGCGTCACGCCAGGGCAGGTGGCGATCGCCTGGCTGCTCCACAAGGGACCGGACCTTGTGCCGATCCCGGGCACCAAGCGGGTGACGTATCTGGAGGAGAACGTCGCCGCGGCGGCAGTGGCGCTGGATGCCGCGCAGATGCGGGCTCTCGATATGGCCTTGCCGCCCGGGACGATCTCGGGACAACGATACAGCCCTGAGTTGATGGCGGCCATCGATCGTTAAGCGAATGGATCAGGGCTGGCTGTCTTCGAAGATGGCCAGCATATCGGCAAGAGTTGAGGAGACAACCATGCCTGATATCAATGTCGAACAAGAACTGCTCAACCTATCGAGAGAGAAATGGCGCTGGATGTCGGAGCGCCAGACCGATTCGTTGGCCGCGCTCTTCCACGAGAAGGCGGTCTTCGTCCACATGGGCGCCACGATGTCCAGGGACCAGGAGCTTGAAGTCATCCGCAGTGGAGGCATCCACTACAAAGACGTGGATATTCAGGAGTCCTCGGTGCCGTTTGTCACCCCGACAACGGCCATCCTCTTGAACAAGATCCGCCTGGTGGCCGTGGTGGGCGGCAATGAGGTCACCAATCCCTTTGTCGTGACCGAAGTGTATGTGCGGCAGAACGACGCCTGGTCGTTGGCCTCACTCTCGTTTACCAGGCTGCTGACCCCCCCATAACCGCTTCGTTCAAACCCGAAGCGAAAGACGCTATGAAGAGGACGCAGGATATGGGCCTTCCTCTCTTCTGAAGGCGCTGACTCGTGCCACCAGGATCTCTGTTTCTGGCTCACAGGCCGCCGTCTTGTTCTTTTATCGAGCCTCAATGTGGGCTATGCGGTCCTCGTTTGTAGGACTGCCAATACGGGTGACGCCGATTCTAGGGTGCGCTACCGAGTCTTGTCTGGAACCATGAGCGCGGGCCAGCTGGTCGCGATCGCCCAGAGTCGGCGTACACCTGAGGGTTTGACGGCCGCTGTCACCGAGTCGAACCTGCGCCGTTCGAGTTCATCAAGATAGGACCGGAACACCAGCGTTCCCATTCCTACGGCCGCGCGTCCGGTGCCGGACAACAGCGCAAACCCTGGCCAGGCCTGGCGGTACAGGTCG
>JAEURK010000456.1 GCA_016789175.1 Anaerolineales bacterium
CGACCTGGTCGCCACGGCGCGCGTGGCCCACGAGGTCGCCAGCCAGCTCTCGGACGAGGATCCAGTCAAGGGCCGGCTGTATAACGCCCTCGACGACGCCTTCCGCATCCTCGACACGCGTGACCCGATCGGCGGCGACGCCTTCTACGCCAGCGTGCCTGCCGCGCTCGATGCCCTGAAGAGCGGCATCGCGGCGGCCGGCGCCCCGCTCGACGTCGACATCGTCGCCGCCGGGCACGCGCACATCGACGTCGCCTGGCTGTGGACGCTTGATCAGACCGTGCGCAAATCGGGTCGGACCTTCAGCACCGTGCTGCGGCTGATGGAGGAGTTCCCGACCTACACCTTCTCGCAGAGCCAGGCCCAGCTTTACAGCTACACCGAGAAGCATTACCCCGAGCTGTTCGCGCAGATCACCGAACGCGTGGCCGAGGGCCGCTGGGAGGTGATGGGCGGCACCTGGGTCGAGCCCGATTGCAACTGCATCGGCGCCGAGTCGCTGGCGCGGCAGTTCCTGCTCGGCCGCGGCTACTTCCGCAGGCACTTCGGCGACGTCGACACGCCCGTGCTCTGGCTGCCCGACACCTTCGGCTACAGCTGGGCGCTGCCGCAGCTGATCAAGCTGGCCGGGATGAAGTACTTCATCACCCACAAGATGAGCTGGAACCAGTACAACGCCATGCCGCACCAGATTTTGTGGTGGCAGGGCCTGGACGGCACGCGCATCCTGACCCACTTCCTGACCACGCCGGCCGGCGACGAATACCTGCCGCACGCCACGACCTACAACGCCGTGGTCTCGGGCTCCGAGGTCTTCGGCACCTGGCGCAACTTCCACCAGAAGGAAACCTACAACGAGCTGCTGACGGCCTACGGCTACGGCGACGGCGGCGGCGGGCCGACCCGCGAGATGATCCAGAACGTCGAACGCCTGAACGCATTCCCGGGCGCCCCGCGCGTCAGGTCGGGGTCGGTGCGGGCCTACATGGATCGCATCGAAACCGAGATCAGCGCCACGCTGCCGGTCTGGAATGGCGAGTTCTACTTCGAGTACCACCGCGGCACGTACACCAGCCAGGCGCGCAACAAGCGCAACAATCGCAAGAGCGAGTTCCTGCTGCACGACGCCGAGTTCCTGGCGGCGTTGGCCTCGCAGCAGACCGGCGCCGCCTACCCGACCGAGGTGTTGGCCGAAGCCTGGGAGCTGACCTGTCTGAACCAGTTCCACGACATCCTGCCCGGTTCGTCGATCGGGCCCGTGTACGTGGACAGCGACAACGACTACGCCCACATCCGCAGGCTGGGCGACGCGGCGCTCGACGGCGCGCTCGCGGCCCTGGGGGCCGCCCTGCCCGCCGGCTCGCGCGTGCTGGCCGCCAACCCGACCTCGTTCGGCGGGCGGCGCATCGGCCACCTGGCCGGCGATCTGACTGTCGACGGCCTCGCCGACGCCACAGGCCGGGCCCTGGCGACCCAGCGCGTCGCCGATGGCACCCTGGTCGAGGTGCCTGACCTGGCGCCGTATTCGGTCGTCGGGTTGAGCGCCGGCAAGCCGGCTGCGCCCGCCGCGCCGGTTTCGGCCCGGCATGTTGGCGCCGCGCTCGTGCTCGAGAACGCGCTGCTCCGGGTCGACCTCGCACCGAACGGCGATCTCGTCCGCGTCCTCGACAAACGGGTCGGCCGCGACGTGCTCGCCCGCGGCGCCGTTGGAAACGCATTGCTGGCCTTCGAAGACCGGCCGATGAACTTCGACGCCTGGGACATCGACATCTACTACGAAGACCGGAGCGAAAAGGTGGAGGGTGTGACCGCGATCGCGATCACCGAGACCGGGCCGCTGCGCGCCACGGTGACGGTCGAGCGCGTCTATCGCGGCAGCCGCATCATCCAGAAGATCCAGCTGTGCGCCGACAGCGCGCGGATCGACTTCGACACCTGGATCGACTGGCACGAGCAGCACACGCTGCTCAAGACCGCGTTCCCGGTCGATGTGATGAGCCCGACCGCGACCTTCGACGTGCAATGGGGCAACGTCCAGCGGCCGACGCATCGCAATACGTCGTGGGACTGGGCGCGCTTCGAAACCTGCGCGCACAAGTGGGCCGACCTGAGCGAGGGCAACTACGGCGTCGCCCTGCTCAACGACTGCAAGTACGGCTACGACATCCACGGCAACGTCCTGCGCCTGACGCTGCTCAAGAGCGCCACCAACCCCGACCCGCACGCCGATCAGGGCCAGCATCGCATGACCTATAGCCTGCTGCCGCATGCCGGCGATTGGCGCGCCGACGTGCCCGCTGCCGCATATGACCTCAACGATCCGATCATCCTGCGGGGCGTGGATGGTGCCGCCGGCGGGCTCAAGCCTGCCGCGCTGGTCGCCCTCGATGCGCCCTGGGCCGTGATCGAGAGCGTCAAGCGCGCCGAGGACGGACGCGGCCTGATCGTGCGCCTGTTCGAAAACCAGCGCAACCGCGGCAACCTGACCTTGCGCACCGGGTTCTCGGTGGCCGAGGCTTCCGTTTGCAACCTGCTCGAAGAAGACCAGAGCAGCCTGTCTGTAACGCGTGACGGGGTCGAGATCGACCTGACCCCGTATCAGATCCTGTCGGTACGCCTGATCCCAGCCTGACCGCGCCGGCGGAAGCAGCGAACCGCGAAGACGCGAAGATTCATTCAGAATCTTCGCGTTCTTCGCGTCTTTGCGGTTCACCCTCGTGATTTGGCACAAACGGGCCTTTCCAGATACAACGCTCTCGTATATAATTAAGGACCATTATATATTCACCGGAGTTGACAGTGCAGCAGTCGAAAGCGTTTTCTGAAGCCTTTCGCGAATGGAGCGAGATCTTCATGGGACGATCCATGCATCGTTTCATGATGCGAGCCAAAGAGTCCGGCATCTCGATGCCCCAAATCGGGACCCTGATGCGGATCCACCGCCAGGGCGCCCTGCCCGTCTCAGACATCAGCAAGGAGATGGGCACCACGCTGGCGGCCACCAGCCAGCTGGTCGAGCGGCTCGTCCAACAGGGCCTGATCACGCGCACCGAGGACCCGAACGACCGCCGGGTGCGCCTGATCGCGATGACGGACAAGGGCCGCGCGATCCTGGACGCGAGCCTGCGCGCGCGGCAGCAGTGGATCGACGATCTGGCCGGCACCCTGACGCCCGACGAGCTCACGACCGTGACTGACGCCCTGCACATCCTGATCACCCGGGCCCGCGCCATCGACCCCGCTTCCGAGGCCTGACCCCGACGCCCGCCCTTTCGCCCCGCGCACCTGCGGGTTCACTGAGGTCTTCGTTACATGGTCCGTCTTGCCAGGTACGTCAAACCCTATCTCCCGTTGGTCCTGATCACGATCTTCCTGCTCTTTGCGCAGGCGAATTTCGATCTGGCCCTGCCCGATTACCTGTCGAAGATCGTCAACACAGGCATCCAGCAAGGCGGGGTCGACACGGCGCTGCCCAAGGCGATCCGTCAGACCGAGTTCGATCGGATCCTCATCTTCCTCTCAGCCGAAGACAAAGCGCGCGCGCGCGAAGCCTATGTTCTTGTCGAACCGGGCACGCCCGAGGCCGACCCGTACCTGGCCGATTACCCGGCGCTGACGGACAGGGCCGCGTACATCTTCAAGCCAGTCGATCAGGCCGCCGTTGATGCTTTGAGCCCGGGCTTTGCCAAAGCCTGGCTGGCGGTCTCCGGGATCGAGGAGGCGTTAGCCGACCCGGAGAAGGCGGCGGCGCTGAGCGGCGGTGTGCAGGGCTTCGACCTCTCGAAGGTCCCGGCCGGCATGGACGTGTTCGCGCTGCTCGGTCAGATGCCGGCTGCGAACTTGCAGCAGATCACGGACGCCACCAATGAGAAGTTCTCGGCGCTGGGCGACAAGCTCGTGGTCCAGTCGGCGGCGCGTCTGGTCAAAGCCGAGTACCAGGTGCTGGGAGTCGACACCGCCAGGGTCCAGAACGACTACATCGTCGGCATGGGCGGGTGGATGCTGGGTCTGACCCTGCTCTCGGCCGCGTGCACGATTGCGGTCGGCTATCTCTCCGCCCTAACGGCAGCCGGAATGGCGCGCGACATCCGCCGCGACGTGTTTAAAAAGGTCGAGGGTTTCTCGAACGCCGAGTTCGACAGCTTCTCAACGGCCTCGCTGATCACGCGTTCGACCAACGACGTCACACAGATCCAGATGGTCGTGGTGATGACCATGCGCATGGTCTTCTACGCGCCTCTGATGGGCATCGGCGGCGTGATACGCGTGATGGAGAGAGATTCGTCGATGTGGTGGCTGATCGCCGTCGCCGTCCTGGTGTTGGTCAGCCTGATCGCGACCGTGTTCGTCGTCGCGCTGCCCAAGTTTCGCATGACCCAGACCCTGATCGACCGGCTCAACCTGGTCGCGCGCGAGAACCTGGCGGGCATGTTGGTCGTGCGCGCCTTCGCCATGGAGCCGTTCGAAGAGAAGCGCTTCGACAAGGCCAACCTCGACCTGACGGCCGTCAGCCTGTTCGTCAACCGGGTCATGGTGATCATGATGCCGCTGATGATGCTGATCATGAACGGGCTGTCGCTGGCCGTGATCTGGGTCGGCGCCCATCAGGTGGCCGAGGCCAACATGCAGGTCGGCGACATGATGGCTTTCCTGCAGTACGCCATGCAGATCGTCATGTCGTTCCTGATGCTCTCGATGATGTTCATCATCCTGCCGCGCGCCTCGGTCTCAGCCGACCGCATCGCCGACGTCCTGGCGGTCGAGCCGGCCATCCGCGACCCCCAGAAACCCGAACGGTTCCTGAAGGTCTTCGCCGGCCTTGTCGAGTTTCGAAACGTCTCGTTCCGCTATCCGGAGGCCGACGAGGATGTGCTGCATGACATCAACTTCACGGCCCACCCCGGCCAGACCACGGCCCTGATCGGCGCCACCGGCGCCGGGAAATCGACTGTCGTCAACCTGATCCCGCGCTTCTACGATGTGACTGCTGGCGCGATCCTGGTTGACGGGATCGACATCCGCGAAGTCACCCAGCACGACCTGCGCGACATGATCGGCTACGTGCCACAGAAGAGCGTGCTGTTCTCGGGCACGATCGAGAGCAACCTGCGTTACGCCGATGCCGGCGCCAGCGGTGAGAAGCTCGCGCTCGCGACCCAGATTGCGCAAGCCACCGAGTTTGTCGAGTCGAATCCAGAGGGCATGGCCGCCGCGATCGCCCAGGGCGGGCAGAACGTCTCGGGTGGGCAGAAGCAGCGGCTGTCGATCGCGCGCGCGCTCGTCAAGCAACCGCCGATCTACATCTTCGACGACAGTTTCTCGGCCCTCGACCTGAAGACCGATGCCGCGCTCCGGCGCGCGCTGCACGAGCACACCCAGAACAGCACGCTGTTGATCGTGACCCAGCGGGTCTCGACGATCATGAACGCCGAACAGATCCTGGTGCTGGATGAGGGTCGGATCGTCGGCCGCGGCACGCACCCTGAATTATTGAACAGCTGCGAGATTTACCGTGAGATCGCGCTGTCGCAGCTGGCGCAGGAGGCATTGGCATGATGATGCATCGACCCGGGAACGCCCCGCGCGGCGGCTTCGGCCGGCCCGGCGGCCCCATGCAACTCACCCAGGGCGAGAAGGCCCGCGACTTCCGCGGCACGATGCGGAAGCTGGTCGGTTACCTGGGCCGCCACCGGCCGGCCGTGATCGTGGTCTTCGTGTTCGCGATCGCGTCCACGGCGGCCAACATCGTCGGCCCCAAGATCCTGGGCGAGGCCACGACCAGGCTGTTCGAGGGCGTGATGGCTCAGCTGGCCGGCACCGGCGGGATCGACTTCGACGCCATCGGCCGGATCGTGCTGCTCACGCTCGGGCTGTATCTGCTCTCGGCCCTGTTCGGTTACCTGCAGGGCTGGATCATGGCCAACGTCTCGACCGACATCGCCTACCGGCTGCGGCGCGACATCGCCGAGAAGATCAATCGCCTGCCGCTCACCTACTACGACGGCACCACTCACGGCGAAGTGCTCTCGCGCATCACCAACGACGTCGACACCGTCAACCAGACGCTCAGCCAGAGCCTGACCCAGGTGATCACGTCGGCGGTCACCGTGATCGGCGTGCTGGTGATGATGTTCTCGATCAACTGGATGATGACCCTGGTGGCGTTGCTGATCGTGCCGCTCTCGATGATCGTGGCCGGCCTGATCATCAGCCAGTCGCAGAAGTACTTCCTGCAGCAGCAGGACTACCTCGGCCACGTCAACGGTCACGTCGAGGAGATGTACGGCGGCCACCTGGTGATGAAGGCCTTCAACGGCGAAAAAGCCAGCATCAAGACCTTCGACGGCTCGAACAACAAGCTGTACGATGCCGTCTGGAAATCGCAGTTCCTCTCGGGCCTAATGATGCCGATCATGATGTTCGTCGGCAACCTCGGCTATGTCGCGATCGCGATCCTGGGCGGCTGGCTGGCCGTGCAAGGCGCGGTTACGGTTGGCGACATTCAGGCCTTCATCCAGTACGTGCGCTCGTTTACGCAGCCGATCACGCAGCTGGCGAATATCTCGAACATCCTGCAGCAGACCGCGGCCGCGGCCGAGCGGGTCTTCGAGTTCCTCGAGGAGAAAGAGGAGGTCGCCGAGACCGAGGTCCTGGTCAAGGCGTCCCAGGCCGAGGGCCACGTCGAATTCCAGGGCGTGCACTTCGGCTACAGCCCCGACAAGATCGTGATCAACGACTTCTCGGCCGTGGCACATCCCGGGCAGAAGGTCGCGATCGTCGGCCCGACCGGCGCCGGCAAGACCACGATGGTCAAGCTACTGATGCGCTTCTACGACGTCAACGCGGGCGCGATCCTGATCGACGGACGCGATATCCGCACGTATACGCGTCGCGACCTGCGCAAGCTGTTCGGCATGGTCTTGCAGGACACGTGGCTGTACAACGACACGATCCTGGAGAACATCCGCTACGGCCGGCCGGATGCGACCGACGAGGAGGTCATCGCAGCCGCCCAGGCCGCGCACGTCGACCACTTTGTGCACACCCTGCCGGGCGGCTACCACATGGTGCTGAACGAGGAGACCTCGAATATCTCGCAGGGCCAGAAGCAGCTGCTGACGATCGCACGCGCCGTCCTGGCAAACCCCAAGGTCCTGATCCTGGACGAGGCAACCAGCTCGGTCGACACCCGCACCGAGATTCTGATCCAGCGCGCGATGGACGGCCTGATGAAGAACCGCACCAGCTTCGTGATCGCCCACCGGCTCTCGACCATCCGCGACGCGGACCTGATCCTGGTCATGCG
>JAEURK010000006.1 GCA_016789175.1 Anaerolineales bacterium
GCGCTGCGGCCCGGGCCGGCCACGCTGCTCAACATCACGGTCGGGCCGGAGGGCCGCCTGCAGTGGATCGTCGTCGAGGGCGAGGTCGTCGACTCGCAACCGCTGCCGCAGCTCACCCAGACCCATCACCGCTTCCGTTTCGCCCAGCCGGTGGCCCGGTTCGTCGAAGCCTATGCACAGACGGGTGGGTCGCATCATCAGGCCCTGGCTTACGGGCACTGGGGGTCGACGCTCTCCCGGCTGGCCGGTCTGCTCGATGTGCCGTTTTTCGCGCTCTAGCGGCCAGCGCAGGATGGATCACGCATGAACACCAAGGTGCGCCTCAATCGTCTGTTCGCCGGGGATGGCCGCTGCGTCAACGTCGCGGTCGACCACGGGTTCTTCGGCGAGTACCCGTTCCTCGAGGGCATCGAGTCGATGCCTCAGGTCGTGACACGGCTCGCGGCCGCGCAGCCCGATGCCATCCAGTTGACGCTTGGCATGGCGCCGTTGCTGCAGGCCCTGCCGGGCAGGCACAAGCCGGCCCTGGTCGTGCGCGTCGATACCGCGAACATCTATGGGCCCGAGGTGCCGGCCCAGGCGTTCAACTACCTCGTCGCCGGAGCGGTCGAGCAAGCGTTGGCCCTGGATGCGGCCTGTTTGTGCGCGAACCTGTTTCAGGTGCCCGGTCACCCGGAGATCCACGCCCAGTGTGTGGCGAACGTGAGCCAGTTGAAGCCGGAGTGCGAGCGCTACGGCCTGCCGCTCATGGTGGAGCCCCTGGTCTTTGCGCCCAACCCGAAGGGTGGCTACGCCAGCGACGGCGACCTGCGAAAGATCATGACCAATGTGCGCCAGGCCGTCGAACTCGGCGCCGACGTGATCAAGGCGGACCCGTGCGCGGATCTCGCGGAGTACGGCCGCGTGATCGAGGTCGCTTCGGGCTGCCCGGTCCTGGTGCGGGGCGGCAGCAAGGCGCCCGAGGCCGAGCTCTTGCAGCGCACCGCCGCCGTGATCGGGCAGGGCGCCGTCGGGATCGTCTATGGCCGCAACATCATCCAGCATCCTGCGCCGACCAAGATCGTCAAGGCCCTGATGGCCGTCGTACATGCCAACTCATCGCCCGACTCCGCCCTGGGCCTGCTGGCCTGAGCCGTCTGGCCGATTCATCCTGTGAGGTCAAACGTGGATACTGCTCTGAGCCAATCGACGGTCTCGATCACCAGCCCGAGGTACTCGCTGGCCACCCTGCTGGGCCCGGACTATGTCCAGGCTGTCGTTGAGTCCCGGGCCTATCTGACCCAGGAAGACCCCGCCCAATTGCTGGCGCTGGCCGGTGAGGAGGTCGACTTCTTTCCGGTAGACCTTCAGGGCCGACTTGCCGCATTGCTCGAACAAGTCGGCCAAGCGGTCGTCCCCGCGATCACCCAGACCGCGTCAGGGGCCGGGACGCTTGCCTTCAAGCGGGCGACCCAGACTCGCATGGCGCCGGTCTCGGCGCTGGGCTTCATCCGCGTCGGCGAAGACGGCAAGGCCTATCTGACCTCCAAGAGCGAGCACTACCACGCTTCGCTCGGCCATAGCTTCCCGGGTTATCGATTGATCGAGCTGGCCCGACGGCTGGGCATTCCCAACGCCACCCACAACAACACCCGCGGCTACATCACCCGCCGGCTCGAGGAGGATCTGATCGGCGCCGTCAACGGCCTCGACCCGGCCGACAGCGCCGGCCTGCAGCGCGTGCTCGGCTCTCAGGAACCGCATGTTCTGAACCGCGTGATCAACCTCGAGACCGGCAGTCTGGCGGTCGAGGCGGCCGTCAAGATGATGCTTGCCCGCTTCTACCGTCACGACGAGACGCAGGCGCAGCCGCTGTATCAAGGCCGGATCCCGGTCTTCCTGGTGATCGGCGACCGGGCCGGTGGCACCAAGGCCAACTACCATGGCACCACCCTGTTCACGCAGTTCCTGCGTGGCATGTGGCCCGAGCTGACGGGGATGATGGAGGCGAAAGGCTTGATGCTGGTCAGGTCGGTGAGGATCAACGACGCGGCACACTTCGCTGAGGTGTTGGCCGAGTACGAGCAACCCCCCTACAAGGTCGCGGGGTTCCTGCACGAGATCGTGTTGATGAACTACGGCGGTATCCTGCTCGAGAAGGATTATCTTCAGGCTGCCTATCGCGCCTGTCAGGCGCAGGATGTACCGACGTTGGTCGACGAGATCCAGTCGTGCATCTGGTCGCCCGAGATGTTCATGTTCCGCGAGTATGGGCTGACGCCCGACTTCGTCTCGGTCGGCAAGGGATTCCCGGGTGGCGAGTACGCCGCGTCGCGTATCCTCACAACCTATCCCATGGACAGCCTGACGCAGTTCGGCGCCTTAGTCACCAACGGTCAGGAGGAGCTGGCCTCGCTGGCTTACATGGTGACGATGAAGTTCCTGGAAGCCAATCGCGACTATGTTCGCTCGGTCGGCGAATACTACGAGGCCGAGCTCGGACGGCTGGCTCAGGTGTATCCGGACTCGATTCAATCGATCGAGGGCTCGCGGCATCTGTCCTCGATCTTTTTCCGGGAGGCCGAGGCCTCGCTCACGTTCATTCGCGCGTTGAACGCTGCTGGGATCGACATCAGCTCCCAGACGTATAAGGCAGATTGCCCGCCGGCGGTGCTCAGCAAGATCCCGTTGATCGCGACACCCCAGGTGGTTGACCACTTGATCGCCACGATGCGTCAGGCGCTCGACGCCATTGGCCCCAGGAAGGCGGACAGCCGGGAGCCCGCGCGCGCTTGAACCTGTCAAATACGGGTTCTCTCTCTCGCGAGGGTGGAACCGTGTTTGGCGACAACCACCTATCCATGAACGGCGCGGTCTACCGTCCTCAGGTGGTTGTCGGCCTGTTTTCCGGGAAGCGGGGGTTGTCGAAGCCATTTTGCGGGGCGGTTCAACCGGCGTCCTCGTCGATATGGCTCGGTGGATCCAAACGGCACCGAGGGATCACGAACGGCGTTCGCCGGCAATAGGCGCGGTAGTCTTCGCCGAAGCGCTGGGCGAGCTCGCGCGTTTCATGCACGGCGATATAGCGCAGCAGGCCGGTGAAGATAATCCCGGTCAGGGCGATGACCAGCCCCGAGCCCAGACCGAACCCCAGGCCCAGGTAGAAGATCAGCGCGCCGAGAGTCATCGGGTTGCGACACCAGGCGTAAGGCCCGGTCGTCACCAACTGTCGTGTAGCGACGAGAGGCGCCGGCGTGCCACGTCCTTGGCTGTACTGCACCCAGACTGACCAGATCACCAGGCCCAGGCCCGCCAGGGCCTGCCCTGCTCCGATAACCGGATGGAGTCCCCACAGGTCGAACGTGCAACCTGCCCCCAGACCCCGCAACAGCCGGTCGATGATAACCTCAAGCCCGGCTAAGCCGGCCAGGCCGGCGAAGAAGAGGGCGATCACGGCAAGGCGTCGGCGGATCGGATGCGGCGGGGCAGGGGTCATGGTACGCCGTTCCGCGCCAGGTTCAGGAAGACGTCCTCCAACGTGGGCTCGCCCCGATGGATCACGGATACCTGGACGTTGGCTGCCTCAAGGCGATGCCTGACCGCGGCCTCACCCAGGTCCGGCGCCGTGATGACCCGGAGATGGTCGCCCGATAGAGCGGCGTGGGACACGCCTTCCATCGTCGAGACGACGTGGAGTCCATCCAGCAGGGGCGCGGCATAGATCTCCCAGACGGTGCCGGGCACGAACTGCCGCTTCAAGGCGAGCGGCGTATCCACGGCCAGCAGGTTCCCGTCGCGCATCATGGCGACGCGGTGACAGTGCTCGGCTTCATCCATGTAGTGGGTGGTGACCAGTACCGTCACGCCGTCGGCGGCCAGGTCGTAGATGAGATCCCAGAACGCGCGTCGCGCATTCGGATCGACTCCGCTGGTCGGCTCGTCGAGAAACAACAGGCGCGGACTGTGAACAAGGGCGATGCCCAGTGCCAGGCGCTGGCGCCAGCCCGCGGAGAGCGACCCCGTCAGCGTGTTGAGGTGGCCGTCCAGCCCCACACGCGCCGCGGTGCGCCGAATGCGCGCGCCGTCCGTGATCCCGTAGATCCCGCCATAGAACTGGAGGTTCTCCAGGACGGTCAGGTCGTCATAGATCGCGAACTTCTGCGACATGTACCCGACCCGCGCGCGCACCCATTCCGACTCGCGAAAGACGTCATAGCCCAGCACGGTCGCGCGACCGCTCGTGGGCGCCAGCAGCCCGAGCAACATTCGGAAAGTCGTCGTCTTGCCGGATCCGTTTGGCCCCAGGTAACCGATGATCTCGCCCGGCTGAACCACGAACGACACGGCGTTGACGGCGACGAAATCGCCGAAGTGGCGCGTGAGTTGATCGACCACGATTATGGGCTCAGGCATGGCCCGTCTCCGAGAGGTACATGAACACATCTTCCAAAGACGGCGGGATCGGACGCGCACTGACGAATTGGCCGCCGCCATCCGCGACGGCGCGTTCAAGGCTGCCCGCGACGGCTTCGGCCTGGCTCGCGGCGACCCGCAGATGCAGGCGGTCGCCAAAGGCCTTCACATCCTCGACACCCGGCACGGCCTGGCTCAAGGTATTCAACAACGGTAGGGGCTGGCCGCACAACTCGAGCACGCGCTGCTCGAGCAGGCCGCGCAGCTGGCCTGGCGTGCCTTCGGTGATGATGCGCCCTCTCTGCATGAATCCGATCCGGTGGCAGCGGGCAGCCTCGTCCATATATGGCGTGGAGATGAGAATGGCGACCTTATCGGTCGCTCGTGTCACCAGCTGGATCAACAGCTGCCAGAAATCCTGGCGCGTGACGGGATCCACTCCGGTGGTGGGCTCATCGAGCAGGAGCACGCGAGGGCGGGCGACGAGCGCCGAGGCCAGCCCGAGCTTTTGCTTCATGCCCCCCGAGAGCTGTCCGGCGCGTCGATCCTGAAAACGGGCCAACCCGACGAAGTCCAGGATCTCGAGCGACCGTGGGCGCCATTCATCCGGCTGCAGACCGCGCGCCTCCGCGAAAAAGCGGATGTTCTCCAGGACGGTCAGATCCTCGTAGAGCGAAAACCGTTGTGAGAGATAACCCAGGCAGGCGCGCGCCGGCTCCGCCTGCCGCGTCAGGCTGAAGCCACACACGCTGGCCTCGCCCGACGACGGCCGCAGCGCGCCGACCAGGAGCCGCATGGTCGTCGTCTTGCCGGCCCCGTCCGCCCCCACCAGGCCATAGATCTCGCCGGCCG
>JAEURK010000007.1 GCA_016789175.1 Anaerolineales bacterium
CTCTTACGGAAACAGATAGACGCCCTGGAAGTTGAACAGATAGCTGTAGCGGCCCTCGACGAACGCAGCCGGCGCTTCACCGAGCGAGAGGTATTGCTCGGACACCGCATTGGCGAGGCGCGCATTGAGCACCTCGGGCGCGATCCCGAACAGCCGGGCCACGCCGCCGACTCCGGCGCTCTCGGGCTCCAGTTCACCCGGCACAAACCCGACCGCATAGGCAGAGATGTTTTCAACCATCGGCACGCCATAACGGTCGAGGATCGCACCCCGATCCGGCGAGAGCACGACCATCAACAGCTGTTGGCCGTTGACCAGGTCGGGCCAGACGACTGCCGGGCTATAGACGATCCGCCACGAACCCGCATCCTGCCGGAGCGGGATGCTGACCGTGGTGTTGAGCTCGCCGACCAGGGCCGTCTGATAGCGCAGGTCGACCACGGCCATGGCGTTCGTGCCCTCCACAGTGATCGCGCCGGGGTGCGCCTCGATTTGGGTCGTGGTGAGGGTGTCGCCCAGCAACTGGCCAACCGTTTCCTGGAAGGCCTCAGCCGACTCGCCCCGGCTCTCGGATGTCACCAATGTCGCCAGACGGGTGAGGTCGCGGGCCGTAAACGCCTCGAGATAGGCGGCCAATGCCAGGTCCGGGCTCGACAACTCCCCGGGCGTCGGCGTTGCCGGCGGCACGGTCGGGGTGGAGACGACCGGCGCCGGCAAGGTGCCGGGCATGTCCGTGGGCGTCGTCGGCCCAGAGCAGGCCGCCAAAAGGATGGCCATCAGCACCTTGATCGACGAAGCCCATCCGCGGGCGTTTTTACGAAATAACATCCGTGTGCACCGGGTCGCCGAGAACGCGGCGATGAAAAAAGATCATACCATGCGGGTCCGGTTGCCCCGTCGGCGACAGACATACCCAGACATCAGCCAAAACACCGAGAGATTTCAACTTTTATGCGCACAAGACTCACGCGCCCCATCTCTTGAGTGCGGGGGGATCATGCTACAATGCGGCCCATACTGGGCTCAAACCCTGGGGAAAGGGGAGCTCAACCGGTAATTCTCAGAACGTTAGCTGCTGTTTGTGTCCATCTCCCTGTGCCATGCATCACATACTGGTTGTTGAAGACAATTTCGATATCCTTGCGGTGATGCAGGATCTGCTTGAGGGCGATGGCTATCGGGTCTCTCTTGCAAACAACGGTTATGAAGGCCTGCAGGCCTTTGATCGCGAAGTCCCGGAT
Organism: Anaerolineales bacterium; assembly: GCA_016789175.1. GTDB lineage: Bacteria > Chloroflexota > Anaerolineae > Anaerolineales > UBA6663 > UBA6663. Next base: position 1,242 of record JAEURK010000007.1, read on the forward strand.
CTGATCATCTCCGACTTGATGATGCCGCGTCTCGACGGCTTTGGCCTGCTCGAGGCGGTCCGGGCCCAGACGCGCGGCGCCGGAGTGCCCTTCCTCTTCTTGAGCGCGCGCACCGATACCGCCATGACGACCCGGGCCCGCAGCCTGGGCGCCGACGATTACCTGTTCAAGCCCTTCGCCCCGGAAGATCTGCTGATTGCGGTCCGCTCCAAGCTGGATCGCCGGCGCACGCTCCAGTTGTTCGACACCCGCTCAGCGCACCTGCAGACCGTGACGATGTTGGCCAACACCATTGAGGCGCGCGAGAGCTACACGCGCGGCCACGTCGATCGAGTCCAGAAATACGCCCTGGCCCTGGCGCAGGCCCTGGGTTGGAATGCCGAGGCGCTGGCGATCTGCGCCTTCGGGGCCATCCTGCACGACATCGGCAAGATCCAGGTGCCGCGGCGCATCCTCAACAAGCGCCGCCCGCTGACCCACAGCGAGTGGGTGCTGCTGCGCCGCCACCCCGAGATCGGGGCGCGCATGCTGCAGGGAATCGATCACCTGCACGACGCCATCCCCTATGTGCTGTGCCACCACGAGCGCTGGGACGGCCGCGGCTATCCGGCCCGCCTGATCGGCCGAACCGTGCCGAGCGAGGGTCGACTGCTCGCGATCGTCGACTCGTTCGACGCGATGACCAGCGATCGCCCCTACCGCCGCGCGCTTGGCCTGGAGCGCGCCCTGGCCGAGATCCAGCGCGGCGCGAACGCCCAGTTCGATCCTGTCATGGTCGAGGCGTTCCTGGGTTTGGACTTCGCAGCGCTTGACGTGCATTAAGCTTTACTGAGGCGTTAGCGCTGCGGACGTGGCGTGGGATGAGCCCCGGATTAGAGAACAACCGCATCAGGCCAGATCCGGAAAAAGTGCAGTAACTTTTGCCGGCGTCCAACGACACCTGGACATGATGTCGCTGGGCACCAATCAATCCACAGAACCAACAGGCTCATTCCTCAAGCGGGGGTCGTCGCGGCTCGCGCTGTGTTGGGCCAGGATACGACGATCCGATTGGCGCGCCGCCCTGACTTTTGGTCTGCCCCTCGCTCTGTACGTGCTCACCCTTGCGCCGACGATCTATAACCTCGACAGCGCGGAACTGACTACGGCGGCCGCGACGGGTGGCCTCATGCGAGCCACCGGCTATCCGCTCTATCTGGCCATCGGCCGGTTGTGGAGTCTGCTGCCGTTCGGTGATGTAGGCTATCGCTTCAACCTGCTCTCGGCCTTTAGCGGCGCGCTCACGGTGGCGATCGCTGATCGCATCCTGCGGCGCCTGCACGTCAAGGGCTGGGCCGCCTTCGGTGCGTTGGGGTTGCTTGCGACCGGCCAGTACTTCTGGGCGTTGTCGCTCATCGCCGAGGTCTACACACTTCAAACCGCGCTGCTCGCAGGCCTGATCCTCACCGTATTGCGCTGGCGTGAACAGCCCAGCCTGTCGCGCGCGCTTGCGGTCGGGACTCTGATCGGGCTGGGCCTCAGCCACCATGCTTCGACGGTGTTGGTGTTGCCTGGCCTGGCCATCTGCATGGCCCTTCAGCCCGGTGGCCGCGCCTTCAAGCCGAGTGCTTGGCTTCCGGTCGGCGCGGGCATCGCCCTGGGCCTGATCCCCTTTCTGGATTTGATGTGGCGCTATACCCAGGCACCGGCCTTCAACTACGCCGGCCTATACGACTCGGATGGGGTCTTTCACGCCGTGAACCTGACCACAGTCGATGGTCTGCTCTGGCTGATCACGGGACGTTCGTTTGCCGGCCAGATGCTGGGCTACGACCTCGTCGGGCTCGGGCGAGAGACCAGCGCCTACGGCGTGCAACTTTTTCGGTCGTTCCTCGGGCTTGGGCTCGGCCCGGCCGGGCTGGGCTGGGTCATCCTGTGGCGTCGCGATCGCTGGTTGGCAGTCGCGCTCACGCTGGGCTTTGCGCTGAGTGCCGGCTTCTTCATCAGCTATCGCGTCCTGGATAAGGTCACGATGTTTCTGCCGACCTACGTCATCTGGTCGCTCTGGTTAGGCGTCGGTCTGCAGTGGCTGGTCGACCTGTGGTCCGAATCGCCGCGCGGCGCGCGGCTGCTGCGCGCCGGAGTCGCACTGTTAGTCGCGCTGGCCCTGGGCTGGAACTGGCGGCTGGCCGACCAATCCCACGATCGCTCGACGCGCGAACGCGCCGAGGCCATCCTGGATCGCGCCGAACCGGGTGCCTTGATCTTCGGGTGGTGGGACACGGCACCGGCCGTCAGTTACCTCCAACTGGTCGAGGGCCAACGGCCGGACGTGCGCGTCATCAATCGCTTTTTGGTGCCCTACGACGCGCTCCTGATCTGGATCGAGCGCGAGGCCCAGGTGCGCCCCGTCTACATCGACACGGCGCCGCCCGAGTTGCTCGACACCCTGTACGCCGAGGCGTCCGGACCGCTGGTCGTATTGCGACCGCGCGCCATCCCTTAGTCACATGCCGCCCCAACGATAAGGAGACCTCTATGCAACGATCCCTGAAAACCTGGACCGCACTGGCAGTGTTGCTGTCGGGATTGATCATGACCCCGTTGATCGGGTTGCCGACTCAAGCCTTCGCCTGGCAGCTCTTCGCCGCCGCCTACCAGCCTGCCCTGACGATCAACTTCGACACCGGCGCGCCCGGCAGCTTCTTCAGCCTGCGCGGCAGTGGATTGCCGACCAACGCCACCGGGACAGTGCGTGTCAACGGCACAACCCTCGGTCAGGTCACGACCGACAGTCTTGGCACTGTCGACTTCACACTGCATGCTGCACCAGGCGCGGCAACCGGATATTATCTGGTTGTGTTCAGCGTCAATCCGACCCTCGCCACGACGTACCGGTTGTCGACCAGCGCGCCGCAACGGGCCGATACAGGTGGCGCCGCGGTGTTCGATGTCGCGACGGCCGTCACGCCGGCGCCGGTGTTGCAACTGACGTTGATCTCGCGCTAAGGCGTTATCCCGCCTCGGCGTTCGGCCGGCCAGGGCATGGGCCGGCCGATCAGGCGTTAACCGGAGGAAAGACATGCAGGAGTGGTGGGCTGGACGCAATCCGCGCCTTTGGACACCCCTGATCGCTTTCGTAGTGACGCGTCTGGGGATTGCGTTGGTCGGTTACGTGGCCGAACCGCTGATGGCCGACTACACCGTGCCCCCGCCGTACCACATCCGACCGGACAATATCCTGCTCGATATCTTTGGCAGTCGGTGGGATACGGGGTTTTATCTGAGCATCGCGACGGAGGGCTATCGACATCTGGGTGTGTCGCTCCCCTCGACCGCGTTCTTCCCGCTGTTGCCACTGTTGATCAAAGCCCTCACGCCGTTGACGCAAGACGCCTTGATCAGCGGCCTGATCGTCACCAACGCCGCCTTGCTCGGCGCGGTCGTGTTGTTTTACAACTGGGTCGAGTCGGCCTGGGGTCAGCCAACAGCCGAGCGCGCAGTCTGGTATTTGCTGCTTTTCCCGGCGTCGCTATTCGGGTCCGCGATCTATTCCGAGTCGGTGTTCCTGTTGGTCGGCATCGGCACGGCAACCGCGGCCCGGCGCGGGCATTGGCCGGCCGCCGCACTGCTGGCCTACGGCGCGGGTCTGACGCGGCTGCTTGGGGTTCTGATCGTTATACTGCTTGTCGCCGAGGCCTGGCCGGTCTGGCGTGCCGCGCGCTGGCGAACGCGTCTACCGATCGCGCTCGCTATCTCGGCTGCACCGCTCGGCCTGGTCAGCTACATGCTCTTCCTCAATGTCACGTTCGGCGATCCGTTCGCCTTTGTGCACGCCTCTGAAGCCTGGGGACGGGTTGCCACGTCGCCACTGGTCACGCTGACGCAGTTGTTCGAGACACCCGCCGAGGGTTGGCCGGCCGCGTTGGCCGCCGGCCGTTTGCCGCTCGACAACTGGATTGATGCGCTCTCGGTCGCGACGTTCCTCGGGCTCGGCTGCGTTCTGCTCATCCAGCGGCGGTGGGGCGACGGCTTGTTTGTGTTGTTGGGCGCGGCGATCCCGATGAGCTCAGGGTTGTTGATGAGCCAGCGACGCTACATGTGGATCCTGTTCCCCGCCTTTGTGCTCCTGGCGCGGTGGGGGGCCCGCTCCGGCGTTGACCGCACGATCCTGACCCTGTTCGCCCTGGGCCTCGGCCTATGCATGGCGCTCTTCGCCAACTGGTATTGGGTTGGGTGAGCGTGACCTTCTGACGGCTGCGCGTAATACAATTCCAGCATGCTCCCACTTCGTGTGCAAAGCCTGGGCGAGGTGCCTTACCTGGAAGCCTGGGAGCTGCAGAAAACCATGGCCGCCGATCGGGCCGCCGATCGCATCCCCGACACCTTGCTCCTGCTCGAGCATCCGCACACCTACACCTTCGGGCGCAGCGGCCAGCGCGCCAACCTGCTGTGGAGCGAAGCCGAGTGCGCCCAGCGCGGGATCGCGCTCCACTGGGTCGATCGCGGCGGCGACATCACCTACCATGGGCCGGGGCAGCTCGTCGGCTACCCGATCCTCAAGCTCGGCACGCCCGACCCTGCCAGCGGGCGTCTGCCGGGCACCGACTATGTCGGCTACATCCGCCGGCTGGAGGAGATGCTGATCCGCATCCTCCTGCGTTACGGCCTGGTGGCCGGTCAACTGAGCGGGATCACCGGGGTCTTCGTGCAGCCCGACGTGGCCTCGCGCTGCCCGCACTGCCCGCCGGCGGCCCGGCTCGCCCCCTCGAAGATCGCGCAGATCGGCGTCAAGGTCGACGCTCGCGGCGTGTCGCAGCACGGCTT
>JAEURK010000031.1 GCA_016789175.1 Anaerolineales bacterium
GAACGTTGGTCAGGAGGGGCGGCAACCGCCGCCCCTCCTTTTTTTCTCAGAAACTGCGCATGTTGCGCTCCAGCATTCAATCCCTCCTCATTCCTCTGCTCTCGGTGGTGCTTGCCATCGCGGCCGGCTCGCTTTTCATGTGGGGCGCTGGATACGATGCGTTCGCGGCTTATGGCGGCATGCTCTCTGGCTCGCTTGGGTCGCCGACCGCCATCGGGCGGACGCTCCTCAACGCCGTGCCGTTTGTCTTCGCCGGCCTCTCGGTGGCCTTTGCCTTCAAGGGTGGATTGTTCAACATCGGGGGCGAGGGTCAGCTTTTTCTGGGGGCCGTGACCTCGGCCTGGATCGGTATCGCCCTGGTCGGCGTGCCCGGCCCGGTGCTGATGCCCCTGGCGCTCCTGGCCGGCGGGTTGGCGGGCGCGCTGTGGGGGGCGCTGGCCGGCGCGCTCAAGGCCTACACGGGCGCGCACGAAGTCATCACGACCATCATGTTGAACTACATCGCGATCGTCATCACGGGCTGGCTGGTCTCGCAGGGCAGCCGTTCGCAGGGCATCGCGCCGGGGCCGCTCCGCGACCCCAACCCGGCCAACATCGTGCCGCGCACGGCCAGGGTCCTCGAAGAGGCCCGGCTGCCGGCGTTGTTTTCGCTGGGGGATGAGACCATTCACGCCGGGCTGATCCTGGCCATCCTGGCCGTGATCGCCATCGCCTTCATCGTCTGGCGCACGACTTTTGGGTTCGAGGTGCGCACGGTGGGGCAAAATCCGTCGGCCGCGCGCTACGCGGGCATCAACGTCCCGCGGGTCACCATCCTGACCATGGCCCTGGCCGGCGGTCTGGCGGGTCTGGCGGGTTCGGTCGAGACCCTGGGCCGCAACTTCTATTTCGCCCCGAACTTCAACGTCGGCTATGGCTTCGACAGTATCGCGATCGCGCTGTTGGGCGGCAATCATCCAGTCGGCGTGGGGCTGGCCGCGATTTTGTTCGGCGGCATGGACGCCGGCGGCACCGACATGCAATTCGCGTCGCGGGTGCCGACCGAGATCCTGCAGGTCGTGCAGGCGCTGGTGCTGATGTTCGTCGCGGCGCCCGCGATCCTGCGCTATCTCTTCCGGCTGCGTGTCCGAAGTGAGGACACCACAACCTTCAGTGCGGGGTGGGGAAAGCGATGAACGACATCGACCTCAACCTGGTATTGGTCGCAGTCTTGAGCGGCACGTTGCGGCTGTCGACCCCGATCGCGCTGGGGGCGTTGGGCGGGATCTTCTCGGAGCGCGCGGGCGTGGTCAACATTGCCATCGAGGGTTTGATGCTCTCGGCGGCGTTCACGGGCTTTCTAGTTGGGGCGAGCTCGGGCAACGTCTGGTTGGGCGTATTGGCTGCGATTCTGACCGGCGCCCTGATGGCCCTCCTGCATGGCGCTTTGAGCATCCACCTGCGAGTCGATCAAATCATCAGCGGCACGGTGATCAACATCCTGGCCGTCGGTCTGACCGGCTACTTCTATACCTCGAACGTGACGTTGCCGGGCAAGCTGCCGTCGATGCCGATCCCGCTCTTGTCGCAGATCCCGATCGCCGGGCCGGTGTTGTTCGACAATCCACCGATCACCTATCTGGCCTTGATCCTGGTGGCGACGACCCACATCGTGCTTTACCACACGCAGTGGGGTCTGCGCCTGCGCGCAGTCGGCGAAAACCCGCGCGCGGCCGACACGGTGGGCATCAACGTCATCACCACGCGCTATGCCAACGTGGTCATCGGCGGCGCGCTGGCCGGGCTGGCCGGTGCCTTCTTGAGCCTGGAAGCGGTGGGCTCGTTCGAGCGGTTGATGACCAACGGGCGCGGCTTTATCGCGCTCGCGGCCATGATCTTCGGCAACTGGAACCCGATCGGAGCCTGGGCGGCAGCGCTGCTTTTTGGTTTTGCGAACGCGCTGCAGAGCCAGTTGCAGTTCCAGGGGCTTGGGAGCATCATCCCGCACCAGTTCATAGGCCTGTTGCCGTACGTGTTGACGATCATTGTCCTGGCCGGCTTTGTCGGCCGGGCGCGGCCGCCGGCGGCGGTCGGGCAGCCATATACGAAGGAATGATGAATCGCCTCTTCGTGTGAGCCGCCAGGTATATGCTTATAGTTTGGCCTGATCCGGATTGGCTCCAAGTCGCTCCGGTTTCGCACGCGGTGGACATTCGCCTGGTCCTACGTGCCCAACCGTGGTTCGACTCCTGATTGCGATCATGTGGCGGTAGACCCCGGCTGACCTGCAGGGCTATCGCATCTTATTCGCGAGGATCGGCATCTTTTTTACGAATTGACACGAATTCTCACGAATCGGGATCGTTCGTGCCAATGTGTGACATTCGTGGCAAAACGCGCTGTTTCACTTTGATGCGTTTGCCCTGGGACGACTTGCGACAAGCGCGTCTCTGTCTGGTGGATCTCGTATAATCAAAACAGTATGAGAGAGCTCGTTCAGCCCTTTGTTTGGAATCTGCTCTCGATACGATATCTTTAATGTAGATCGTGCATGACAACCCACACCTTGCTCGGCAAGGGATCATCACCAGGAGGACTCACCATGGATGAGCTCGTGAAGGCCGTCTCTCAGAAGACGGGGTTGCCTGAAGCGCAGGCCAAGCAGGCCGCGCAGGCCGTGATCGACTTTCTCAAGAGCAAACTGCCGGCTCCGATCGCACAGCAGCTCGATGGTGTGCTTGGGGCTGCCGGCTCCGGGCTGGCCTCGGGTGGGATTGACGCGCTCGGTGATGCCCTCAAGGGCCTCGGCAAGGGCTGAGCCTTGGGCTTGCAGCGCCGGCGGGCTGCGCGGCTCGCCGGCGCCGTTTGATGTGATTGCAGATCGGACTTAGCACGCATGCACGGAATCTGGCTGGAGGATCGAAGGCTGTCCATGCGGACAGACCTGGCGGAACCGTCGATCGACGGTGAAGTGATGGTTCGGGTTCGAGTCGCCGGGGTGTGCAACACGGATCTGGAGGTGTTGCGCGGCTATCGCTCATTGAACGGCATCCTTGGCCACGAGTTCATGGGCGTCGTCCTAGACGCTGGGCCGCTTATGGGCCGGCGCGTGGTCGGCGAGATCAATATCCGGCCTCGAGATTGCCGATGCGCGGCTTGTGCTCGCGGCGATGTGACGCACTGCGCCCGGCGCACGGTCTTGGGCATCAATGGGCGTAGCGGCACCTTTGCGGAGTGCGTCAGCCTCCCGATCGAGAACCTGCATGTGGTTCCCGACACGGTGCCGGACGAGGCCGCGGTTTTTGTTGAGCCGCTGGCCGCCGCCTGCGAAGTGCTCGAGCAAGTAGGGGTCGGCCCCAGGGATCGCGTCGTCGTCGTCGGTCCCGGCAAACTGGGGTTGTTGTGTGCGCAGGTGCTGGCCACGACGGGCTGCACGGTGACGGTGGTTGGGCGGCGACCGGCTGCGCTGGCCTTGGCGCGCCGTCTCGGCCTGACAGCCTGTGACCTCGCCAACGCGCCGAACGGCAATGACCTGGTCGTGGACTGCACGGGAACGCCCGACGGCTTCGCGGCGTCGCGCGGCCTGGTGCGGCCGCGCGGCACGTTAGTCCTCAAAAGTACGTACGTTGGTGAACTGACGGTCGACATGAGTCGCCTGGTGGTCGACGAAATCCGGCTGATCGGTTCACGCTGCGGCCCCTTCCCGCGGGCCCTGCAGCTCTTGATCGACCGGACCGTGCAAGTGACGCCGTTGATCGAGGCCCGTTACCCCCTGGCCCAGGGCCTGGCCGCACTGGAGCACGCCGAGCGCCCCGGTGCGCAAAAGATCCTGATCGATATCCCCGGTTGAACGAAAGCGCCCGGTCGACCGCACGCAGAATCGCGAGATGGTCTTCTGAGGCGATTGTCCTGCAGACTTCGACCGGCGCAACCTTGCAGAGTCGGGTCTCCTGGTAGACTTAATCGGCGTTGTACCTGCCCCGTCGTTAGCACCGCAAAGGACAATCAGATGAACAGCGATACCGGCTGGCTGCCGTGGGCCTTGCTCTCAGCCGTCTTCGCCGCGCTGACCACGATCTTTGCCAAGGTCGGCCTCAAGGGCGTCGATTCGGATCTGGCCACATTGATCCGCACGGTCGTGATCGTTTTCGTGCTCGGTGCGTTCATCGCTCTTACGGGCAAGTGGAGCAACCCGTTCGCGCTTTCCGGTCAGACGTGGTTGTTTCTCGTGCTCTCGGCGCTGGCGACCGGCGCCTCGTGGGTCGCGTACTTTCGCGCGTTGAAACTTGGCACAGCCGCGCAGGTCGCGCCGGTCGACAAACTCAGCCTGGTGCTGGTCGCGATCTTCGCGGTGATGTTTCTGGGCGAGCGGCCCTCGCTGCGCGAGTGGGGTGGGGTGGCCTTGGTCGCGGTTGGTGTGCTGGTGCTCGCCTTCAAGTGAGCGAACACAATGGCGTAATCGAGGCGCAGATCCCGACACCCTTACAAGCGGCGCCGCTCGCGAGCGGGTGGCCGGATTCCAACCTTAGACCTGACAGGTCCACCCACGATTCTCGGGAATTCAAGGCATTCAAAAAAGCCTATTCCAAGTTTTTGAGTGAAATTCTAACCTACAGCGCTTGCCGACCGGGCGCTCTGCGCGAATCGAGGGTGGCATGACTGCTCAACTCGTCCTTCCTTTCGACTCGGATTACGCCACCCTGGCGGTCGCTGGCGGCAAGGGTGTCAATCTGGCGCGCCTGACCCGCGCCGGTTTTCCGGTGCCGCCCGGCTTCATCGTGACGACCGACGCCTATCGAGATTTTGTGACCGTGCACGGTCTGACGGCGACGATCACGACCGCGTTGACGAGGCTGCGCGCCGACGATGCTTCGGCCTTGGAACACGCCTCGACCGTCATCCGCGCTGCGTTTCGGATGGGGCAAGTCCCCCAGAGGATCGTCACCGAGGTGCAGACCTTCTATGCGCGCCTCGACGCTGTCGCCGTGGCCGTGCGCTCCTCAGCCACGGCCGAAGACCTGCCGGATCTGTCGTTCGCCGGGCAGCAGGACACGTTTCTCAACGTGGTCGGCGTGGACGCGCTGACGCTGGCGTTGATCGAGTGTTGGTCCAGCCTGTGGACGGCGCGCGCGATCGGCTATCGGCTGCGCAACGATATCGCGCAGGACACAGCCGCCCTGGCGATCGTCGTGCAGGCCATGGCGCCGGCGACGTCGTCGGGGGTGTTGTTCACGGCCAATCCGCTGACCGGACACCGCGGCCAGATCGTCATCGACGCAACCCTGGGCCTGGGCGAAGCCCTGGTCTCAGGCCAGGTCGAGCCCGATCATTTCGTGGTCGAGGCAGTTACCGGCGTGATCCTGGCCAAGACACTTGGCCGGAAGCAGGTCGCGACGCGCCCGCGTCCGGAGGGCGGGGTTGAGACGGTGCCGACCGCGCCCGAGACGCGCTTCGCGTTGTCGGATGAGGAGACTGGGCTGCTGGTCGACCTTGGCCGGCGCGTCCAGGCCGAGTACGGCGCGCCACAGGACATCGAGTGGGCGCTGGCCGAGGGTCGGCTGGCTTTGCTTCAGACCCGGGCCATCACCTCGCTCTTCCCGATCCCGGAGGCACCCGACGCCGACCGTCACATGTGGTTCTCGTTCGGTGCGGTCCAAGGGATGCTCGGCCCGGTTACGCCGCTCGGTCGCGACTTCATCGCTTTGGCCTTCGCCGCCGGCGCGCGTGCTTTCGGCGCCCGATGGGACTATCGCACGCAGCGGCTGGTCTTCACCGCCGGCGAGCGACTGTGGATCCGGCTCGACGGGGTGCTGCGTCACCCGCTTGGCTTTCAGGCCGCCCAGGTCGCTTTGCCGATGGTCGAGCCGAGCGTGGCCCGGATCATCTTCGAACTGGGTCGCGAACCCGGATTCGCCGCCGGCGCCGGCCGGTCGCGCCTGAGCACCCTCGGCCGGTTGGCCGGGTTCGCCCTGCCGGTGTTGATTCGATTCCCGCGCGCTATGTTCTTCCCCGAAGCCGCGCGCAGCGCCTTTGAGACTTTTGTCGCTGAGACCCTGGCGGGCATGACTTCCCTGACGCAGGCCACGCCGGACGAAGTTGCCGTGCCGGGCCGCCGGTTGCACCGCGTCATGACCGTGCTGGCAGACTTCGCCGGCCGGGTCGTGCCCGGGTTGCTTCAACGGTTCGTGCCCATCCTGGGCCCCAGCATCGCGCTGTTACGCGTACTGACGGAGTTCGCGGCCCAGGCCGAGACCGGTGAACACGGCATCGCGACGTTGGCGCTCGAAGTCACACGCGGTCTCCCCGATAACGTGACGACCGAGATGGACCTGGCGCTCTGGCAGACCGCGCGCGACATTCGGTCGGATCCGACGGCCGCCGCCCGATTCGAGCAAGGCGCGCCCGAACAACTCGCCGCGGAGTACTGCGCCGGCAGCCTGCCGCCCGTTGCTCAGAAAGCGGTGCGCGGCTTCCTGGGGCGCTACGGCATGCGCGGAGTGCGAGAAATCGATCTTGGGCGGCCACGCTGGCGCGAGGACCCCGCTCAGATCATGCAGACTCTTCAGAGCTACCTGCAGATCACGGATCCCCAATGGGCACCCGATGCGGTCTTCGCCCGGGGGGCTGAGGCGGCCGAGGCTGCCATCGACCAGTTGGCGAACGCCGCCGGTCGTCAGCCGGGAGGCTGGTTCAAAACTCGTCTGGTGCGGTTCGCAGCGCGCCGCATTCGCCTTTTGATGGGCGCGCGTGAGGCGCCGAAGTTCCTGGTGGTGCGCTTGATGGGTCTGGTTCGTTCGGCTTTGCTCGAGGCCGGTCAGGGCCTGGCGGATCAGGGCGTGCTTACTCGCGCCGATGACGTGTTCTATCTCCACATCGATGAGCTCGGGGCGTTGGCTGCCGCCGAAGCCCGTGATTGGCGCGGCCTGGTGGCGGAGCGTCGCGCGGCCGATTCACGTGAGGCGCGTCGGCGGCAGGTGCCGCGCGTGCTGGTCGGCGATGGCCGGGCGTTCTTTGAGGGTCTGGGCGCGACCGTGACCGCCGGTGAGGCACTGACCGGCAGCCCGGTCTCACCTGGGATCGTGGAGGGCGTGGTGCGGGTGGTCCTGGATCCGCACACGACCCAGCTCCTGCCCGGCGAGATCCTGGTGTGCCCGGGCACCGACCCGGCCTGGACGCCGCTTTTCATGGCCGCGGCCGGCCTTGTCACCGAGGTCGGTGGGATGATGACCCACGGCTCGGTGGTGGCTCGCGAATACGGCTTCCCGGCCGTGGTTGGTGTACATCAGGCTACCGTGCGTCTGCACACCGGCCAGCGCGTCCGAATCGACGGTGCCCAGGGTATGATCACGGTGCTCGAGGCCAGGGGCGAGGAGCGAGGGGCGTAGGGCAAAGGCCGCTCGCCCATCAGAGATCAGCACTCAACAATCCCATGTCCGATCTTTCTTCCATCATCGACCGCGACCGTGTGGCCCAGCCCTGGGCCGAGGGCGACAAGATTCCGTGGAACGAGCCTGGCTTCAGCCGGCGCATGCTGCGCGAACACCTGTCTCAGGACCATGACGCCGCCAGTCGCCGGACCGAGACGATCGAGCGCCACGTCGATGTTATCCATTCAACTCTGCTGAAGGGCCGGCCCGGGCGCGTGCTCGACCTGGGTTGTGGTCCGGGCCTGTATGCCAGCCGGTTGGCGCGATTGGGGCACACGTGCTTTGGCATTGACTTCTCGCCGGCCTCGATCGCGTACGCGCGCGAGCAGGCCGAGGGCCTTGGTCTCACGTGCACGTATCGCGAAGCGGATTTGCGCGCGGTCGAGTTGGAGCCGGACGTGGATGTCGTGTTGTTCCTGTTCGGCGAATGCAATGTTTTTAGGCCGGCGGATTTGCGCGACATCCTGGCCCGAGCCGCGCGCGCACTCAAACCGGGTGGGCATCTTTTGCTCGAGCCGTCCACGCCGGAGGCGATCACGCGTATCGGGCACCAGCCTGCCACCTGGTCGGCCCACACCGAAGGACTGTTCTCGGAGCGGCCACACCTGCTGCTGTATGAAACCTTTTGGGATGAAGCCCAGCGGGTTTCCACCGAGCGTTACTTCGTCATTGACGCCGAAACGAGCGTGGTTACCCGTCACGCGGCGAGTCAATGTGCCCATACGCCGGATGAATTGATCGCGTTGCTCCGCGCCGTCGGGTTCACCGCGGCTGAGCCGGTTGTCGGTTGGGATGCGGGCCGGTCTTACGCGGGCGACTTCTTCGCCCTGTCTGCCTTGCGATAATCAGCGCTCCAGTCGCGCAGGAGGCGGCATGGCGGTTTGGCACAAACGGTTGGTGTTGGGACGTCTCGTTTTCGGGTTGGCCGTGCTCAGCCTGCTGGGCCATGGCGTGACCGCAATCGCTGAGACGAGTCTTTCAGCGACCTATTTGCGCCAGTGGGGTGGTGCCGGCAACGGCAACGGTCAGTTCAACGCCGCGCACAGTGTGGCCGTTCTGCCCGGCCTCGCGCAGGTGTATGTTGCCGACGAAGCCAACCATCGGATCCAGTACTTCACCCTGTCTGGCGGCTATCTGGGCCAGTGGGGCACGTGGGGCGCCGGCGCGGGCGAGTTGAAGTCACCGGGCGCGATCGCGGTTCATCCGGCCGGGGATCGTTTATACGTGGTCGAGCGCGATAATCACCGTGTGCAGATCTTCTCACCGTCCGGGCAATCGCTCGGGCAATGGGGGAGCCAGGGTAGCGGTCATGGGCAGTTCCAATTGCCGGGCGGCGTGGCCGTGGCGCCGGACGGCACCGTGCTGGTGGCAGATCGCGGGAATCACCGAATCCAGCGCTTCACATCGACTGGTGTGTACGTCGACCAATTCGGCGGGTTAGGGGCAGGCGCGGGCACGTTCAACGAGCCCATCAGCGTTGCGGTCAGCTCGTCTGGCGATATCTTCATCGCTGACAGCCAGAACGACCTGATCCAGGTGTTCAACTCTGCCGGCGTTTTTCAGAACCAGTGGGGCGGAAGCGGGAGCATCGAAGGCCTCTTCGGAGGCGAAGGCCCCACTGGCGTGACCGTGACGCCGGCGGGCTTTGTCCTGACGGCCGACCCCGGCAACAGCCGCATGCAAGTGTTTTTGACTGATGGCGCGCTGGTGGGCGCCTGGGGCGGGTACGGCGCGGGGCCAGGTCAGTTTTACTACGCCAATGCAAGCGCCGTGGACGCCAACGGCGTCGTCTATGTCGCCGACGAACTGAACAATCGGGTGCAGGCCTTTTCCCTCAACATATTCCTCGATCTCCCCGAGCGATTGTATCTTCCGTTGCTGCGTCGTTAAGAGTTTGCACCGCCGGTCACCCCTCAAGGGCAGATGCCCGATTGCCACTTGATGCGTGTTTCCGCTTCAGGTTGGCTTCGGTCCGAATGGCCGGAAAGTCGCGCAATTAACCGATCCTTAACCACACGCGCGACCACATTTCCCAAGGTATCGCGCTTCGGCCCGTATTTATACCTAAATCGGTCGGAATGTCCGACCCGGGCCGTAACTTCCTGTCTGTCTAAAACACTACTCTCCAGCGGGGACTGCCGGAATGCGTTGCCGGCGTTGGTTTTCTGTTAACCCGCAAATGGTGTCACGGAACAAATGAGACTGTCGTTTCCTACTTCCTTCACTCTATTGGCTCGAGGTGGCGAGCATGGATGACTCCCGCGAGCTGACCGCGAGCCTGCTTATCTGTCTGGGCTTGAGCGGAGGGTACGTTGCGTACGCTCTGTTGACGGAGCCGAGCGGCGGGCACCCCTTCGGGCACTGGCTCGGGATCGCCGGCACGATCCTGATGGTCTTCACCGAGGTGTTCTACAGCCTGCGCAAACGCACCGGTTTGCTGCGCTGGGCCGGCCCGGTGCGGTACTGGCTCTCGGCCCACATCTTCACGGGCATCGTTGGTCCGTTCCTGGTGCTCATGCACACAGCCTTCGAGTTTCGTGGTCTGGCCGGGTTGACGTTGGTGCTGACCGGGATCGTCGTTTTCAGCGGTTTCCTTGGCCGGTACCTGTACACGGCGATCCCGCGCTCACTGGCCGGGGTCGAGGTCTCGGCGGTCGATCTGGCACGCGGGATCGAACGGGCGCAACAGGCGGTGCTCGAGGCTGCTGGCCAGTTGCCGCCCACCGTTCAGCAGCTGGTTGCGGCCGACGCCGCCCGCCAGCGGCGTCAGCGCGGCGACTGGGTGCTCGTGCTGGCCCGGGGTTGGGACGATTGGCTCTACCGCCAGGGGCTGCGGACGCAAATCCGGTCCCTCGAGCGCAGCGAGCGCGTCAAACTGGACGGGCTCGAGCGATTGCTCAAGGCGCGGCGTGACCGCGAGCGCCAGCTGCGCATGATGCAGGCCTCGCGCCGTCTGTTGAGCCTGTGGCATGTGGCCCATGTCCCCATGGGCGTCGCGCTTTTCGGCTCGGTCATCATCCATGTGATCGCCGAGATCTACTTCGGCGCGGGGTTGATGCAATGAACCGCACCGCGCACCCGATTCTGTCGCCGATGGGCTGCCTGGGAGGCTCGGTCCTCATCCTGGGCATCCTGATCGCGGTCTGGCTGTCGGGTGGCGCGATCTTCAGCCCGGGCGAGTTGAGCGTTTATGCCGAAGGGCACCCGCTCAAGGGGTTCGCCACGCATGCCGAGTTCGAGAACGACTGCACGCAATGCCACGCGCCTGGAGCCGGCATTACGGCTGAGCGCTGTGAGGCCTGCCACACTGGCGTGGCGGTCGAGCGCCGAACAGCCACGGGTCTGCACGGCAAGCTCGAGTCAGCCCAATCCGGGCGCTGTGCCGCCTGTCATCCGGACCACCGCGGGCGCGACTTCAACGCCAATGCCCACGCCATCCGATCGTTCGATCACTCGGTGCTGGGTTTCTCGCTGGCGCGCCATGCGCTGGGCTACGACAACGCGCCGCTTGGGTGCGAGAACTGCCATACGGCCATCACCTTCGCGTTCGAACCGGCCACCTGCGTGCAGTGCCACGGCGATCACGACGAAGCCTTCATGTCCGACCACGTCAAGGCCTTCGGCCCGACCTGCGCCGATTGCCATGATGGTGTCGACAAAACCTCCGAATTCGACCACGCCGCGACGGACTTCCCGCTCGAGGCAAAGCACGCCCGGACCGATTGCGCCGGCTGCCATTCGCCGCAGATCGCTCCGGCTGAGGCCAAGACCGAATGCGCGGCCTGCCACGCAGAACCGGCCGGGCACAAGGACGCGTTCGCGGAGACCGATTGCGCGACCTGTCACACGCCGGATGGTTGGAAACCGGCCAGACTAGGCGACCGGCCGGCCTTCAATCACACCGACACCGCTTTCCAGCTGGTCCATCACGTCACCGATTACGCCGGGGCGCCGATCACCTGCAAGGGTTGTCACCTGGGCGCGACCGACGGCGACTTCACCTTAACCGCCGAAACCTGCGTGCTCTGTCATGCGGTCAACGATCAGGCGTTTATGGGCGAACACGTCGCGAAATACGGCCCGAACTGTGTCAGTTGCCACGATGGCGCCGGCAATATGGAGGGCTTCGATCACGCCCGGGTCTTCGTGTTGGAAGGCGTTCACGCAGCGACGGCCTGCGCTGACTGTCACGAGGGCCAGGTCTTCAAAGGCACGCCGTCGGCCTGCGCTGATTGCCACGGTGAGCCGGCAATCCACGCCGGTGTATTCGGGCTCAAGTGCGACTCGTGCCATACGGCGTCGGCCTGGGTGCCGGCCCAGTTGATCCGCCATACGTTCCCGTTGGACCACGGCGGCGAGGGTGAGATCGCCTGCGAGACCTGTCACTTGCAGAGCTACACCCAGAACGCGTGTGCGGGGTGCCACGAACCGGTGGAAATGGAAACCAAGCACGCCGAGCTGAAACTTGCGGCCGAGGAGCTGGTGCAATGCGCGTCCTGCCACCCCCTCGGTCTGACGGAAGGCGATGAAACACCATGAACCTCCTGCAAAAACTCTTCGGGCCGCGGCTCGACCCCAACAGCTATGCGGCGCCGTCTCCCGACGCGCATGTGACGCCTGATCCGACCCGGTGCGTGCAGTGCGGGGTGTGTGGCTTCAACTGCCCGGTGGGGATACCCGTGCGCGATTACGCCTGCCGCGGGCGGATCGTCGACGACATCCGCTGTGTGCAGTGCGGCAAGTGCGTCGAGGTCTGTCCGCGCGGCACGCTCCGCTGGACGCGCCCCGCGGCCCGTCTGGAGGGCCCGGATCCACTCGAGGCCGAAACCCTGTTGGCCGAGTTCTTCGGAGAGCGGGTATGACCCGCTACCTCATCATCGGCAACGGCGCAGCCGGCGTTTCGGCGGCAGAGGAGATCGGCCTGACCGATACCCGGGCCGAGGTGACTATCGTCAATGCCGAGAAGCATCCGATGTACTCGCGGCCTGGGCTGGCCTACGTCGTCATCAACGAGATCCCGGATCGGCAGGTGATTGCCCGGAGCCTCGATTGGTACGCTGCCAAAGGGATCACGCTTGTACAGGGGGCTGCCACCCGGCTGGATGTCGAGGCGCGGCAGGTCGAACTTGCAGACGGTCGCCGGCTGCCCTATGACAAGCTGTTGATCGCGACCGGCGCGCGCGCCGTGCCGTTGCCGAACCCTGGGCACGAACTGGACGGCGTAGTTTATCTGGACACGCTGGACGGCACACGTGATCTGCTCCGCCGCGCCAAACGCGCGCGCCGGGCCGTGGTCGTGGGCGGCGGCATCACGGCCTTCGAACTGGTCGAAGGGCTCGCGCACCACAAGGTCGAAACCCACTTCCTGGTGCGCAAGGACACGCTTTGGAGCGCGGTCTTCAACGAAAAAGAGTCGCGCACCCTGGCCGAGCGCATGACCGAGCACGGCGTTCACATCCACTACCGTAGCGAGGTGGCCGAGGTGATCGGCGACGCGCGTGGCCGGGTCACGGGCGTCAAGCTGACCTCGGGCGAGGTGCTCGCCTGTGATCTGGTTGGCGCCGGGATCGGCGTCAAGCCCCAGATCGGCCTGGCGCGTGACAGCGCCCTCAAGCTTGACAAGGGCATCCTGGTCGACGAATACCTGCAGACCATCGTGCCCGATGTGTACGCCGCCGGCGACTGTGCCCAGGTATGGGATCGCTGGACCGAACGCTACACACTCGACTCGCTCTGGCCGAGCGCGGTTGCCGCGGGCCGGATCGCGGGGCGCAACATGACGGCTCGTTATCCCGGAATGCGCACGGCCTACGTCAAGGGTATCGCCTTCAACGCCTGCCTGCTCTTCGGCCTGCACATTACGGCCATGGGGCAGTTGGGCGCCGGTCGCGAACTGGCCGAGCCGGACATCGTGCAGCACATCTCGCGCGGATCCTCTGAGGTCATGACTACCACGCCGCACGCCTATGCCAGCGCCTGGTCCGAGCAAGGGGCGAGCTCGTTGCGTCTCGTCTTAAGCGGCCAGCGTCTGGTGGGCGCCCTGGTCGTTGGCCAACAGACACTGGCTGACCCGTTGCGCGACCTGATCGAGTGGGGGACGGATTTGGGTCCGCTCCGCCAGGACCTCGCGCTGGGCGGTCCCGCCATGACCGACCGAATCCTGCGGTACTGGAAGCTCGCCAAATTGCGCCAGTCGCCTGAGTTCGCGACGACTGTGCATCAGGGCGTGTGGGAGTAAGGCAGGACACCATGCGACAAAGATTCACCTGGCTGCTCATCACATCGATCGTGCTGGTCTTTGCGACCGGCGCCATGCTCACCGGCCTGGCGGTTGCCGAACCCTTTGTGCCGGGCGACGCCCTGTATCCGCTCCAGGACTGGGTGTCGGGCGTGCGCGTTCTGACGATCGAGGATCCGGCTGCGTTGGCCGAACATTGGCTTGACGATCTTGAACAGCATGTCGCCGACCTCGAGGAGCGTTCCGGCCAGGAGGTCGAACCCGCCATTTTGACGGCCGCCGATGCCGCGCTCGACCGGGCCGTCGCCGCCGTCGACGCCGCTCCCGAGGCCGAACGCGGCCGGCTGCGCCAGCGCCTGTTCATGGTGGTCGCGCGCTACGAGGACGTGTTGCGAGGTCTCGCGGTTGTCCCGAAGAGCGATCCGCGTGCCTATGCGGCCGCCGTCATGAAGGCCCACGCGGTCGTGGCTGCGGTGAGTACCGATCGCGCCGGGGTCGAACAGCGCCCGATCGGCGAGGCCTTGCGGCGCAGCGTAAGCACCAACGGCCTGCCGCTCGCGACCTCGACCGCACCGGCGCGCGCTGTCGCGGCGCACGGCGTGCCCTTCCCACCCCTGGCCACGGCCGGGCCCCACGACTTCTTCCCGCTGGTCGGCGAGCACGCCGACCTTGAATGCGAAAGCTGCCATAGCGGCGGGGTCTACTCCGGAACGCCGCGCGAGTGCTCCGCCTGTCACGCGCCGGACGCCCCGGATCCACACTTTCCGGGCGAATGCAGCAGCTGTCACACGGCCAATGGCTGGACGCCCGCGATCTTCAACCACACCGGGTTCACGGATTGCGCGAGCTGCCATACCAAGGACAAACCGGCGAATCACTACGCCGGGCAATGCGCGTCGTGTCACACGACGCGCGCCTGGCGACCGGCCAACTTCAACCACACCGGTTTGACAGACTGCGTCAGCTGCCACACCAAGGACAAGCCGGCCAACCACTACGCCGGCCAGTGCTCGTCGTGCCATATCACAGCCGCCTGGCGCCCCGTGCACTTCAACCACACCGGTCTCACGGATTGCGCGAGCTGCCACACCAAGGATAAGCCGGCCAACCACTACGACGGCCAGTGTGCGCTCTGCCACAAGACCGACAAGTGGTCGAATGTCGCCTTCAACCACAGCACCATCGGCACCAAGGATTGTCTGGCCTGCCACGCTGCGCCGGCCGGACACTGGGCCGCGCCTTGCGCGCGCTGCCACACCGACACCGGCAACTGGAAAAAGGTGCGTTTCGATCACAGTGTGATCGGGTCCGCCGACTGCAGCACCTGTCACGCCGCCAAGAAGCCGGCCAATCATTACCCCGGAAACTGCCGGACCTGTCATACCAACACCGGCAACTGGCGCATCGCGAGCTTCAACCACGCGAACATGGGCTCGTACGATTGCATTGCCTGCCACGCCGCCCGGAAGCCGGCCAATCACTACCCCGGTAACTGCGCGACCTGCCACCGCGACACCGGCAACTGGCGGAATGCGTCGTTCAACCACGCCAACATCGGCACGACCGACTGCGCCACCTGCCACACCGCACCGGCGCGACACTACCCGGGCGCGTGCCGCACCTGTCACACCGACACCGGCAACTGGAAGAACGCCAAGTTCAACCACGCCAACATGGGCGCCAACGACTGCGCCGTCTGTCACGCCGCCAAGAAGCCGGCCAACCACTATGCCGGGGCCTGCAGCACCTGCCACACCGACACCGGCAACTGGAAGAACGCCTCGTTCAACCACGCCAACATGGGTAGTACCGATTGCGCCACGTGTCATGCTGCAAAGAAGCCGGCGAACCATTATCCGGGCACGTGCCGCACCTGCCACACCGACACCGGCAACTGGAAGAACGCCTCGTTCAACCACGCCAACATGGGTAGCACCGATTGCGCCACGTGTCATGCTGCCAAGAAGCCGGCCAATCACTACGCCGGGGCCTGCAGCACCTGCCACAAGGACACGGGCAACTGGAAGAACGCGGTCTTCAGCCACAGCACTATCGGCAGCACCGACTGCGCGGTCTGTCATGCCGCGAAGAAGCCGGCCAATCACTACGCCGGGGCCTGTAACGCCTGTCACACCGACACCGGCAACTGGAAGAACGCGGTCTTCAATCACAGCACAATCGGCAGCACCGACTGCGCGGTCTGTCACGCTAATCGCAAGCCGGCCAATCACTACGCCGGGGCCTGCAACGCCTGCCACACCGACACCGGCAACTGGCGCAACGCCCGCTTCAATCACGCCACGATCGGCAGCACCGATTGCTCGGCCTGCCACGCCACGCGCGCGCCGGCGAACCATTTCGGCGGGCCGTGCAGCACCTGCCACACCGACACCGGCAACTGGAAAAACGCGACATTCAACCATAGCTCGATCGGCAGCACGGACTGTTCGTCGTGCCATACCCCGCCGGGCAATCACTTCCCGGCGCCGTGCGCGAACTGCCACAAAGACACCGGCAACTGGAAGAACGCGAACTTCAACCACACCTTCCCGCAGAACCACGAAGGCGCGAGCTGTGGGGATTGTCACCCCGGCAACAACTACGGCAGCTGGACGTGCGAGGCCTGTCACAGCTCCAGCAAGATGGCTAGAGAGCACGATGACGTGAACGGCTTCAACAGCAACTGTATTCAGTGCCATGCCGACGGGAGGGAACACGATTGATGCACGGAACGTTCAGGGGCGCCGGCCGCTGGCTGGCCGGCGCCCTCCTCACCCTGCTCCTGGCCTGGGCGCCGCCAGTCGCCGCTCAAAGCGATGTCGCGCTGAGCGCTCTGACGATCGAGCTGTGGCCGGAGTATGACCGGGCCTCGATGCTGGTCATCCTGCGCGGGACTTTGGCGCCCGAGGTTACCCTTCCGGCGTCGATCACGATCAACATCCCGGCCGTCTCCGGCGGACCGTTCGCCGTCGCCGCGCAGCAGGCCGATGGCTCGCTGATGAACGCTCAGTTTGTCACGTCGGCCGATGGCGACCTGATCGCCGTGACCCTGCAGGCCACAGTCGCAAGCTTCCAGGTCGAGTACTACGACCCGGGCCTGGCGATCACGGGCGACCAACGCGCGTTCACGTTCGATTGGGCGCCGAGCTGGCGGGTAGTGGCGGCGACCCTGCGGGTGCAGGAGCCGCGTGACGCCGCCGGGCTGTCCTCGCAACCGCCCGTGATGCTCGCCGGAAGCAGCGACCTTGGCCTGAACTACCACACCGCTTCACTTGGCGCGCTGGCTCCCGGTCAGGCCGTGCAGGTCGAACTCAGCTACACCAAGTCGAGCTCGACGCTGTCGGTCGAGGAGAACCCGGCCGGGGCCGGCCTGCCCGCAGCGGCCGCTGCGGCGCCTGTCAACACCTCTGCCAGCGGTGTCGGCCTGCCGACCGGGCCGGACGCCTGGCGGATTTGGCTCGGCGGTGCCTTACTGCTCGGTGGGCTCGGCCTGGCCGGGTGGGGTGGCGCGCTCTGGTGGCGCCGGCGCTCGGCCGGGGGAGATCCAGTCGTTTCTGCGCCGCTCCCACGGACACGTGTAAGGCCGATCGCGCGCGCACCCAAGGGAGCAGGCTCACCGAAACCGACGCCGCCCCCGACCAGCCTGTCTCGACCGGCACACCAGTACTGCACCTCGTGTGGTCGCCCGCTCGCCGCCAAAGACGCCTTCTGCCGCCAGTGCGGCGCACCGACCCGCGCGCGACCCGAAGCCTGAACGTCGGTTGGCTTCAACACCGTCGTCACCAACAGGAGTGTCCCATGTCACATGCAACGCAGGTTCTGCAACCGTCCCTCCCGGCCACTGGCGGGTTCAAGCTGAAGTTTTGGCTCGGCGGCGGTGCGATCCTGGCCGCGATCGTGGCTCTGGTGGTCGTGTCCATGCAGAGCACCCAGCAGTACTTCTACTCGGTCAACGAAGTCACAGACCCCGCCACCGGCGCGGCCGGCAAGATCCTGCGCGTGACCGGAGCCGTGCTCGGCGACACGATCCAGGTTAACCCCGAGACGCTCGAGATCTCGTTCGCGATCGCGAACGTGCCCACCGATGATGCCGAGGTCCAGGCCGCCGGCGGCCTCGCCGCCGTGCTGCACGCGGCTGCCATCGATCCGACTGCGGCGCGGATGCGCGTGGTCTACGTCGGCCCCAAGCCCGACCTGCTCAAGAACGAGGCCCAGGCGATCGTGGTCGGCAAACTCGGCGCCGACGGCGTGTTCTACGCCGACGAGCTGCTGCTCAAGTGCCCGACTCGTTACGAGCAGGCCCCGGGCGGCGCGGCCACGCCCGTGGCACCTTAACGCGAGAGGCCCACTGTGATTGCATTCCTGGGATACGGCTCACTGCTCCTCACCCTCGCTCTGGCCATCGCAGCCATCGCCCTCGGGCTCCTTAGCGGCCCGCGTCGCCGGCCCGCCTGGTTGGCGCTCGCACACCAGGCCGCGCTGGCCACCTGGCCGACGCTCACGCTTGCGGCCGTCTGCCTGGTCAGCTTGCTGGTGACCGACCATTACGAGATCGGGTACGTCGCCAACGTCACCAGCCGAGCCATGCCGCTCTACCTCAAGATCACGGCCTGGTGGGGCGGACAGGCCGGCAGCCTGCTCTTCTGGAGCTGGTTGATGGCGACCTTCGCCGCCGCCGCGTTGTTGCGCAAGTGGGACCAGGATCGGGATCTGATGCCGTATGTGATCGCGGTCATGATGGTCACACTCGGTTTCTTCGTGGCCCTGATCGTCTTGTTCGAGAACCCCTTTGCTCCGATCTGGATCACGTCGACCGGCGAGACGGTCGAGGCCATGCTTCAGCCGGCCGGAACCTTCGCCTTCACCGCGATCGACGGGCGCGGCCTCAACCCGCTGCTTCGTCATCCGGGCATGATCATCCACCCGCCGATGCTGTACACCGGCTTCGTCAGTTTCGTCGTGCCCTTCGCCTTCGCGGTCGCGGCCCTGATCGCCCGGCGCGCCGATGACGCCTGGATCCGCACCACCCGCCGCTGGACCCTGGTGGGCTGGCTCTTCCTTTCGCTCGGCCTGATCCTGGGCGGGCGCTGGGCTTACGACGTGCTTGGCTGGGGCGGCTACTGGGGCTGGGATCCGGTCGAGAACGCGGCCTTTCTGCCCTGGCTGACCGGCACTGCCTTCCTGCACTCGGTCATGATCCAGGAGAAGCGCGGGATGCTCAAGAAATGGAACATGATCTTGATCATCCTGACCTACGCGCTGGTGATCTTCGGGACGTTCCTGACGCGCTCCGGCGTTCTGTCGTCGGTGCATGCCTTCGCCCAAAGCGCCATTGGCCCGGCCTTCTTCGGCTTCATCGCCTTCACCTTCGTGGTCTCGTTGGCCTTGCTCTTTCGGGAGTGGGACCACCTCTCGGCCGATAACCAGCTGACCCACATGCTCTCGCGCGAGGCGGCCTTCCTCCTCAACAATGTGCTTTTCCTGGGCATCGCGGCCACCGTGTTCTGGGGCACGGTCTTCCCTATGATCTCCGAGCTGGCGACGGGTCAGAAGATCAGCGTCGGCCCGCCGTACTACAACCAGGTGACCGGTCCGCAGTTCCTGGCGCTCGTGATCTTGATGGGCATCGGGCCGTTGCTGTCGTGGCGCACGATGTCGCCGCAGCGCCTGGGCCGGATGCTGCGCGTGCCGGCCGCCGTCGCGGTTGTCGTGGTCATCGCGCTGGTGCTCGCCGGGATCACCAACCCCATCGCGCTCGTGGCGTTCGCCTCGGCGGCGTTGTCGACGGCCACCACGCTTACCGAATTCGTGAAGGGCACCCGCGCCCGCGCCCGGGCTAACGCCGAGCCGGTTTGGACGGCCTTCCTGGGTCTCGCGGCTCGCAATCGCCGTCGCTATGGTGGCTACATCATTCACCTGGGCGTCCTGGTGATGACCGCGGGCATCATCGCCTCCAACGTCTTCCAGGAGGAGACTCAGGGCCAGTTGCTGCCCGGCGAGCAGTTGACGGTCGGCAACTACGTGATGGTCTACGACGACCTGCAGCAGTTCACGACCGACGACGACCGTGAGGTGACCCGCGCCACGGTCAGCGTTTTCCGCGACGGCCGGTTGCTCGAAGCCCTGCATCCGCGCAGCGACTTCTTCTTAAGCAGCGAGCAATCGATGACCATTCCCGGTGTGCGCAGCGCGATCGAAGACGACTTCTATGTGCTGTTGACCACGTGGGACGGCTCCGGCAGCGGTGCCGCGACTTTCAAGGTCTACGTCAACCCGTTGGTGAACTGGGTCTGGGCCGGCGGCCTCATCTTCATCCTGGGCACGCTCGTGGCGGCCTGGCCCGACGCGCGCGAACCGCGCAAAGTCGTGCTGGCGCAGCGCGCGGCGCCGGCAACGGGAGACTGACACCATGCTCAAGCGCATCCTGTTATGGCTGGGACTGTGTCTGGGGCTGCTGCTCGGCACGCCCCAGGCCGAGGCTCAAAACAGCCAGCCGTCGGACGATGAGGTCAACCGCATCGCCAAGAACCTGTACTGCCCGGTCTGCGAGAACATCCCGCTCGACGTGTGCGGGACCGTCGCCTGCGCACAGTGGCGCGAGACCATCCGCGAGAAGCTGGCGGAGGGCTGGAGCGAGCAGCAGATCGTCGATCACTTCGTCACGCTCTATGGCGAGCGGGTGCTCGCCCGGCCATCCACCAACGGCCTGACGCTCCTGATCTGGGTGCTCCCGCCGCTGGCCGTGCTCGCCGGCGCGGTTGCCTGGTGGCGTTTCCTGCGCGGCGCCCGCAAGACCGCGATCGTCGCCGCCCGGACTGTCGCGGCACCCAACGCTTCCCCGGCTGTAGGTCAGCCGCCGGCTGTAGGTCAGCCGCCGGCTGTAGGTCAGCCGCCGGACCCGTATCTCGCCCGCATGGAGCAAGAGTTCAAACACTCCAAGACAACCCGGAGCACGCCATGACGGACTTCTCCACCTCGCCCGCCGCCGTGCCGGAGGACGAATCGGCCGCGTCGCCGGTGCCAATGCCGGTTGCCCGGCCTGAGGCCGGCCCCCGACGGTGGCGCTGGTGGCAGATCGGGGCCTGGGCCTTCCTGATAAGCCTCCTGGGCCTGGTCGCCTTCCGAATGAGCCGCAGCGGGCCGTTGGCCGCCGGGTCGGTCGGGGCCGGCGAGCGCGCGCCGGACTTCTCGCTCACGACCTTTGACGGCAGCGCGACGTATACGCTCTCCGAGTTGTCGGGCCAGGTGGTGGTCGTGAACTTCTGGGCGTCGTGGTGCGGCCCGTGTGAGGTCGAGGCGCTCGAGCTCGAGCAGAGCTGGCAGGCATACCGCGATCGCGGTGTGCTCTTCCTGGGCGTCGACTACGCCGACTTCGAGAAGGATGCCGCGTTGTTCACCCAGCGCTTCGGCATCACGTATCCCAACGGCATCGACCTCGGCACCCGCATCTCGCAAGCCTATCGGATTAAGGGCGTGCCGGAGACGTACATCATCGACAAGAACGGCATCCTGGCGCACGTCATCATCGGGCCGACGACGCAGGCCGACCTGGCGGCGTGGATCGAGCCCTTGTTGGATCAATAACCATGGACCTCGCTATCGTTGTCGGGGGCGTTGCCCTGATCGCCGTGATCGTCATCCTTGCCGTGCGCAGGCTTCGCCGCGCGGCCGACGACGCGGAACAGTCTCAGTCCGAACAGGAGGCGTTGTCGATCGAGCGCGACTCGGTGTTGGCGGCCCTGCACGCGTTGGAGACCGATCACGACGCGGGCAACCTCACACAAGAAGACTTCGCCGAACAACGCGCCGCCCTGATGGCGCGCGGTGCTGCGATCCTTCGCCGCCTCGACACGCTTCCGGCGTTGCCGGTGGAGGAAACCGACGCACTCGAGGCGGCGATCGCCGCCCGACGTCGTCCGGTCACGCCGGCGGTGCCAATCAACCCGCCTCCGCAGGGCCCGGTGACCACCGCCGTCGCGGCCCACACGAACGGGGCCAGCGAGGCTGATCCATTCGAGGCCGCGATCCTGGCACGGCGACGACCCTTGGGCGCGGCGAGCCCGGTCGCCGCAACCCCGACCCCAGTGGCTCTGTCTGTGCTGGAACCCGGGCATCGGTGCTCCGGCTGCGGTGCAGCCGCGGGATTGGGCGATCGATTCTGCGGCGCGTGTGGCCTGGCCCTGCCGCAGCCGCGAGCCTGCAATCGCTGCGGCGAGACGGCCGACCCGCAGGACCGCTTCTGTGGTCGCTGTGGTGCCGGGCTTCCTGAGGAAACCAACTCCGTATGACTGAACGCAACTCACTTTCTGCACCGGCGAACCTGGACGCCCGGCGCGGTGTCCACGCTCACATCGCTCTGGGCCTGGCGCTGTCTGCCTTATGGCTGGCTGGTTGCTCTCTGGCCGGGGATGTGACGCCGCCGCCGGGCCTGAGCGCCGGTGTGCGTCAATCGGCGCCCATGGCCGGCTCCGTCGAGGCACAGCCCCCGGCTGTGAACACCAACAGCTTTCCTTCAGCGGCGCCGTCGATGGTGCAGGGGGCTGCGGTCTTCGCCGACCACTGCGCGGCCTGCCACGGCGTGACCGGGCGCGGCGACGGCGAGAAGTCCGCCGAGCTCCTGGGCTTGCGCGGTGAGCCCGTGCCGGATTTCACGACGCCCGAGCGCCTCGACCCACGCACACCCGGCGAGCTGTACCAAACGGTCACCCAGGGCAACCTCGAGAAGTGCATGCCGCCCTTCGGT
>JAEURK010000032.1 GCA_016789175.1 Anaerolineales bacterium
GGTTTTGTGCCGTCCGCGTGGGGTTTTGCTTATCCCCCGGGGGGGCCAACGGGGGGTGCGGGCCCCCGGGGCCCCCCCAACCCCCGATCGCTCAACCACCCAATGTCCGCAGGGCCGCCTCGTCCAGGATCGTGACGCCGAGACTTTGCGCCTTGGCCAGCTTCGAACCGGGCGACTCCCCCAGGACGAGATAGCTGGTCTTCTTGCTGACGCTGTCCGTGACCTTGCCGCCGCGGGCCTCGATGTATTCCTTGGCCTCGTCGCGCCCAAGTGTCGGGAGCGTGCCCGTGATCACGAAGGTCTGGCCCGTGAACGGGCCGGCCGCCGTCGAGGCGACCTTTGGTGCGGCGGTGGGCCACACGCCGGCAACGCGCAGTTTGTCGAGGACGGCCCGGTTGCGCTTCTCGGCGAACCACTCGACCACAGCGGCCGATGCGCTCGGCCCGATGCCGTCGACCTGTTGCAGCGTCTCGGCGTCAGCGGCGCCCAGCGCATCGAACGAGCCGAAGTGCGCCGCAAGGTCGTTGGCGGCGACAAAGCCGATGCCCCGGATCCCCAGCGCGGCCAGCAACCGTCCGAGCGGCCGGGTCTTGGCGGCCTGGATCGCGGCCAGGAGCTTATCGGCCTTCTTATCGGCGAACCCGGGTAAGTCGAGCAGCGCCTCTTTCGACAGCGTGAAAACGTCGGCGACGTCGCGCACCTTGCCCTGCTCGACGCTGGCGTGCGCGATCTTCTCGCCGAAGCCTTCGATGTCGAGCACGGCGCCGAAGTACTCGACCACGCGGTTGAGCTGGGCCGGGCAGGCGCTGTTGACGCAGAACACGTCAACCTCGCCCTCGGCCTGTTGCACCGGCTCGCCGCACGAGGGGCAGGTCTTGGGCGGCTTGATCTTCTTCTCGCCGCCGGTGCGGGCCTCGAGCACCGGGCCGATCACGTAAGGGATCACGTCGCCCGAGCGCTTGAGCAACACCCGATCGCCGAGCCGGATGTCGTTGTCGCGGATGTAGTCAAAGTTGTGCAGCGTGGCGTTACGCACCGTGACGCCGCCGACCTCGACCGGCTCGAGCACGGCCGTCGGCGTGATCTTGCCGGTGCGACCGACGTCGACCGTCACGTCGACCAGTTGGGTCGTCACCTCGCGCGCCGGGAACTTGAAGGCTGTGGCCCCGCGCGGATCTTTGCCGACGAAGCCCAGATCAGTCTGCAGCCGCAGGTCGTCGAGCTTGATCACCATGCCGTCGATCTCGAACGGCAGCGAGTCGCGCTTATCCGCAAACGACTGGCAGTAGGTGATCGCGTCCTCGAGGGCCGTGAACCGGCGCGCCACGTCTGAGACCGGGAAGCCGAAGTCGCGCAGATACGTCAGCGTCTCCCATTGCGTGCCGGGGGTCAAGCCTTCGGCCGCCACGACCTGGTAGCACAGTAACGAGATCGGCACCGCCGCGGTCAGAGTCGTGTCGAGGTTGCGCAACGCGCCCGAGGCCGTGTTGCGCGGGTTGGCAAACGTGCGCCCGTTCTTGGCGATTTGGGCCTGGTTGAAGCGCTCGAAGTCGGTCGTGTAGATCACGGCCTCACCGCGCACGACTAACACCGGCGGCGGCGCGGCGGCTGCCGCGCGGCGCCTGCCCTTGCCGGATCCTTCATCTGCCCCGCGGAGTCGCAGGGGCAGTTTGCGCAGCGTGCGCAGATTCGGCGTGATATCCTCGCCGATCTCGCCATCGCCGCGCGTCGCGCCCTGCACGAACACGCCGTCACGATAGTGGAGCACGACGGTCAGACCATCGATCTTGGGCTCGACCACAAAGGCGGCTTCGGCCACCCGGGGATCGAGTTTTCGGATGCGCTCGAACCAGGCCCGCACGTCGTCGGCATCGAAGCAGTTGCTCAGGCTCAGGATCGGGCCCGGGTGCCGGACCTTTTCGAACTTCTCACTGATGGTGCCGCCGACCCGCACTGTGGGCGAATCCGGCGTGCGCAGCTCGGGATGCTCGGCCTCGAGCGCCTGCAACTCTTTGAAGAGCGCGTCGTATTCCAGGTCCGAGATCGTGGGCGCCGACAGCACATGGTAGCGGTACAGGTGCTCATGCAGCTCGCGGCGCAAGGCCTCGACACGGGCGGCGAGTGACTTGGAGGATGCCATGGAGAAAGTATATATCGATCAAAGGACGATCGAGGAATGCCGGACGGCGCTATCCGTCCTTGCTGCGCGACAGCACCTGCGCCAGATCGTCGCCGTTGCGCACCACAACGGTCGGGATCCCGACGCTCATCAAAGCCTCGGACGCGCCCGCGCTCGAGCGCGGCCCGCCGAAGGTCAGGGCATCGGTGATCACGGCCGCGACTGTCACGCCACGCCGCTTGAGGCCGCGCGCCAGCGCGACCCAGCGCGTGTCCCAGGTGGCCGTGCAGATCACGAGTGTGGCGCCCCGCGGCAGGAGATCGGTCTCGAGTGAGAGAGCGTCGGCCAGGTGCGTGTGCCCGTCGGCATGGAAGACGGCCAGCGTCTCGAGCACCTTGGCCAGCTGACGCTCGCCGCGGTCCGGCTGCACGACCGTGCGCGCCGCGCCATAGGCGACCAGGCCGACCGAGCGGTCCTGCCGGATGAAGAACTGGGCCAACGAGGCCGCCGAGCTCACCAGATACTCCTCGGTGGAGGGAGGCAACACATACGGTGCCGAGCGGTCATACCAGTGCTCGCCGAGCTCCTCCGTGGCTTCACCGATGGCGCCGGCCTGGGTCGAGGCGTCGCCGTCGATCAGCAGCCACAGATCGGCCAGGGGATCCAGCTCGAACTCCTTGACCATCAGGCGATCGCGACGGGCCGTCGACTTCCAGTGGATGCGGCTGAGCGAGTCGCCGTGGACGTAGTCGCGCACACCGGCGGCGTTGGCTGTAACGTAGTGCGTGCGCCGGCGCAGGAACTCACCGCCCGGGGTCATGCCCGGGGCCAGGAAGAAGCTATGGACCGGGGCCGTGTAGGGCAGGATGACGATGTGATTGGTCTGCGGCAGGAAGCGTTTGACTTGAAACAGGCCAAAGGGGTCGCCCGAGATCAGCGAAAGCGGACCCAGGCGATATCGGCCGCGCTGCCGGGCCGGCGTGCGCACCGTCCATGAGCGTTGTGCCTGAGGCGCCAGCCCGGTCAACACCTGACCGGCGCGATGTCCGGGCACGTCCGAGTCGTCGCGCACTTCGATCCACAATTTCGGAAAGCGGCTGGCGTTGCGGAGCTGCAGACGCTCGCCGAAGATCTGGCCGGCCTGCGCGATCAGGCCGCGCGTCTGGCGACCGACCCGTACGCCGCGCAGGCTGAGCCAGGCCCAGCCGGCCGCGATCGCGATCAGGGCCACCCACAGGTAGAACAGGCTATAGAAGAGATCCCGGCCGGTGACAAGCGCCACCGCCAGGGAGACGAGAGCCAGGCTGAAGACGAGGATCTGGCGAAAGCGCATCGGCGGAGCCGTTGGCGACGATCAGCGCGTGTCGCGGAGTTGACTGCCGCCGGGCACGGCCACCGACTTGACCACGTCGG
The DNA here is from genome assembly GCA_016789175.1 of Anaerolineales bacterium. Taxonomy (GTDB): domain Bacteria; phylum Chloroflexota; class Anaerolineae; order Anaerolineales; family UBA6663; genus UBA6663. The sequence goes on from JAEURK010000032.1 coordinate 3,533, forward strand.
CGACGATGGCGCGCGGCTCGATATTGCGGATGCGGGCGGCCGGGCTGATGATCACCCGGTGGGCCAGGGCCGCCTCGGCCAGGGCCTTGATGTCGTCGGGCAGAATGTAATCGCGGCCATCCAACGCGGCCCGGGCCTGCGCGCCGCGATAGAGCGCGAGGCTCCCGCGCGGGCTGGCGCCCAGATACACGTCACCGTGATCGCGGGTGCGCCGGACGATCTCGACGATGTAGGCCTTGAGCGCCGGGGCGGCATGCACGGATTTGATAGACTGCTGGGCGGCCTTGAGCTCCGCCACCGTCACGACCTGGCCAAGCGATTCGACCGGGTGCGAGAACTGCTGGCGGTCGAGCACCGCGATCTCGTCGGCCACACCCGGATAACCGAGCGACAGCCGAAACAGGAAGCGATCCAGCTGCGCCTCAGGCAGCGGGAACGTGCCCTCGTACTCGATCGGGTTTTGCGTGGCGAGCACCATGAACGGTTCGGGCAGCATGTGCGTCACGCCGTCGACCGTGACCTGACGCTCTTCCATGGCCTCGAGCAGGGCGGCCTGCGTTTTCGGCGTGGCGCGGTTGATCTCGTCTGCGAGCACGACCTGGGCCATGATCGGGCCCGGTCGGTATTCGAACTCGCGCGTCTGCTGATTGAAGATCGACACACCCGTGACGTCGCTGGGCAACATGTCGGGCGTGAATTGCAGGCGGTTGAACGAGGTACCGAGCGAACGTGCCAGCGTCTTGGCCAGGGTGGTCTTGCCGACACCGGGCACGTCTTCGATCAGGAGATGGCCGTGACACAGCAGGCCGATCAGGGTCAGCTCGACCTCGCGGGTTTTGCCGACGATTACTTTCTCCACGTTGGAGAGGAGTCGCGCGAACAGTTCCTTGACCGCAACGGGTTTGGCGGTCGTGGCCGCATCCATCATCATGGCGTCGCGTCCCTTTCGGTGACAACGCGCGCCGCGGCGATCGGATCACGTTGCCGTAGATTGTGTGCGGGTTCTTTGCAGAAAGGACCGGGCCGCCGTCATGGCGCAGGCCAGGCCCCAAAACATCAGGCTCGACAGAGAGATGATCCCACCCCACTGCCACGGCTCAGGCCGATAGACCCAGACCACGGTGTGGTCCCCAGCCGGGACCGGAACGGCCCGAAAAGCCAGATCAGCCGGGTGCACGGCTGCCGGGCGGCCGTCGACAAATGCTATCCAGCCGGGATAAGCGGCATCTGAGAGTAGCACCCACCCATCGCGCTCGAGCGAAACGGAGGCCGTGATCTGATCGGGCCCGTCTGGTCGCTCGGTAAAGGTCTGTGAACCGACGGGCAGGGCTGGCTCAACGATCACGACGGTGTCTGGGTCGAAATCCGTTGCACGCAGTTCGGAAGCCGCCGCATTCGCATCAACAACCGTAATCGACGAGTATACCACCCGGGTGTGAGCCGGCTCGCCAGGGACAGCCCGGAATTGAACCCCGTCGACCTCTGCCACCACCGGCCAGCTCGACCAATCGAGGCCTTGCGGCCCCGCAGCCGGCGCGGACAGGACGCGCACATCGGCCAGGTTGAGGAGCGCCAGCGAACGCGTCTCACTCAACACGGCCGTGTAGGCCAACCAGCGCGAAGACACGAGCGGATCAAAGTTGTTGAAGGACGCGATGCCGGCCAACATACCGCTGTTCGGAAGCAAGGCATCGCGCGCGCCTTGCGCCATTCGTTCGGGATCGCCGTAGCTGGCAAAGCTGAAGTACGGCTCGAACTTGAGCGTGTGCTCGTCGTCCGGGAATGCGAACACGCGTCCGTCGCCGGCCGCTGCCTGCACCGCGGCATCGGCAGCACCGGGTCGTTTGTAGAGATCGGCCGCCGCGCCGGGGTTGACACCCAGATCGGCCGTGATCAGGTCGGCGGCCACGGCCACGACCACCAGCGTCGGCCAGGCCCACGCCCGCCGGCGGCGCCAGAACGCGGGCTGAGTGGCGTCACCGTGCGCCCCGGGCGCCAACAAGGTCAGAGCCCCGGCGACCGCCAGGTTGATCCCGGCCGGGGCCGCACCTAAAGCCATCCAGCGCATCAATGCCAGGGGACGCGCCGTCGGATCGAGCGCCGCCGCCAACCCGAAGGCCACGAGCGCCAGACCGGCCGCGCCGGCCGTGCCGAGGCGCGTCCAATACAACGCGCGACCGCCCACTGCCTGCCAGCGCGTGACGCCCCACCCGGCCAGGAGCGCCAGGCCGAACACCAGCCAGAGCATCATGCGGGTCGGGGCCTGAAACATATTGAAGGTCGGCACATGTGCGTACAGCCACGGGAAGACCGGCGTGTTGGCGCCCAGGCCCAGGATCAGGCCAGCCGCGATCAGCAGCGCCGCCAGACCGGTCGGCGCCGCCGTGCGCACCGGCGCGGCAGTCCGTCGCACCAAGGCGCCGATCGCGCGGGCACTGCCGACCCCCAGGGTTGCCACGGCCAGCACCAATGGGATGACGCCGCTGTAGATCGCGTCCTCCAGGTACATGCCGTAGCCGAAGTATTCGCGGCCGGCCGGCGTCCCAAGCAGGTCCGGGGCCAGGAGCGTGAACAAGCGCCAGGGCGAGAACGAGTAGGTCAGCACGAAACCGATCTCGGCCGAGTCGGCGCGTTGCGATTGGCGCAGGAGCTCGGCGGTCGGCAGCAGTTGAGCGGCCGCGATCGCGGCCGCCCAGACACCCGCGAGGCCGAGGACGCTGACGTTGAGCAGCATCGTCCGCCGGGTGCCGGCCGGGGCCGCAACCCACCGCCAGCCGACCCAAGCGGCCAGCAACAGCCACGCATACCACGTGGTCTGGGCATGCCCGGCCAGCAGTTGCAGAGCGGCCAACCCGGTCAGCCACAGCAGACCACGACCGCGCTCCGCCCAGTTCGATGCGGCCAGGAGGCTATCGCTCGCCAGCGCCAACCACGGCACCCAGGCCACGGTAGTGTTGATGCTGAAGAAGCCGGCCCGGGCCACGACGTATTGCGAGAGGCCGAAAGCCAGCCCGGCGACCGCCTGACCGAGCGGCGCGT
>JAEURK010000151.1 GCA_016789175.1 Anaerolineales bacterium
CCGCGCACGACGATGTTGGGCCGGAAGCGGTTCATGGGCAGCGGCGTCGTCAGCCGGCGGTTGAGGTCCATCAACGACTCCTCGCTGAGCACCAGGATCGGATACCCGTCGGCAAAGCCGGTGGTATCGCTCGGGCGGGGGGCATAGTGCTGATCGAGCGTGCGGTTGAAGCCATCGACCATCCGCACCAGCCTCACCGGGCGCCCCAGATGGGCGCTGAACCATTCGGCCACCAGGTCACCTTGATCGATCGCCTCGCACGTCGACTTCCAGATCACGACCTCGCGACGCGGCCCGTCTGTGCGTATCGGGAGTGCGAGCGCGGCCGCACCGGGTGCGCTCACCGTCAACCGGTCCGTCTCGACCGTGGGAAGCACGAGCGCCAGCGTCGGGCATTCGCGTTGGGTCAGAAACCGCCCGTCGAGATCGACCACCATCATCCAGCGATCGTGCGCCAGACCGCGCGGCATCAACGCCGCGCGCATCAGGCTGTGACCGGCACAGGCTTTGATCGGGTAGGTGAACAAGCCGCTGACTTCCATGAAACGGACGCCTCCAGGGGCCTATCATGCAAACAGAGTAAGCCAAAACGGCAAGCCTGCCGTCTTTCATGCGTCGAAAGCCGGCTTCTTGCAACGATTCTTCTGATTGTGCGCGGGAATGCTCGAAATATACGTCCTGGCCGAAGGAGAGTCAAGCGGATCCGGCCAAGACCGATGATTATTCGGTTGAGTGGCTTCCTGAGCGAATGCTGCCGATAGTGGTTTGCCGGCCGGCCGCTTCAGCCACCGCTGCCCTTGAGGTAGACGCCGTCCGGATCCAGTTCTTCGCGCAATAACCGCAACTCATCAGCGCTGGGCGGCTCGGTCGTTCTCAGGTCGTCGGCCACTCGCAAGGGCCAGCCGGTGTTGGCACGCGCCTCGTCGATGGTGCGCCCGGGGTGCAGGGCGACGAGCACCAACTCGCCGTCGGCGTCTGGGGCGAGCAGCCCGATATCGGTGACCACAGCCGCCGGGCCGGCGCCGCGCACGCCACTCGCTTTGCGCGCGCCGGGCCCGTCGAGCCCACCGGCGCCGGTGACGAAGTCGCAACGAGCCGGGAAGCGCCGGGCCTGATGCGGCGTGATCAGGTAGGTGCGATTGGCCCAGGCCGCGATCTCGGCCGAGCCGCCCGAGCCGGGCAGACGCACCTTGGGTTTGTTATACGGGCCGATCACGGTTGCGTTGACGTTGCCGAAGCGGTCGATCTGCGCGCCGCCCAGGAAGCCGACGTCGATCAGGCCGCGCTGCAGATAGAACGCAAAGATCTCGTACATCGAGCAGACCGAGGCCGCGCCGCTCACCAGGGTTGGGTCGCCGATCGACAACGGCAGCCGCGCCGGCTGTGCGCCGATGACCCCGGCTTCGTAGACCAGCATCAGCCCGGGCGCATGGGTGCGCCGCGCCAGATTGCAGGCCAGGTTCGGAAGCCCGACGCCCACGAACACGACATCGCCGTCGCGCAAGAGCCGCGCGGCGTTGACGGTCATCAGTTCGGCTGGAGAGTAGGTCATGGTGGTCCCCCAGATTCTAGCCGCGGATAACGCGGATTTCGCGGATGATGCAAATGGCTGGTCCGCACATCGACGACACCCCAATCTGCGAAGTCTGCGCGAATCGCGGCCAAACTCCGCTCAGCATCACCCGTGGTCAAGACGCTCGACAAAACCCGTAATCAACTCCGCCACATCGTTCGGCTTCTCGAGCGGCACCAGGTGCCCGGCCCCGGGCACGATCTCGACCTCGGCCTGTGGCAGAGCCCGCCGCGCGCGGCTGACGGCTGCCGGCACAAACGTGTCCGACTCGGCTCCAGCCACGATCAGGGCCGGGTGTTTAAGCGTTGGCAGGCGCCGCCACAAATCGGGCGCGCCAGTCATATAGATCCGCGCCTCCCATTCGGGCGTGAAGCGCAATGTGACCCCACCCTCCGGCGCCGGCGCGGCCAGCGACTCGGCATACGCCAGAAGTCCGCGATCGTCGATCCGCTTGAAGACCGACACCCGCCGATAGCGCCCGACCATCTCGGCGACGCTGGCGAAGTGTCGGCGCCGCTTGAGCGTGGCTTTGACCAACGGATGCAGGCGTTCGCCCAGGCCCGCCGCCCGCACCACCCGCCACAACCAGTGCCGGCCCGGCGTGAACAGCACCGGGTCGAGCAGCACCAGGGCCGTGAACCGCTCCGGTGCGCGTAACGCCGCCTGGAGCAAGGTGATGGCCCCGATCGAGTGCCCGACGCCGATCACGGGCGGCAGCGCCTCGCGCATCGCCCACGCCAGCCAATCGTCAGCAAAGACGTCCCAGGTGCTCACGGCCTCGGGGCGCGCCCCCGGCCAGAGCGGCCGGGCCTCGGGCGCGAGCACGCGATGATGCTCGGCCAGCTGATCGAGCAAAGGTCGATAGGCGCCCGGCGGGTAGCCATTGGCGTGCGCAAAGACCAGCGTCGACGACCCGCTCATCTCAGCTCGCGCTTGAGTACGTCGACGACGGTCTCGAGCACCTTGATCCGCGCGTGTAGTTTGTCCTCGGCCTCGACCACGGTCCACGGCGCCTGGGCCGTGCTGGTGCGCGCGAACATCTCTTCGGTCGCAGCCTGGTAGTCTTCCCACTTGCCGCGGTTGCGCCAATCCTCGTCTGTGATCTTCCAGGACTTGTAGCTGGTGCGTTCGCGCTCTTTGAAGCGGCGCAGCTGCTCTTTCTGGCTGATGTGCATCCAGAACTTCAGCAGGATCCCGCCGAACTGCACGAACTCACGCTCGAAGGCGTTGATCTCGCTGTACGCGCGCCGCCAGGCCGCTTCGTTGCAAAAGCCCTCGACGCGCTCGACCAGCACGCGCCCGTACCACGAGCGGTCGAAGATCGCGATCTGGCCCTGTTCGGGCAGCCGGCGCCAGAAGCGGTAGAGGTAATGGCGGGCCTTGTCGTCGCCCTGTGGGGCCGCGATCGGCCAGACCACGAAGCCGCGCGGGTCGAGCTTCTCGGTCAGGCGCTTGATCGCGCCGCCCTTGCCGGCCGCATCCCAGCCCTCGAAGACGAGCATGACGGGCCGCTTCTGCTGATAGACCTCGTAGCCGAGCAGGTGCAGTCTGTTCTGTAGCTTCTCTTTGCGCGCCTCGTATTCGGGGCGGGTCAGCTTCACGCTGAGGTCGAGGGTCTCAAGCATGGGCCGCCTCCTCGCCGCGCGCGAGCGGGCGGGTGGGCGGCGGGGCGGCGGCGCCGAGCCGGGCCTCGTAGGCCGCGATCAGGCGCTGGAAGAGCTGCGCGCGAGCATGGTATTTGTCGGTGGCGGCGATCAGGTGCCACGGCGCGTGCGGTAGATCGGTGCGGCTGAGCACATCCTCGGCCAGCCCCAGATAGTCGTCGTACGCCTCGTGCTGAAGCGCGTCCTCCTCGCCGACCTGCCAGGCCGTGAGCTTGTCCTTGAGCAGCTTCTTGAACCGCCGCGCCTGTTCTTTGCGGTCGATGTGAAACCAGAACTTGACGATCAGAGCGCCGTCAGCGGCCAGCATCTGCTCGAACTCGACGATGTCCTGCAAGGCGTCCTCGGCCGTGCGGCGCTTGACGGTCTTCGACAGGCGCTCGATCAACACCCGCCGGTACCAGGAGTGGTCGAAGATCACGGTCTGACCATAGGCCGGGATCTTGTTCCAGAAGCGCCACAGCCAGGGGTAACGCAACTCGGCCGTGCGCGGCGGCGTGATCGGGATAACGCGACAGCCGCGCGGGTCGAGCTTTTCGGTCAGATCGCGGATCGCGCCGCCTTTGCCGACCGCCGCCCAGCCTTCCATGACGACCAGCACCGGCACGTTGGCCTTGAAGGCCGCATGGGTCAGGTCGTACAGCCGGGCCTCCCACGCGCCGACGCGTTTGTTGTAGACGTCCTTGTCCAGGGCCGCGCTCAAATCGAGACCGGTCAGCATCAGTAGGCTCCGTAGTTGACGTCCACGCTCAGCTTCTCGGTCACCGCCAGGCGCGCGTGGGTCTCGGCGTCAAGTTTGGCCCAGTAAGCCGCCCGGTCCGGCACGGCATAGACCCACTCCTGCAGCCAGGCTTCGGTCAGTTCGCGTGAGGCCGAGATCTTGTCCCACGCGAGATAGAAAACATTGTCGCGATCGTAGTAGCCCTGCGTGTACGAGGGGTGCGCGGCGCCGGGCACATGGCAGACGGCTGTGACGACCAGCGACGGGATCAAGGTGCGGTTTGGGTCCGAGCGGATCACGTTTTCGTCCACGATCTCCTCGGCCGTGACGATCACGCGTTTGGAGGCGAAGGCTGCCTCCTTCTGCTCGCCGATGATGCCCCAGATGTGGGCGTTGCCGTGGATGTCGGCGCGCTGGACGTGCACGATGGCGACGTCGGGGTTGAGGGCCGGCACCGTGTTGAGCGTCTCGCCGGTGTACGGGCATTCCACGGTCTTGTAGTTCGGATTGGCGCGCGCCAGGTCGAGCGTGCCGACCGACTTCATCGGCAGGAAGGGCAGGCCGGCCGCGCCCGCGGTCAGGCGCGTGATCATAGCGAAGTGCGAGTACTCCTCGTACGCCAGCCGCCCGGCCTCGATCTCGGTGCGCACCACGCGCAGCGAGCCGACACCCGGGTTGCCCGAGTAAGAGAAGATCACCTTGCCCGCGCAGCCGGCCGCGACCAGCTGGTCGTAGATGATGTCGGGCGTGGCGCGCGCCAGAACAAGGTCGCGCTTGCGCTGGCGGATGATCTCGTGCCCGGCCGCAAACGGGATCAGGTGCGTGAATCCGGCGGCGTAGACCACGTCGCCGTCGTGCACGTGGGCGGCGATCGCGGCCTGCAGGGTGGTCAGCTTGGACATGGTTGAGCCTTCAGGCGAGCACCGGCGCCCGCCGTCATTTCTTGTCCTTCTTCGCGTCGGGCTTCTTCTTTCCAAAACCCGCGAAGAGGTTGGGCAGCGAGATCGCCGGCGGCCGTTCGACCGGCGTGACCCGGGCGGGCGGCGCGCCGCCAAAGCGCAGCATCGAACCGAACGTGATCACGATCGCTGCGGCCGTGAACGACCCGAACGCCGACCAGCGGTCGTCGGCGAACAGCGACGACACGAACACGAAGACCAGGATCGCGCCGAAGAACAGCATGAAGTTGCCGAAGCGCTGGCGTAAGGTCATCGCCGGGTAGGCGGGTGTCGGTGGGGGTCGGGCCGGCGCACAGCGCCGAACCGCCTCCCACCGCACCGCACCCTTCCTTAGTCTTTCTTCACGCGGGTTTGGATCTGCTCGTGCATGTAGAGCGGCACGTAGTACAGGCCGCCGCCGTTCTTGCCGCTCGAGCCCGAGCCCTTCCAACCGCCAAAGGGCTGGAAGCCCGGCCAGGCGCCGGTGGTCGCGCCCTGTGGCCGATTGGCGTAGGTCACGCCGGCTTCGATGTGGTTGAAGAAGGTCTCGGCCTCTTTGGCCGAGCCGTAAAAGCCGGCGGTCAGGCCGTAGTCGACGTCGTTGGCCATGGCCAGCGCGCTCTGCAGCGAGTCGACGGCCGTGATCATCGTGATCGGCAGGAACATCTCGTGCTTCCACAGGCGATGGCTGTGCGGCACGTTGTCGACCACGGTGGCCTCGCAGAAGTAGCCCTTGGCGTAGTCGCCCTGCTTGAGTTGATGCCCGCCGGTCAGGATCGTGCCGGCGCCCGAGAGCTCTTCGGCGAACTCTCCGAACTCGCGGTAGCCGCCGGCGTTTGCGACCGGTCCGAGGTAGTTTTCGCGCAGGGTCGGGTCGCCGATCTTGAGCGCCTCGGTCTTGGCAACGATCAGCGCGGCCAGCTTGTCCTTGACCGGGGCCTCGACGATGATGCGCGAACAGGCCGAGCACTTCTGACCCTGCAGGCCGAAGGCCGAGCGCACGATGCCGGTCGCCGCGGTCTCGAGGTCCGCATGGCGGGTGACCACGGCCGGGTTCTTTCCGCCCATCTCGGCGATCACCGGGCGCGGGTAGCGTCCGGCTGCGAAGGCGCGATAGATGTGCATGCCGACGTTGTACGAGCCCGTGAACGTGATGCCGGCGACGCGCGGGTCGTCGATCAGGGTCTGGCCCACGGTCGAGCCGGGCCCGGTGACGTAATTGAAGACGCCATCCGGGATGCCGGCGTCGCGCATGCACTCGGCCAGCAGCCGCCCCGTCCACGGGGTGTCGGTGGCCGGCTTGAAGACGACGGTGTTGCCCGCGACCAGGGCCGCGCCGCTGGGCCCGCCGGCCAGCGCGAACGGGAAGTTGAAGGGGCTGATCACGACCCACACGCCATAGGGGCGCAGGACCGAGACGTTGGTGGAGGTGAAGCCGGTCAGCGGATCGGTGCCCATCGGCTTGATGAAGCCGCCGTTGCGCTCCATCGAGTCGCACGAGTAGTAGATCAGGTCCGCTGTTTCCTGGGCATCGCCCAGGCCTTCCATGCGATTCTTGCCGACCTCGAGCGAGAGCACGACGCCGATTTCATACACGCGCTTCTCGATGTTGGCCGCGGCCTTGCGCAGCAGACGGACGCGATCCTGCCACTTCATGTTCGCCCACTTGGGCCAGGCAGCGTGCGCGGCGGCCAGGGCATCCTCGGCGTCTTGCTTCGAGCCTTTCTGGAAGGTGCCGAGCACCCAGTCGGTGTTGATCGGTGAGCGATCCTCGAATTTGTCGGCCACGAAACGCTCCTGGCCGTTGATGATCATGCCGACATCCTTGCCCATGCCGGCCTTGACCTTCGCCAGCGCTTTGTCGTAGCGCGTGTGCATCTCCTCCGGCGGGTTGAACATCGTGGAGTAGGTCAGGCGGAACGCGGGCGCTGGTGCGGTCTTGGCAGCAACCTTGCGCCGGGCCACAGGCTTCTTCGCGGGGCGGGCCTTGGCTTTGGCGGTGGTGGTCTTGGGCATGAGGGGTCTCCTGAAGAGCAGCGATGTGCCCTTCATTTTGCCTCACTCCACAGGGCGCGGCAAGGGCGGGGACTCGGACGCGGAGGGCGGGACAAGGAGGGAGGAGAGACGCGTCTCCCTCCTCCCTCCTACGCCCCTGCTAGAATCGCCTCAATGCCTTTCTTCACCCACCGGGGTCTGCGCCTGCGGTATGAGTGCTCGGGCGATGGTCCCCCGGTTCTTCTGCTGCACGGGATCGGTGCTTCCGCCGACGATTGGGACCTGCAGCTGCCGGATCTGCAGCCCGGGCACACCGTCCTGCGGCTGGATTTGCGGGGTTTTGGGCGGTCGGAGACCGCGGGCTGGTTCTCCATCGCCGATCTGGCGACGGACTGCGCGGCCGTGCTGGATGGGCTGAGGCTCGGCCCGGCCCATGTGATCGGGCACTCGTTGGGGGGGGCGGTCGCCCTGGCGTTGGCGTTGGCCCGGCCCGAATGCGTGCGCAGCCTGACCCTGGCCAATACCTTTGCGCGCTGGCGACCGGCCGGCTCAGCCACCTCCGGCTGGCGCGCGACCCAGCGCCTGGCCCTGCTGCTCCGTCGCGATCTGGACGGGCTGAACGCCTTCATCGCCGAGGGGATGTTCCCGGGCCCGGCCCTGGAGGCACTGCGCGAGAGCGTGCGGGAGCGCCTCAACGCGAATGTTCGCGCCGATACCCCGCAGGTGCTCTGGCGCACGCTGGCCGCCATCGGCCGCTTTGACGTCCGCGGACGGCTGGGCCGGATCGTCGCCCCGACGCTGGTGGTCATCGCCGGGCACGACTCCACGGTGGCACCCGCCTGCAGCCTGGAGCTCGCCGAAGGGATCCCGCTCGCGCGCCGTCTGGTGCTGGCTGACGCCGGCCACGGTCTGCCCATGGAGCGACCGGCGGTCTTCAACGCGGCCTGGCGCGCGTTCAGCGCGGCGCATTGAAGTCTGGCCCGCCACCCACCGTGTGCAAGCACGACCTGATGCTGTTGGCAAACCCGATCGCACGTTGTCAGGAGCCCCGGAACCGGCCGGACCGGTACACGGATAGCACGGATTACACGGAAACATCTCGAATGGCTCCGTGCCATCCGTGAACATCCGTGTGATCCGTGTACTGGGCCAGCCGTCCAAATCCGGTTCGCCAACAACATCACGTCCTGTCAGGGCTTTTTTGCCGCGGCCAGAATCCGCGGCAGACAACTCACTCGTGCACATCACCCGCGTGCCGCGCGCGCCTATTGGGCGGTCCGTGGTACATTGACGGTGCGGCCGTTTGGTTGCGGTCGACAAAGGGGACTCCAGATGCCTGATCCACGTCATTCGCGCCTTGCGCGCGTGCTCACGGATTACTGCCTCGATGTTCAGCCCGGCCAGGTGGTGGCGATCCTGTCGTCGCCGGTGGCCGAGCCGTTGGTGAGCGCGGTCTATCAGCGCATCCTGGAGCGCGGGGCCCAACCCGTGAACTACATGGCGCTACCGGGGATGCAGGAGCTGTATTTTCGACACGCGGCTGAGCCGATCCTGGATCGGGTCAACCCGCTGACACGGTATTTGTACAACCACGCCGACGCCCTGATCCAGATCCTGGCCAACAGCCACACCCGCGAGCTGGCCGGCGCCGATCCACAGCGGGTCAAGCGTTCGCGCGCCGCCGAGGCCGCGATCGTCAAGACCTTCATGGAGCGCAGCAGCCGCAATGAGCTGCGCTGGGTGATCACGCAATTCCCGACCAACGCCCACGCCCAGGACGCCGACATGGGCCCGCTGACGTATCAGGAATTTGTCTATCGTGCCTGTCACGTCGATGGCGACGATGATCCGGTGGCGTACTGGCAGGCGTTTCGGGCGCGGCAGCAGGTGATCTGCGATTACCTCAAGGGCCGCCACGAACTGCGCGTGCGCGGGCCGAACGCCGACCTGACGCTCTCGATCCGCGATCGCGTGTTCATCAATGCCGACGGCCGGAACAACATGCCGGACGGCGAGGTCTTCACGGGCCCGGTCGAGGATGCCGTGAACGGCTGGGTCCGGTTTACGTACCCGGCCGTCTATAGCGGACGCGAGGTGGAAGGGATCGAGCTGCACTTCGAGGCCGGGCGGGTCGTCAAGGCCACGGCGCGCAAGAACGAGGAGTTCTTGTTGAGCGTGCTCGACACCGACGCCGGTGCGCGCACGCTGGGCGAGTTCGCGATCGGCACGAACTATGGCGTGGACCGCTTCACCCGCAACATCCTCTTCGATGAGAAGATCGGCGGCACCATCCACCTGGCCGTCGGCGCGGCCTACCCCGAGACCGGCGGGCGCAACGAATCGGCCGTGCACTGGGACATGGTCTGCGACATGCGGACCGACTCCGAGATCACGGCCGACGGCGACGTGTTCTATCGGGACGGCCAGTTCACGATCTAGCGGGGACGGCGCTTCCTCAAACGCGACGAGCGGCATCGGTCGGGCTTTGCCCCGACCGATGCCGCTCGTCGCGTTTGGCATTCAGGCCCGTTCACTCCGGCTGACGTTGTCGGACCGGTGTGCGCACGGTCTTGGGGGCCGTGAGCTGAGCCGTGATCGGGAGCGTGAAGAAGAAGACGCTGCCGCCGTCGGGCGGCCCCTCGACGCCGATCTTTCCGCCGTGGGCCTCGACGGCCAGCCGGCAGAAGGTCAGGCCGAGCCCGGCGCCGGTGCGCCGCGGCTGGCCGTCGTCGTTGCGCACCTGATAGTGCTTTTCGAAGATGCGCGCGCGGTCTTCCGGCGGGACGCCTTCGCCATCATCGCGCACCCAGACCAGGATCTTGTCGCCGCGCTTCTCGGCGTTGAGGTCGATCGTCCCGCCGACCGGCGTGAACTTCAGCGCATTGCTCAGCAAGTTCTCGAGCACGCGCCCGATCAACATGCCGTCGGCCAGGGTGAGCGGGAGATCGGGAGCCGCCGCCACGTTCAAGGCCTTGCCTTCGCGCTCGGCCTGGGCCCGCAGCAGGTCGACCTTTTCGTGCATGAGCTCGGCCAACGGGAGCGGCTCGAGGTTGAGCTGGAACTCGCCGGCCTCGAACTTGTTGATGTGAAGCAGGTCGTCGATCATGCCCATCATGCGCTGGCTGGCGCCGAGTGCGCGCCCGACCAGCCGGGTCGTCATCGCCGCCTGGAGCGCGACGGCCTTCTGGGGGTGCGCCTCGCCGCCCACGACTTCGTGTCCGATGCCGCGCACCATCAACTCGAGGTTGGCAGCGATTGCGGTGAGCGGGTTGCGCAGATCGTGCACGATCATGTGGGTCAGATCGTTGCGCTGGCTCTCGGCCGCGACCAGATCGGCATAGGCGCGCTCGAGCTCGCCGGTGCGCTCGCTGATCAGCCGGTCGGCGCGCCGCACGATGCTGAGAAGCGCCAGAAACAGCGCGCCCAGACTGACGGCAGCCAGCGACAGACCCAGCAGCCGTGAGCGTATCTCGGCCTCGGCCAGATCTGGAATGTCGCGCAGCGTGATGAGCACGCCCAGCGCGTCGCCGGCGTTGTTCAGCAGGGGCGTGTAGAGCAGGGCGTAGTAATGATCCGCGGCGTCGTCGAAGGTCGCGCCGCTGCCCGGGGCGAGCAGCCGGTAATCGGTGCCGCCTTGCGTGGCGGCCAGGAACCCGATATCGCTGACGCCCACGATCGCGGGCAGGCTCGGCGCCCGGGTCTCGGACGGGTAGACCCGCATCCCCTGGAGCGAGTACAGGGCGCCCGATTCGAGCACGTCGAAGTTGGTCATCTGACCGGTCATCCACGTTTCGAGCTCAGGGGTGATCGTCAGGGCCTGGATCTGCTCCGGTTGCTGCAGGTTGAGATAGGTCGCGATGTTGGCGGCCAGGCCGCGGTTGATGGAGGTCGAGCCCGTCACCATTTCACTGACCAGGTTGCCGAACACGATCCGGCTGTAGGCCTCGCCCGAGATCAAGGCGAGCCCGGCTGTGATGATCAGGCTGGCGACTGCGTAATAGCGGGTGAGCTGGAAGACCCGCACCTGCTCATCGTTGCGCCATAACATCCCCATCGTCGCGAGCCAGGCCAGGAGCAGGACGACGTGATGAAGCCACCAGCTGAGTTGTCCGACCGGGAAGGCGAACAGGCTGACAGCCGCGGTCAATCCCCAGAGGCTGTTGACCACAAACAGACCGCCCAGCGCGTCCGGTGCGCGCCACCCACGCCAGGCGTGTCCGATCAAGGCCAGCCCCCAGATGCCGAGCGTGGCCCAATACACGACCAGCTTGAACGGCTCACCGCTGATGGCGGCCAGGAGTTCGGGCGCTGCGAGCGCCAGGCCGAGGAAGGCGAGCAGGGCTAACCCGCCGGCCGCCAGGGCCAGTTGAAAGAACCGAATGTCGCGCTTCTCGGGGACCAGGGCCGCCAGCAGGAAGAGCAGACCGCCGCCGAGCAGCGTCAACCAGCTGGCCCAGGTCGCGGCCGGATGCCCCTGTTGCAGCATCGCGCCGGGCGTGACGGCCCCGTAGATCATGATCAGCGTGGCCATCCAACCGAAGGCCAGCGCCAACAGCATAGGGCGCAGGCGCACCTCGCGCCCGACGGCGCTGACCGCGAAGAACGAGATCACGGCCGCCACGAAAGCCGTGAACGTGAGGACATAGAAGAGCACCAGCGGCGCCTGGACGTTGACGTCGAGCTCGGGCCGCGCATAGAACAAGCCAAGCGCGACCCACGGCAATGCCAGACCCAGACCGGCCAAGAGCTTCAATCGCATATGCCAAGAGTTTACGGAAGTCGCGGAACTTTTCGTTAGAACCAGGGATAAAAACAGTGTAAATTCCGTTAACCAGGACCAAGAGAGGCCGGGGCCTCCGAAAAACCATGGTCCTCCCCACTCAAAAAAAAAGCCCGCCAAAGCGGGCTAAAGCTCCTCGACCTAGATTTGAACTAGGAACCTACCGGTTAACAGCCGGTTGCTCTGCCGATTGAGCTATCGAGGAATAGCCTGAAGATTGTACCGGGCCAGCAAGGTGCTGTCAAGGTTTCGGCGCGCGCGACTCCCTCTGCGCAGAGACACGTGAAGGGCGTTGGGCTGGCGCGCTGGGCCAACCGCTATAATCGCGCCATGACTTTTCACTTCCGCGGGGCGCTTGCGCGTTGGGCCACGCCTCGGACGCAATGGGCGTTGGCGCTGGGCGTGTGCGCCCTGGTGGTCGGGAGCTGGTTGGCGCTGACCCCGCCGGATTTGCTCGGAAAGGCCGATGCCATCGGCTACGCGATCTGCCATCGCATCGATTTGCGCTCGTTTCATCTGGGTGTCCGTCAGATGCCCTTGTGCGCGCGTTGCACCGGGATCTATCTTGGGGCGCTGTTTTCGATGATCGCCCTCGCGGTGATGGGGCGCGGTCGGACCGGCGGGCTCCCAACGACCCCGATCCTGATCGTCCTGATCGGGTTCATCGGGGCGATGGGCGTGGATGGGCTGAATTCGTACGCCGGATTCTTTCGCGGGCGCGTGCCCCAGCTGTACACGCCCTCGAACGAGATGCGCTTGATCACGGGCACGTTGTGCGGTATCGCCGTGTCTGCCCTGATCTACCCGGTCTTCAATCAGACGCTCTGGCGGGGGTGGAGCCAGGACCCGATCGTCGGCCGGTGGCGCGAGTTGGCCGTGCTGGTTGGGGTGGGGGTGGCCGTGGTCGGCCTGGTGCTGAGCAACCAGGTCGTCATCCTTTATCCGCTGGCCCTCTTGAGCGCCCTGGGCGTCTTGATGCTGCTGACCATGCTGTACACGCTTGGCGTCCTGCTGATCGCGCGCAAAGAAGCGGCGCTCACGAGTTGGCGTCAGGCGGCATTGCCGCTATTATTGGGCTTCACATTGGCTATCGCACAGATCGCCGTGATTGATGCCGTGCGTTACGGGTTGTTCGGCACATGGGCCGGGCTCCCGATCGCCGGTTGAATGCCTCATTTTCAGGAGACCCAGCTCATGTCCTCATCTGGCAACAACAACCGCACCATCATCATCGTAGTCGCCGTCGTCGTGCTGCTCTGCTGCTGCTGCGCCGTGGTCGGCACAGCCGGTTGGTTCTGCGGCGACCTGCTGACCGGCGCTTCGCAATCCTGCACCTTCTAAACTCAGTCCATCCCCGCCCGAAGGGTCCGACGTGACGCCGCCGGCCGGCCGTAAAGGCTCGCCGGCGGCTGGCAACCGCGAAGACGCGCAGAGCGCGAAGCCAGCCAGCTTCGCGTTCTGCGTGTCTTCGCGGTTTTCCGGAAAGGCTGTAGGCTGGGGCCAGTGATGTCCGAGAGCGGCTCCGGCGGAGCGACTCCCCGCGCCTTGACGGAGGCGGATCGGGCGGCATTCGTGGCGGTCATGGGCGCCGCCTTCGCGCAGGACCCCTGGTATCGCGTGCTCTTTGCCTCGGCGCGCGGACCCGTAGTGGAGGACCGTCACCGGCGTGACTTCCTCGGTTTCTTGTTCGATCTCAGTTGTTGGACGGGTTCGACGCTTCGGGGTGTGGTCGTCGACGGCGCATTGGGCGGGGCTTACATCCTCGACCGGCCGGGCGGCGCCGATTGGAGCGCGGCCCTGGCCTGGCCGCGGGTGGTGGCCCGTGCGTTGACGGGGCCGATCGGGCTATCCTGGCGCCGGGCCGGTCTGATCGCCGCCTACCTGCGTCAGACGCGGGCCGCCTTGCCGCGTGGCCGGTCGTACTACCTGGCGCTCCTGGGCGTGCGCCCAGACCTGCAGGGCCGCGGCTTCGGCCGCCGGCTGCTCGCCGATCTCATTGAGCGCGTTGACGCCGACCCCCGGGCCGATGGCATCGGCCTGGACACGGAGAACGCCGAGAACATCGGCCTGTACCAGCGGTTTGGTTTTGGCCTCGCCTCGACGGCTCAGATTGGCTCAGCGCGTGTGTACTGCCTTTACCGAGCGCGTCCTTAGCAACGCTGCCCTCGGCCGGGTTGAACCTCGCTGGCGTGATCCCGATGCCCACTTTCTCCATCCTCCACGGCGACATCACCAGGCTGCAGGTCGACGCGATTGTCAACGCGGCGAATTCGTCGTTGCTCGGCGGCGGCGGGGTCGATGGCGCGATCCATCACGCCGCCGGACCTGAGCTCCTGGCCGCCTGTCGAAAGCTGAACGGCTGCGCGACCGGCCAGGCGAAGATCACGCCCGGCTTCAACCTGCCGGCGCAGTGGGTGATCCACACGGTCGGCCCGGTCTGGCGGGGCGGGGCGCGCGGCGAGCCGGAGCTGCTGGCGTCGTGCTACACCGAGTCGCTCCGTCTCGCAGCCGAACACGGCCTGCGCTCGATCGCGTTCCCGTGTATCAGCACCGGCGTGTACGGGTACCCCCACCTGGCGGCGGCGCGGATCGCTGTCGCCGTCGTTCGTCAGGCCCTCGCCTCCTCAGCCCCGCTCGAGACCGTAGTGTTCTGCTGCTTCCTCGCCCAGGATGAAACGATTTACACACAGCTTCTGACACCGCCGCCGAATTAGACGAGCCAGAGCAGCGCCTGACAACCCGCCCAAACATGGGCGCGAGGCGGGCGAGTTGCGCCGGATGCTTGACAAACTTCATTCACTGAATAAAATAAGCTCAACTCCCGGACGACACTCTTTATGCGCCAACCCGCCCTCGGAAATCGTGACCTGATGCGCGCGCTGAACCGGTCGACCGTCTTGAACATCATCAAGACGCACGGCCCGATCGCGCGGACCGAGGTGGCGCGCCGCTCGGGGCTCAGCCCGGCGACAGTGACCGGGATCACGGCCGACCTGATCGCCGAGGACCTGGTCTTCGAGAAAGAGGCCGGCGACTCCTCGGGCGGCCGACGCCCGATCCTGCTTGCGATCAACCCCACCGGCGGCTGCGTCGTCGGCATCAAACTGACCGAGACCCAGTTGATCGGCGCGCTGACAGACCTTGAAGCCACAGTCATCGCCATGGACGTGCGCCCGCTCTCCGGGCGTTCGCACGAGCGGATGATCGAGTCGCTCGCGCAATTGGTGCAGCGCCTGGTGAAGACCAGCGGCTTCGCGAAGAGACGCCTGTTGGGCGTCGGCATCGGCCTGGCCGGGATCGTCGACGCCGAGAACGGGGTGCTGCGCCAATCGCCGTACCTCGGGTGGCGCGATCTGCCGATCCGCAAACTGCTGCGCGACAAGGTCCGTGTGCCGGTCTACGTCGACAACGACGTCAACACCCTGACCCTGGCCGAAAAGTGGTTCGGCGCCGGGCAGGGGATCGAGCACTTCCTGACGGTGACCGTCGGGCGCGGCGTCGGCCTCGGGATCGTGGTGAACGGGCAGTTCTACCGCGGCGCGGGCGGCGGGGCGGGCGAGTTCGGCCACACCGTGATCGACCCGGAGGGCCCGATCTGCGCCTGCGGCAAGCGCGGCTGTCTCGAGGCCTTTGTCAGCGACCCCGGCCTGATGAGTATGGCCACGCAGGCCGCCAGCCGCGGCGACCTCTCGCGGATGCCGCATTCGGTGGCCGAACTGGTCAGCCTGGCCGAGGCCGGCGACCCGGTCGCGCGCAACATCTTCGCCTATGCGGGCGAGATCCTCGGGCGCGGTCTGGCCAACCTGATCAACCTGCTCGACCCGCAACGCATCATCGTGGGCGGGGAGGGCGTGCGCGCAGGCGACTGGCTCTTCGGCCCGATGCGCGCCGCGATCGCCGTGCACGTGTTGCCGAGCATCTCGACCGACGCCGAGATCCGGGTCGAGCCCTGGGGCGACGAAGCCTGGGCCCGTGGCGCCGCCAGCCTGGTGCTGCGCGAGTTATTCGAGCCGCCGGTACGCAAATAACCTTTTGGGTTGCGCGCCCGGGTCGGCGGCGGTCCGCAGAAAAAGCTCACACGCTTGCGTCGGCGGGCGCGTGCTCAGAACAGAGGAAGCGTTCATGGTCGGAGAGCGTGGTTGGCGCAAAACCGGCTGGGTGTTGCTCTTCTTGCTCCCAAGCCTGAGCGGGCTCGCGGTGTTTTCGTTGACGCCGATCGTGGCCTCGCTCGGTCTGACCCTGTTCGACTGGGATCTGTTGACCCCGCCGCGTTTCATCGGGCTCGATAACTTTGCCGAGCTCTTCGCCTCCGACGATTTCTGGGCCGCGCTCGGTCACACGCTGTACTTCATAACCGGCTACATTCCCCTGGTGCTGGTGCTGGCGCTTGGGTTGGCGCTGATCCTCAACCAGAAGCTGCGCGGGATCATGCTCTACCGCGCCGCCTTCTATCTCCCGGTCGTATCGGCCTGGGTTGCTGTGGCGCTGTTGTGGAAGTGGATCTTCAACCCGAAGTTTGGCCTGGTGAATTACCTGCTCGGCCTGATTGGGATCGTCGGCCCTGGCTGGCTGTTCGACCCGAACTGGGCGATGCCCGCCATCATCCTGACCAGCGTGTGGAAGGACATCGGGTTCGTGATGGTGATGTTCCTGGCCGGTCTGCAGGGCATCCCGGCCGACTACTACGAGGCCGCCGCGATCGACGGCGCCGATCGCTGGCAGAGCTTCTGGAACATCACGCGCCCGTTGCTGGCGCCGACCACCTTCTTCGCGCTGATCATCTCGTTGATCAACTCGTTCCAGGTTTTTGACCAGGTCTGGATCATGTCCGGCGGCGGACCGGCCGGGGCCACGACCGTGCTGGTCGAACAGATCGTGAAGAACGCGTTCTCCTACAGCCGGATGGGCTACGCCTCGGCGCTGTCATGGGTGCTGTTCCTGCTGGTCTTTGCAGCGACGGCCGTGCAGATGCGGCTGCAACAAACGTGGGTGGCGTATGAGTGAGCTCCGCGTCAGCCTGACCCGCAGCCTGGCCTACGCGCTCCTGACGGTTGCCGCGCTCTTCATGGTGGTGCCGTTCGTCTGGATGGTCTCGACGTCGCTGAAGACCGATCAGTTCGTGTTGAGCATGCCGCCACAGTTCATCCCCGACCCGGCGACGTTCGAGAGCTACACGCGGCTGGCCGAGTTGTTCCCGATCGGGCGCATGGTCTTCAATAGCCTGCTGGCGGCCGTCGTGACCACGCTCGGCCAGATCGTCACCTGCGCGATGGCGGCCTATGCCTTCTCGCGCATGAAGTTCCGCGGCAGCAATCTGCTCTTCCTGTTGTACCTGGCGACGTTGATGGTGCCGCAGCAGGTCACGATCACGCCGCTCTTCATCCTGTTGCGCTACCTGGGCTGGATCAACTCGTACGCCGGGCTGATTGCGCCCGGGGTGTTCAGCGCCTTCGGCACCTTCTTGCTGCGCCAGTTCTTCCTCAGCCTGCCGCGCGAGCTGGAGGAAGCGGCCTTCCTGGACGGGGCCTCGCACTGGACCGTGTTCACGCGCGTGATCGTGCCGCTGGCGCGCCCGGCCTTCGCAACCCTGGCCGTGTTCGCGTTTATGGGTTCATGGAATGCTTTTCTCTGGCCGTTGTTCGTGGTGCGCGACCCCGAGTTGATGACTTTGCCGGTCGGCCTGGCGACGCTGCACGGCCGCTACCTGACCGAGTGGAACCTGGTGATGGCCGGCTCGGTGATCGCGGTCGTGCCGATGCTGATCGTCTATCTCTTTGCGCAACGCTATTTTGTCCAGGGCGTCGTCTTGAGCGGGATCAAAGGGTGAGCCCTGGCACTCCAAGGAGGAGAGGAGGGGGATGAAGGTACATCGACATTGACTCGCAGCGCGCATTCAATCGCTGACACCCTGTGCGTCGGGGTGACACTGTCAAGGAGACAACGGAAATGAACGTCAAGTGGTATCGATTCAGTCTGGTCAGCGCAGCCCTGGCCCTGGTGGCCGGTGCCTGCGCGCCGGCGGCCACGCCCGTGGTCGTCGAGAATACGGTCGAAGTGCCGGTGACCCAGATCGTCGAGGTGCCGGTCGAGGTCACAGCGCAACCGGATCCGACGGCGGCGCCCGAGCCCGTGACCCTCACCTACTTCACCTTCTCGGCCGCGCCTGATCACCTCGATCATCTGGACGCCATGATCACGGCGTTCGAAGCCACACATCCCAACGTCACGATCGAGGTCGAGACCGCGCCGTTCAACGAGTACTTCACCAAGCTGCAGACCCTCATCGCCGGCGGCACGGCGCCCGATATCTTCGAGCTCAACTACGAGAACTTCGTCAGCTACGCCTCCAAGGGCGTGCTGCTCGACCTGAGCTCGCAATCCGCGGGCGACGCGAGCTTCGCGGCCGACGTGTACTACCCGCGCGCGTACGACGCCTTCAGCCTGAACGGCATGCAGCTCGGCCTGCCGGCGACGTTCTCGACCGTGGTGATGTTCTACAACAAGGCCCTGTTCGATCAGGCCGGTCTCGACTACCCGACCTCCGACTGGACCTGGGCCGATGCCGTCGCGGCCGGCCAGCAGATCAACGACCCGGCGGCCGGCGTCTACGGCCTGTACTCGCCCACGCAGTTCTGGGAGTTCTACAAGAAGGCCGCCCAGAATGATTGCGAGTTCTTCAACGCCGACAAGACCGAGGCGACCATCAACTCGCCCCAGTGCGTCGAAGCGCTGCAGACCATGGTCAATTTCGTCCAGACCGACAAGGTCATGCCCAGCGACGCCGACATGGGCGGCGTCTCGGACGGCGACCTGTTCAAGTCGGGCAAGCTCGGCATGATCGTCACCGGCATCTGGATGTTCTCGGCCTTCGAGGATGCGGGCTTCGAGTGGGACATCGTCGTCGAGCCCGGGCTCAAGAACCAGGCCACGCACTTCTTCGCCAACGGCGTGTCGGTGTTCGCCGCTACGCAGCATCCGCAGGAAGCCTGGGAGTGGGCCAAGTTCTTCACGAGCAGCCCCGAGGCCGCGACGATCCGCGTCGAGGCCGGGTGGGAGCTGCCCGCGGTCAGCGACACGGCGGTCTTCGACTCGTACCTGCAGCAGACGCCGCCCGCCAATCGCCAGGCCGTGCTCGACTCGCTCAACTTCGCGATCGTGCCGCCCGTGATCGAGCGGCAGAGCGAGATGCAGGACGCCGTCAACAAACTCCTCGATCAGGTCAAGCTCGGGCAGTTGACGCCGCAAGAGGCGCTCGACCAGGCCAAGCTCGAGATCGAAGCGCTGCTCAAGTAAGTCACGCTTATCGTTCGATCGACCCGGGGCCTTGCGCGCCCCGGGTCGATCTTTTTGCCATCATCCGATATGAGCACTCCTGAGCCCATCACCCTCATCCACCATCCTTTTGGCGACGAACATCCCTACCGCGCGACGCCGTTCGAGCGCACACCGCGCGAGCCGATCGCGGGCCAGCCGGTTCAACTCGGCGTGGGCACCCGCCCCATCGGCGCTGCATCGGGCGTGCAGGTTCGATGGCGGGTGAACGATGGCCCGGAGCAGGCCGTGGCCGCCGATGCGCAGGGCGATGTGGACGGCGCGACCCGCTGGCTGGCGACGCTCCCGGGGGCGGCGGCCGGAGATCGCGTGTCCTACCGGTTCGAGACGACCGCGGCGGGCACGACGACGACGGAAGAGACATTCGTTGTCGCGGGCTGGGAGATCGCCAGCCGCGTGGCGAACTGGCAGGCGGGCGCCACGGCCGTCACGGTCAGCCTCGAGGCCGGGCCGACGGTGACCGTCTCGGCCGACGCCGAGGGAGTGTTGTCGATCAACGCCGGCTTTGGCGCTCGGCCGGTCGCGAGCGGCGCGCCGGATCTGCCCCTGACCGTGGAGGAGACGGCTGGTCGGCTGGCCATCGTTGTCGGCGACTGGCGCTGTTCGATCCAGCTGGAGCCGTATCGATTGGACGTGCGCACGGCGACTGGCGCCACGCTCTGGTCGGACCCGCGCGAGGGCGGGCTGACCTGGCT
Organism: Anaerolineales bacterium; assembly: GCA_016789175.1. Taxonomy (GTDB): domain Bacteria; phylum Chloroflexota; class Anaerolineae; order Anaerolineales; family UBA6663; genus UBA6663. Next base: position 19,696 of record JAEURK010000151.1, read on the forward strand.
GACCGACGGCGAGCGCGTCCGTCGCGTGGCGCTCACACGTCTGTCGCCGCCCGACGAGGCGTTCTATGGTTTCGGTGAGCGCTTCAACACCCTCGACCAGCGCGGCGAGGCCATCGACTCGATCGTGTATGAGGAATACAAGAACCAGGGCCAGCGCACCTATCTCCCGGTTCCCTTCTTTGTCTCCTCGCTCGGCTATGGCGCCCATCTGGTAACCTCGCGCCGGGCGCACTTCGACCTCGCGGCCGCCGCGGCCGATCGGGCCACCGTGGCTGTTGAAGACGACTGGCTGACGCTTGAGCTGTACGCCGGTTCGCCGAAAGCGGTCGTCCCGACCTTCGTCGGACGGGTTGGCAGGGCCGCGCTCCCGCCCCGGTGGGCTTTCGGCCTGTGGATGTCTTCGAACGAATGGAACAGCCAGGCCGCGGTGGCCGAGCAAGTCGCGCTCACCGAGCACCACGGCATCCCGGCCAGCGTGCTGGTGATCGAGGCCTGGAGCGACGAGTCGACGTTCTACATCTTCAATGACGCTCGCTATACGCCGCGGCCCGGCTCCGAGGGCTTCCACCTGAACGACTTCACTTTTCCCGCGGAAGGCCTGTGGCCTGATCCCAAAGGCATGGTCGACGACCTGCATCGCCGGGGCATCCGCCTGGTGCTCTGGCAGATCCCGGTCCTCAAGCAGCTCGAGGCGCCGCATGTTCAGCAAGACGCCGATCGGCACCATGCGACCGAAGCCGAACTGGTGGTGCGCGAGGCAGACGGCGAGCAACCGTATCGCGTGCGGCCGTTCTGGTTTCATGATGCCTACGTGCCGGACTTCACGTCGCCGGCGGCGCGTGCGTGGTGGCAGGCCAAGCGCCGCTATCTCGTCGACGAACTCGGCGTCGATGGTTTCAAGACCGACGGCGGCGAGCACCTGTGGGGCAACGGCCTGCGCTTCGCAAACGGTCGCACCGGCGCTGAGGTGAACAACCTCTTCCCGAACCTGTATGCCGGCGTGTACAGCGAGCTGGGCGGGGCGGGGCGCCTGAACTTCAGCCGCGCGGGCTACACCGGCGCCCAGACCGTCTCGACGCATTGGGCCGGCGACGAGAACTCGACGTTCGAGGCCTTCCGACACTCGATCACGGCCGGCCTGACAGCCGGGCTCTCGGGCGTGTCGTTCTGGGGCTGGGACATCGGCGGCTTCAGCGGGCCGATCCCGTCGGCCGAGCTGTACCTGCGGGCGACGGCGATGGCGACGTTTTGCCCGATCATGCAGTACCACTCCGAGTTCAACAACCACCGCGAACCCCGCGTCGATCGAACCCCGTGGAACATGCAAGAGCGGACAGGCGACACGGACGTTCTGCCGATCTTCCGGTTCTACGCGAACCTGCGTTTGAACCTGTTGCCGTACATCTGGAGCGAGGCGATCAAGTCGAGCCGGACCGGTCTGCCGATGATGCGTGCGCTGCCGCTTGAGTTCCCGGGCGACGCGCAGGCGCGGGCCTACCCGTTCCAATATCTGTTTGGCGAAGCGCTGTTGATCGCGCCCGTGGCCTGGGAGGGCCGAACCGAGCAGGCCGTCTATCTGCCCGAGGGGCTCTGGTACGACTTCTGGACGGGTGAACGCTTTGAGGGCCGGCAGGTCGTCACGGTGGCGACACCGAAAGACCGGATCCCGGTCTTCGCGCGGGGTGGGTCAGTGATCGGCCTGCACCTGGGCCCGGACGGCGCGCTGGGTCAGCCGGTTGCGGCCGATCTCGACACGCTGGCGGCCACGACCTTCCGGACGTTTGCCGGCCAGGAGCCTGCGCGGTTTTTGTGGTTCGACGATCCGCTGGGGGAGCCGCGTCGGTTTGACGTGGCACCATGATCCGTGGCCGCGTGAGTGCTCCATCCCGTCGGGGGCGGAAGCAGGGCTAGCGCATCTTTGTGGCCCCTCGGTCTTCTGCCGCGGATTTCGCGGATGACGCAGATTGGCGAAACGCACACCCTATCTGCGAAATCCGCGCAATCCGCGGCAAAATCGGCCTGGATTGGTTCTGATACGATTGCCTTGGGAGCGGAAGCGCCCGAGCACGGGGTCGGCTAAACTTCCGGCATGCTGGAGCCACCGGATTTCGAGACCGTTGACCTCGCCGCCGAGTTGGCGCACTCCTTCGGTTTGGCGGCGGTCGAGATCGTTTTTCTTCCGCTTGGCGCGGATCCCAACACGGCCGTGTATCGCGTAATCGACAGCGCTCGGCGGGCGTACTTCTTGAAGTTGCGAGGAACCTTTGATCCCGTGTCGGTTGCGCTCCCCGATGTGCTGCGTGCGCACGCCGGCGCGCGCGTCATCGCGCCGCTGCGGACCCGGGCCGGCGCGCTCGCCTGCGACTTCGATCGTTTCACCCTGATCCTGTATCCGTATGTCGATGGCCGGGATGCCTGGGAGACCGGGCTGACCGAAGCGCAGTGGCACGTCTTGGGCTGCGCGCTCAAGGGCCTCCACACACTGACGCCGCCACCCGACCTCGCCGCGCGCATCCGGCGCGAGACCTATGCCCCGCTCTGGCGCGACAGGGCCCGCGCTTTCCTCGGCCGCGTCGAACACGAGACCTGGGCCGAGCGTGTCGCGGTTCAGGCCGCGGCCCTGCTGCGCGGGCAGCGCGACGTGATCCTGGACCTTGTCGATCGGGCCGGGCGCCTGGCAGCGACGCTTCAGGAGCAGCCCCGCGAGGCTGTGCTCTGCCATTCCGATATCCATGCCGGGAACGTATTGCTGGATGCGGAGGGCGTGCTCCATGTCGTCGACTGGGATGATCCGATCCTGGCGCCCAAGGAGCGCGACCTGATGTTCATCGGCGGCGGTTTGTTTGGCGGGTGGCGTGCGCCGGCCGAGGAAGAGGCGCTGTTCTACGCCGGGTACGGTGACACGCAGGTCGATGCCGTCGCGCTGGCGTACTACCGCTATGAACGGATCATCGTCGACATCGCCGTTTATTGCGCGAACCTGCTCGACACCGAGGCCGGCGGTGACGACCGCGCGCAATCGCTGCACTACCTCGCGTCGAATTTCGAGCCCGGCCAGACGATCGATCTGGCGTATCGCGCCGACCGCAGCGGCTTCTTCGCCGCCGGCGGCTCGGGTGACGTGTGATCGACCAGCCAAACCCAACCACGTCGCTCGATCTGTGTGCCCGTTGCACGCGCGCCGAATACGCGGGCGATCTGGCCGCCGCCCTCGACTATGCCCGTCGGGCCTGGGTCGTCGCCGCTGATGCCCTGGATCGGTGCGCCTCGGCGCACTTCATCGCCCGCTACCTGCCTGACCCGACCGATCGGCTGCGCTGGCACAGGATCGCGCTCAACGAGGCGGAGGCGGCCGCGCCGGAGTCGGTCGCGACCTGGTTGCCGTCGCTCTACGTCAACCTCGGTCGCGCGCATGAAGCGCTCGGAGAGATGACGGAGGCGCAGACCTTCTATGCGCGGGCAACGGCTCTCGGGCTGGCGCACGCCGCCGATGGCCCGGATGAGTTGCACACGACCTACGGGTCGGCCTGAGCAGGCAGCACCGGGCCATGGAATCGTGTGCGGCCCGAGATCCGGGTCGATGCGCGTTAAGCCTGACGGGGTTGTTGTCGGCAACAGAGCGAACCAGGAGGCACGATGACGCGGCGTGTGAATGTGTCGACAGTTGCTGAGCTTCGGTTTCCGGATCGCTGCGTGTCTTGCGGCCGACCGGCCGAGACGCATTCGCGCCTGATCGTCGGACCTACGCCGCAAACTGGCGGAGAGGCGCCGGTGATGCAGGTGCCGCACTGTGCGCGTTGCGCGCGCGCCACGCAGGTCATCTTCCTGGCCGGGTTACTGCCGTTCGGGGCCGGCTTCGTGCTGGTGGGCGGGGCGGCCTTCGTGGTCGCCGCCTTCGGCGCCAGCTGGCTCGGGCTCGACGAGATCGGCCAGCCCAACAACGCCAATTCGCTGATCATCGGCGCCGCAGCGGGCTTGATCGCCGGCATCCTCGGCGCGTTCGTGTTCGAGCTGATCGCGCGGGTGGCCCTGCTCCTCGTGTTCGGCCGGGCGCTGTGGAACGCGCCGCCCCTCACGGCCCAGATGTTCGAAGACAGCGATCACGTTGCCGGGCTCACGTATCACCCGGCGCGGGGCGATAACTTGGCCCGCCTCACGTTCTTCAACGATGCCGTCGCTGCCGAGTTCGCGGAACTCAACCGTCTTCCAGACCTGCCGCGTTGACGGGATGAACCGGCCTCACGGGATCCGACACATGGTGATCTGAGTCAGGTGCGGTTCGTCCGCGTCGGGTCAAGCCCTTCGATCACGGTCACCGCATGGCTCAGACCATCCTCAACACGGATCCGGGCGCCGAGCGCGGCCGCCCGCTCACGAAACGCCGGCGTGCGCAGTTCACGCAGGCCGACGGCCAGCCTGGCTGCAGTCAGGTGTTGGCGCGGGATCGGGCGCGGTCCGACGCCGAGCGCGTGGACGCGCTGACCCCAGAAGGGTTGGTCGGCGAAGTGCGGGACGATCAAGGTGGGCTTGCCGGCGCGCAGACCGGCCGCCGTGGTGCCGGCGCCGCCATGGTGGACGACGCCCGCCACACGTGCGAACAGCCAGGGATGCGACGTCGACCCGATCGGCAGGATCCCATCCGCCAGAAGGCCGGCGCCGAGGCCCGACCAACCGGCCGCGACCAGCGCGCGCTCGCCGCTTGCCACGACGGCGTCGTGGATCAGGCGTGTCAGGCGTTCGGGGTCGCGCCCCGTCATGCTGCCGAAGCCGACGTAGAGCGGCGGGGGTCCGGCGTCGAGGAAGCGTTGCAGCGCTTCGGGCGGTTGCCAGTCGTCGTCCTCGTTCAGGAACCAGTAGCCCGTCGTGTGTGCGTTGGCCGGCCAATCGTCGGGGTGGGGCACGACGGCTGGGCTGTAGGCGAGCAGGGTGGGCAGCGCGCGGCGCATTGCGGCGTTATCGCCGGCCGATTGTGGCGCGAGCCCGAGTTCGCGTCGCAGACGGGTGGTGATCTCGCCCAACAGCCGCCAGGGGAAGGGCTCCATGATGGCCTGGGCGAACCATTGGTTGACGATGCTGCGCCGGTCCGGCCATGGCGCGCTGAGCAAGGCGCGGCCGTCACGCGTGGTGAAGGTGGGCTGAAGCAACATCCGCGCGTGCGGGATGCCGAGCTTCTCGGCGATGGCGGTGGCGTAGACGTCGGACGTGAAGCCGCTGATCAGCAGGTCGGCGTCCTGCGCGGCCTGCCACGCATCCCAGGCCTGCGGCCAGCCCGATTGATCGAGCAGCCGCTTCATCAACTGGACCTGGCGAAGCGGGTTGTGGCCCTCCTCGACCCAGGCGACCCCGCCCGCGCTCTCCATGATCTTCTGGATGTCGACCTCGGTCTTGCCTGGCTCGAGGCCGTGTGCCCGGATCCAGTCGTGGAAGGACGCGCCGGCCAGCACGCGCACCCGATGGTCGCGGGCCTGCAGGGCCTGGCCCAGCGCGATCGCGGGTTGCACATCCCCGCGCGTGCCGTAAGCGATGATCGTGATCCGCATCCCGCGATGATACCGGGAATGGCCGGATGTTGCCGCTCAAGCCCCGGTCCCGGCTGCCTTCCGCACCAGCATCCCGAACGGAATGAAGCACACGCAGCCCATCGCCAGGATCACGACGAAGTCCGCAACGCCAAAAGGCTCGCCCGTGAAGACCGGCTGGATGATCAGGACGGCCAGGAGCCCGACGAAGAGCAGGTTCGCCTGAACGAACACCGCCAGTCCGAGCGTCTGGCCGAGCGCGCGCCCGCGCCAGAGCGCCACGCCGGCGATCAGCCACAAAGGCGTGCTGACGAGGTCGGCGACCGCCACCCCTAGTTCCGGCGCGTTCAGCGGCGCTGCACCTGAGAGCGCGCCGAGCAGTAGCCCAACCGCCCGGGTCAGGAACAGACCGCCCAGCCCGATCAGGATCGCGGCGATCACGCGCCTCAGGGCGCCCGGCGCGCTCGGTGGCACGTCGACCCGGCCAAAGGACCTGACCAACGTCAGGCCGCCCAGGATCACGACAATCAGATCGGGCCAGGACCACACTCCCAGCGCCAGGCCGACCACAACGGCGATGGCGTTGTAGATCCCGTACAGCAACGCGCCTGCGAGCAGCCAGCGGCCGAACCAATGGCCGCGCCGGGCCGACCAGAGGCCCCCGAGCACGGCCGGCAGGCCGACGATCAACGTGACCGCGTCGTTGGGCATGAACGCCGATCGCAACGCATCAGTCGGGAAGCGCCAGGACGAGAACACAAGCCCTGAGGCAGCCGCCAACGCCATCGCCGTCGCCGTCCCGAGCGCGAGGGTGGTGGATCGGGTCATGGCGTGTTCGCTCGAGCCTGCGTTGCGCGTGTCAGGCGGGGGCGAAGGTCACGGGCCCAGGCCCGGATCGCGTCCCAGTCGCGATGATCGCCCTCCGACCAGACCCCGGACCACACGCTGATCTGGAACATCAGGCGTTCGGTCCAGGACGGGATGCGGGCGATGTCGAGCGCTCCGGTGAACAGGCCTTCGCTCACCGGCCGCACCAGCGCGTGCACCGGTGATAGAAAGCCCGACACAGCATCTCGGTAGGCCTCACTGCCGCGCATTGCCAGCGTCATACAGACCAGAAAGGCGGCGAATGGGCGCTGCGACAAAGCGCCTTGATGCGTGCGCACAAACGCCAATGCCTCGGGCAGCCAGCGCTTGCTCTGGATGGCGCTGCCGGCGACGATGGCGGTGTACGGCGTGAGGTCGTCGACGTCTTGCATCGGCATGGCGTCGACGACCATGCCGTCCTCCGCCAGGGCGGCGCCGATAGCCTCGGCGACCCCGCGCGTCGAGCCGGTGCGGGTGGCGTAGGTGACCAGGATCCGTTCGGTGTCCATGTTGTTCCTTGTGAGTGCCGCACGCCCGCGCGTTACCCCCGGGCTCCCACGAGGAGCACCAGTGCCCAGCCGACCGTCACGACTACGACCAGCGGCGCGATCCGATGCACCCAGTGCAACGACCCCACCGCCGAAGACGGGTTGAGGCTGAGCAGCGCGCCCGTCGCGAACAGCGCCACGCTGCCGAGCCCGCCGATGCCGAGGAGCACGAACGCGAGGGCTGGGGCCGGCGCGCTGCGTAGCGCATAGGCCAGGGGGATCGCGGCAGCGATCACGGCGCCGAGGGCGATCAGTTTGTGGATGGTGAAGAGCACGCCGTTCAGGGGTTTGCCCAGCCGGCTGAGCCAGATCCCGGTGCCCACCGTCAGGACGAAGGCGATGCCCGGGAGCAGATAGGTCGAGTAGGTCCCCATATTGATGTAACCTCGAAGGAACGCTTGCTTTGATACGGCGACATCAGGCCGAAGCCAATCGCGGCTTCGGTTCCACCGGGCGCCCATACAGCAGGCCGAGCATGGTGCCATTGACGATCAAGGTCAGCCAATCGATCGAAATCGCCAGCACCTCAAACCGGTCGAGCCGCTCCAGACCGTGCAGCATGGAAACACCCACGAATGAGACCAGCACCAACCCGAATGCGATGATGAAGATCCACCTCACGGCCCGGGCCAGACGCGATTGAGCCGGGATAGCGAGCCCTATGAAAAGAAACGACAGGCTCATCACCAGGTACCCCAACTCTTCCAGGACGAGGAACACGCCGTGCGGGTTGTACTGGATCAACAGTGGAAGGCCCAGCATCTCGTCGTTGCTGAGGCTGACGGGCACCACCGAGAGCTGGATGAAGTAGTCGGCCAGGAGGACCGTGGCGCTGATCAGCGCGAATGACAACGCAATCTGGCTGTATATGCGCTCGGTCCCCAAGGCTGCGGCATGCAGCGCCGTGATCAACACCGTGTAGCCCACGATCAGCAGCATCGCGGGCCCCATCCAGAGAAAATCCCTGGGGAATTGGCGCAGGGTGTCGAGATAGGGATAAGCGACGCAGTCTGACGGGCAGTTTGCGCCCGAGACCGGCACGGCGAAGAGCGCCAGCGAAAACGTGACGATCGTTATCGATGCCGTGAAGATCGCCGATACGCCGGCAACGCGACGAGCGCCTGCCCTCGGCGGAAGCGTGGGCAGTTTCATGTCAGGGCCTCCCGGTGGTTCTGTTGGTCGTCGTCCACGGTGCGGGCGTCGGCGGCGAGAGCGGCGACGAGAGAGAGCAGCATCAGCATCAGGATCAGCAACACGCCGTACCCCATCAAGCTCTTCAAGCCATCGTTGAACAGATACCCGACCACGAATTGCCCGAGGGTCCAGGCCACGAAGGCCACCAGCGGCCATGGCCACATGCCGGCAGTCAAGGTCCAGAAGCGCGCGGGTTGGCGCCCTCCTGCCGACCGTTCAGCCTGGCTGCCCGCCAAACCGCCGACGAGCCCGATCAATGGCGGGAAGAAGCCGCCGCCCACCAGCAGAAGGCTGATCGACAGGATCCCGAGCCCGAGGCCTCCCCGGCGGAGCTTCATCCGGGTCATTGACCAAACGAGGATCAGGGCACTCAACACAATCGTCAGGAGGCCCGAGATCAGGAAGCTCGGCACGACCGACATCGCGGGTTCGCAGACATGCCAGGCCCGGGCCGGGTCGCACGGCGGCCCCATCGAGGGAAAGACCAGACCTTCCGGGGCTGTGTCGCCTCGCAGGGCCTCGGAGACCCCGTGCTCCAGGCCCGCCAGACCGGTCAGCACGCCAAACCAGGTCGCGACCGCTCGCGTTGCTTTGCTCATCGTGTCCTGTGCTCCTTGCCTGCCGACCAGAGGCGACTGCCCGGCAGCATCCCTATGCTACGGGCCGTGGCGATATTCTCAATGACCTTCTACGCAAAGCACTGGACGCTGGATGCAAGATACGGTGGCCTGGCGATGGTTCCAGCGTTACCCCATAAAGCCGATCGAAGTCATCCAGATCGGCGCGATCGCTGACGTATTGCCCTTTTGATTGTAGAGGCCGTGCCGTATCATGGCGACATGTCCGTGTCTACTGAGCCTGTCACGATCTCGGTCACGCTCCTGTCGCAGCTGTTTCGCTATCTGGAGGCGCTGAAGGTCGATAGTGACGCCTTTGTGCGTTCGCTTGGCCTCGATCCGGCGCTGTTTCGCTCGCCTGATGCACGTATCCCGGTCGAGACCTATCTCCGCATCCAGGACGAGGCCGCGGTCTACACGGCTGACCCCTGCTTCGGTCTGCATATGGGCGAGTATGCGGAGGCGGGTAGCTGGTCGATCCTGGGCTACGTCATGATGAACTGCAAGACGCTGGGCGAGGCCTTCGAGAAGGCCGGCCGTTATTCGCGGATCATCGGGAACATGATCGATGCCCGGGCCGAGTTAGGACTCGGAAACGTCAGGCTGGTCTACTTCACGCCCCCGACGGTGCCCGTCATGTCACGACACTGCTTCGAGTCGACGTTCTCCAGCAGCGTCCGCATGATGCGCATCCTGACCGGCCGTGACCTCAACCCGCTCGAGGTGACGTTCATCTATCCCGAGCCCGAATCGCGCGGCGAGTACGCCCGGGTCTTTCGCTGCCCGGTTCGCTTTGGGTGCAAGGACAATACGATGTCGCTGGCCTGGGATCTGGGCAGTATCCCGATTCCGTTGGCCAACCCCGCTTTGCTGGCCCGCTTCGAGCAGTTCGCCCAGGACGCGATGGCCGATATCGATCGGCAGAATGAGCATACGCGCGCGGTGACGCGAATCATCCTCTCCCGGCTGGATGACGATGGGCTGTCTATCGACAAGGTGGCCAGGGCGATGGCCGTCAGCGTCCGCACGTTGCAGAACCGACTGGCTGATGAGGGCGTCGTCTTCAGCGACCTCCACCGCGAGATCCGTCACCGCCTCGCGCGCCAGTATCTGTGCGATCAATACACGGTCGAGCAGATCACGTATCTCCTGGGGTT
>JAEURK010000160.1 GCA_016789175.1 Anaerolineales bacterium
GTACTTCGCGCCGGTCGAGGTTGATGCTCAAGCGGTCGTCGACCCGAACCGTGCTCTTCTCGACCGGGGCGGGCTGTTCGGTGCGGCGCAACACGGCCCGTACTCGGCTGACAAGCTCGCGCGGGCTGAAAGGCTTTGTGACGTAGTCGTCGGCGCCCAACTCGAGGCCACGCACGCGATCGTCTTCCTCGCTGCGAGCGGTGAGCATGATGACGGGCGTGCTCGAGATCTCGCGCAGCAGCCGGAGCGTCTCGAAGCCGTCCAGCTCGGGCATCGCCACGTCCAACAGAATCAGATCGGGCAGCGTGTCACGCGCCTGGCTGAGCGCCTGGACGCCGTCGGCGGCCTCGACCACGTCGAACCCGTCATGCTCCAGGTTCATGCGGATGAACCGGATCATGCGCGGCTCGTCGTCAACGACGAGGATGCGGTAGCGTTCTTTGTCGTTAGGCATTTTGCTTCGAGGAGGAAGAGGGGGGAGGGAGACGAGATCTCTCCTCCCTCCTCCGACGTGTCACTCTCGCACGAACCCGATGATCTGCTCGTCGTCCGCGCCGGGCAGGACCTCGATGAAGGTGACGCGCGTCATCGGCCAGATGACCTGGTTGACGCCGGCGGCCAGGTAGCGCAGGTCCTTGTTGTCGCGGGTGCGCGGGTTGGTGGCCAACACACAGGTGTCGTTGCTGGCCGGGAGCTTCTCCATCTCGGCCAGGATCGGATCCTCGTTGGCGATGTGCAGGATAACGTGGACGGGCATGACTTACTCCGGGAGCGGATTAGGAACCAAATTCGATGCGGACCAATAAACGTGCGAACTTGACCAGGTCGCCGTTCTCGAGCCGCATGGGCGTGCCGGCGTTGACAGGCTCGCCGTTCAGCCAGGTGCCGTTGGCGCTGCCGAGGTCTTCGAGCAGCACCTGGCCCTTGAGGCGTGACAGGCGGGCGTGTTGGCGCGAAACGCCTAGGTCGCGGCCACCGTGCGCGCCGAGCTCGGCGTCGGGCTGCGACTCGGCCCCGGCTTCGCGTCCGATGATGTAGGCGTCTTTGCCTTGCAGGGTGAGGAGCGTGTCGGCGTCAATCAGACGCAGGCCGATCGCCCCAGGCGGAACTGGAAGCGACCGGTCGGCATCGCCGATCAGGGCTTCGAGCGGCGGCGGCGTCGGCGCTGTGCGCGCCGAGGTGTTCGGCTTGGGCTCGGTCGCGAACTTGCGCGCGGGCGCGATGGTCACTGTGGCATCGGCAGCCAGCCCCCACAGCTGTGCGCCGCAGGTTGTGCAATACAACTCGCCATCGAGTTCGGTATGCCGGCAGCTTGGGCAAGTGATCATGGCCTCAGCCCTCCAGCCCGGCGAGCGCGCGCGTGCCGTACTTGATGCGCTTGCGCGCTTCCTCGGATAGCGAGGAGTTCTTCTCGAGGCGCCGCGCCTCGGCGATCGCCATCTTGGCCAGATCGCTCTGTCCGGCCGCCAGGAGCCGGGTGCCCAGCACCGTCAGGGCCCGGGTGGCCTCGTCGACGTCGCCGGACTGCAGCTCGGTGAAGGCGCGTTCTTGGAGACGGATCTGAGACAGGCGCCGAAGCGCGGCCACGATCGGCGCGGGCGGCTCGGCCGTGACGCGCCCGGGGCCGGCTGTCGCCTCGACCTCGAGCGTGATCCGTGCCCGGCGGGCGCCGGGCCCGGCGGCATCGCCGACCACGACCAGACGCGCGATCGGGCAAGGACCGTCGGCCTCAATTCGCACCCGGAACTTCAGCAACACCGACAGGCGTTCGCTGCGCGGCAGTTGGCCGAGCGCGAGTTCGTGGGGCGGGAAGGCCAGGGGGCTGGGCTCGGGTGTGAAGCGGAAGGCCTCGATCAGTTCGGCCCCGGCATCCGGGATGACGTCCAGGTGGACCCGCTCGGCCGCCAGATCCGAGAGAATGTGCAGGCGTTTCCGCAGGAAGTCGGCGACCTGTTCGGGTGTGAGCGCCAGATCGACGGCGCCGCCGGTCGCGGCCGCCAGTTGGTCGAGGAAACGATCGTTCCACTCATCGCCGATCCCGAGCCCGTGCACGGTGATGCCGTCGGCCCGCGCGAGGGCGGCCAGGAGCTGGCACTCGGCTTCGTCTCCGTACGTCTGGCCATCGGTCAGCAACACCAGCTGACTGATGGCTTTGGTATTGAGTTGGCCGTGCAGCTCGACCAGGCCGCGCAACAGACCGCGCATGATCTCGGTGCCGCCGCCGGCGCGGATCGTGCTGACCTTAGAGCGCGCCAGACGACGTTGCTCGTCGGACATCTTGTGGGCGGTAACCACGGCTTCGGCGCGATCGCTGAACACGATGACGCTGCAGGTATCCTGCGGGCGCAGCCCGTCGAGGATGGCGTTCACACCGGCCTTGGCCTGATCGAGCCGGGCGCCGTTCATCGACGTCGAGCGATCGATAACCAGGCACAGGTTGGCCGCCGGCGCCGGTGCCTCGGCTGAGGCCCCGATCGCGGCGATCTCGACCAGGGCATAGACGATCTGAGGTTCGGATTGCGGCGTGACCTGGGCGCGGCTGACATGCAGCCCGGCCTTGAAGGGCGGCGTCGGGGGTGGCGGGGCGTTGCGATAGGCGCTGCGTTGGGTCGGGTCGCTCAGGACGTCGTAGGCGGCCTGGATCCGGCGGGCTTCAATGCCGGCCTCAGGCACCGCCGAGCGGCTGAAGCGCCGGGTCAGCCGGCGAAAAGCCGACTCGATCGCCGGGGCCTCAGCGTCGGGCGCCAGGTTCAGCAGCTGAAACAGGTCGCCGGTAGGCATGGTGATGGCTGTGATCAGCCCGGGAACTGGACGATCACCACGCTGATGTTGTCGGGTCCCCCGGCCTGATTGGCCGCCTCGACCATCGCGGTGGCGGCTTCTTGCGGCCCCGCGGCGTTGCGCGCGATCTGCAGGATGGCGTGGTCGGGCACCAGGCCCCACATCCCATCGGAGCATAGCAACAGGCGCGCGCCGGGCTCGATCCGCCGCGAGATGATATCGACCTCGAGGCCGTCGCCCTGACCGACGGCGCGGTAGAGCACGCTGCGCTGTGGATGGACCGCTGCCTCTTCATCGGTGATCTGGCCGAGCTCCTTGAGGCGCTGCACCAGCGAGTGATCGCGGGTGAGTTGCTCGCAGCCGCCGGCGTGGATGAAATAGGCCCGGCTGTCGCCGACGTGCCCGATCACGATCGACTCGCCGATGACGAGCGCCGCGGTCAGCGTCGTGCCGCCATCCGGGACGTGTTGATGCACGGCCTGGTTGGAGCGGAGCAGGGCGTTTTCCATGACATCGGTCAAGAGCGGTCGTTCGATGTCGTCCTGATCGGGTCGGGCCAACAACGACGGGCTTAAGACGGCCAGCACCTCGCGCGTGATCGTGCGGGCGGCGACGCCTGAGGCGCGCTCACCGAGCGAGTGCCCGCCCATCCCGTCGGCAATGACATACAGGCCGAACTGCGGCATCGGCTCCAGACCGCCGAGCTCGCCGGAGAACACCATCAAGGTGTCTTCATTGTGGTTGCGGACCCGCCCGACGTCCTGGGCGACGCCCAACATGCGGCGGTTGGACGGCGGCCAGATCGGACGCGGCTGGGTGTCGGGCGCCGGGCCGTCGTTCAGCTCGGGCAGGGGTTGGGTGGAATCGCTGTCGGGCGCCATCCGGACAGCCGGAGCGGGGCGCGTGGCACCCGCATCGGCTTCGGCGGACGAGTCCTTGCCGCCGAACAAATCACGCACCCATCGGGTCAGGCTGTTTGCCACTAGGATCTCCCGTCAGGCCGGCAATGCATAGAGATGGTGATCGAACGAGCCGACGTACACGACGTCGTTGACCACCACGGGCGAAGACGTTATCGGGGCGCCGGATTGAAACTTCCAGCGCACGCGACCCGTGCTGGATTCTAGCGCATATACGGCGCCGTCCGTGGACCCGACATAGACCGCGTCGCCCGAGAGTGCCGGCGACGAATTGACCTGGCCCTCGGTCTCGAAATGCCAGGCCTCGCGCCCGTTGCGCAGGTCGACGGCGTACAGGCTGTTGTCGGAGGAGCCGATGAACAGCAGGTTGCCGTCGAGCACGGGCGAGGATATCACGGGTTTCTGCGTCCGGAAGCGCCAGATCGGATAGGCCGAGGACGCGTCGAGCGCATAGACCATGCCGTCCTGGCAGCCGACGTAGATCACGTTGTTGTGCCAGATCGGCGACGAGGTCAGCCCGCGCTTGGCCTTGAAGCGCCAGCGCTGCTCGCCGCGCATATCGACGCCGTACATGTCGCCGGTCTCGCAGCCGAAATACACCCGGTCGTTGCCCAGGCACGGCCGCGAGCGAATCGGCCCGGCCGCCTGGAAGCGCCAGGCCTTGCGGCCGTTGGTCAGGTTGACGGCATGCAGGGCGTTGTCGTCGGCGCCGAAGAAGACATGGCCGTCGGCGATGCGGGCCGTGGAGCGGATCGGGCCCTCGGCGTAATACGACCACTGGATCCGACCGGTGCGGGCGGAGACGACGTGCAGGCGGCGATCCTCGGACCCGATCACCACCAGATCCTGATGGGCCGCGGGCGAGCCGGGCAGGCCGCCATCGGTGGCGTACTTCCACAGCAGCTTGCCCTCGCTCAGGCTGATCGCATACAGGTTGTTGTCGTAGGCGCCGACGAAGGCCGCGTTGTTGTGGATCAGGGGCGTGCCGCGGACTTCGTCCTCGCACTTGAACGACCAGATCGGCTGGACTTCGCCGCGGGCCGCGGGCTTGGCGCCGCCGGAGACCGGCACCTGCACCGTCGCCAGAGTGCCGGTCGAGCCCTTTGCGAGCTGACCGGATTGGCGGCGGCGCAAACCGATAAGCGCATCCTTCATGGCCTGAGCCGATTGGAAGCGATCGCCCGGGTTGTAATTAAGCGAGGTCTCGACGATCACCTGCAGCTCGAGCGTGGCGGCCGGATTAGCCTTGCGGATCGGCCGTTCGGCGAACGAGAACGGCGGCTCGAGTCGCGGGTCCTGTTTGGTGAGTAGATGATGCAGGGTGGCGCCCAGGGCGTAGATGTCGCCGGCCGGGCTGGCCTCGCCGCGATATTGCTCGGGCGGCGAGTAGCCCTCGGTGCCGATCATCGTGCCGCGCTGGCCGGCCGAATAACCGCGCGCGATCCCGAAGTCGATCAGCCGGACCCGGCTTTGCGAGTCGAGCATGATGTTCGACGGCTTCAGGTCGCGGAAGACGATCGGCTCGACCTTGTTTTCCGGATCCTTGTGGTTGTGCAGATACGAAAGCACGTCGCACAGCTGGATCGCCCACTCGATGACCGAGGCCTCGGGCAGCATGCCGGCCAGATCATTGAGGTGGGCCTCCAGGTCGCGGCCGTCAATGAACTCCATCACCAGGAAGGAGCGGTCGCGATGCGTGAAAAAGTCGAAGATCTTGGGGATCGCAGGGTGATCCAACGAGGCGAGGGTATTGGCCTCGCGCTCGAAGATCTTGGTGACCATGTCGCGCATGCCGGGGTCGGCGATGTTGACGATCTCCTTGACGGCCACGTACTTGGCCGTGTTTGGGAAGCGCATATCGCGGGCCTGGTACACCGAGCCCATGCCGCCGACGCCCAAGATCTTCAAGATCGAATAGCGATCCTGAAGCAAAGCGCCGGGCTGCAGGCTGGTGGTCCCACCCGGGATCCCGCCAGGCAACCGTTCGGTGATGGATCGGGTCATTTTGTTGGTCTCATGCACGATGGTGCGCTCCCGATTTCGGCCCGGTCGTGCCTAGATTATAGTCAACACAACGTCCCGCGCAACGCGTAGGGCGCCGAATTCTCCGTAAAATTGCAAAAACCGTACCCGATTCGCGCCGGCAGAACGCCGCCCCCGGTCGCGATCGGTTTTTCGTTGCGTGCCAGCGCGCACTGCTAGCCGTGGATTGCGCGGGTTTCGCTTTTGGCTCGGGTGTGTCCACACCTCGTCTCATCAGCACAATCCGCGGCAACACACTGCGGGCCCCATCGGGTGCGTTGGCCCTGGGCCTACGGTCGATCGCTCTGCAGGTGGCTCTGTTATACTGCTACATAACAACCCTCTGGGGTGTGCCCCGGATGGCGAAGGTTGGCCCTCTTCCGTGTATCAACCCCTTGGGCGCGCCGTGGAGCGCCATAACTTCCGATTGGGCGTGCTCAACGGCTTGTTCGTGCTCATCGCCGACACGTTCATCGACCCGACCCTGGTGCTGGTGACCTTCGTCAATCAATTGACGGCCAACTCGGTGTTGATCGGGTTAGTGGCGCCGTTGCGGGATGCGGCCTGGTTTCTGCCTCAGATCAGCATGACCGGTTGGCTGCAGAGCCGGCCCCACCGTCTGGACGTCTATCGCTGGACGGTGTGGGGACGCGTGATCACGCTCGGCGCGTTGGTGACCGCGGTCGCCGTAGTGCGCGATCCGGGATGGTTGCTGTTCGCCTTTTTCTCGCTGTTCACGATCTACGCGATCATCAGTGGCGTGAGCGGCCTTCCGTTCTTGGAGGTCGTCGGGAAAACCGTGCCCCCGAATCGGCGGGCCACGTTCTTTGCCCTGCGTTTGTTCACGGGCGGGATCTTCAGCCTCGGCGCGGCCGCTGGGGTGCGGTGGCTGTTGTCTCAAGAGACCCTGGTCTTCCCCCAGCAATTTGCGCTGTTGTTCGGCGCCGCGCTGGTGTTTTACACGTTTGGCTGGCTGATGTTCATCGGCATACAAGAGCCGCCCGATCCGGATGTTCGGCCGCGGGTTCGCACGCGCGAGCAACTCCAGCGGGCCTGGTTGGTGGTGCGGGAGGACCGCGGCTATCGGCATTTCCTGACGATGCGGCTCAGCCTGACCCTGGCCGGCGCGGCTGTGCCGTTCTTCGCCGTTCACGCGCAGCGCACGCTTTCGGGCACACCGGGGATGGTCGGCCTGTATCTGGGCGTCGCCACGCTGGTCGGCCTCACGGCCAATGCCACCCTCGGCCGCCTCGCGCCGCGGATCGGCAACCAGCGCATTATGGAGCTGGCCGGGATCAGCGGCCTGGGGATGGCCCTGCTGGTGGCCGCGTTGTTGATCTTCGACGCGGCTTCGGGCGGCGTCGGGGCCAATGTGGCGGATCTCTGGCTGGTGCCGGTGTTCGTGTTGAACGCCGTTCGTGACGCGTGTATGGGCGTGGCCGGAACGCCTTTGCTCTTCGATGTGGCGCGCGACAAGGATCAGACGCTCTATCTCGGCTTCACGAACAGTATTCAGGGGGTCGGGCTGCTGGCCACCGGCCTGGGCGGTGTAGTGGTCGAGATCTTCGGTTTTCCGGTTCTCCTGGCCGTTACCGCTGTGAGTTACGCCGCAGCGATCTGGGCCTCACGGCGGCTGGCCATGACCCTGGCCGCCGGATGAATGGCTCGGCGGCGACGTCCATAATAAACTGGCCGTGAAGTTTCCCAGGGCGATCCGAATTTAACGGGCGCGATAGTGCCCGGCTCCAGCGCGCTGTGCTACGCTCGCGGCCGGAGATGATCCGTCGATTCTTTGCCCCGGTTGCCCGTCTGCTGGATCTGCTCCGCTATTCGCGGAAGTTCCTGCTGATATCGCTGTTGTTTGCGTTCCCCCTGGCCTTGATGCTTTTGCAATTCCTGGCTGAAACGCAACGCCAGGTTGACTTCTCGCGCAACGAGATTCGCGGGGTCAACTACCTGCGCCAGCTACACCAGGTGCAGGATGCAACCATCCGCGGCTGGCTGGTGGCTGACCTGAGCCAGATCAGTAACGCCTCGACCTCCATGCAGTTGCAGCAAAACCTGGTGCGGCTCCGGGTTGAGCTGGACGCCCTGATGACCCTGGACGGCCAGCTTGGCGCCAGCCTCAACACGCAGACCGAAATCGGCGGCGTGCAGGTGGCGTTTGACGAGGTCTTGACCGCTCCGGAAGAGCCGGCCCGCTGGGCAGTGCTCGACAGGGCAGTGCGGGTTCTGATCGAACAGATCGGCAACACCTCGAATTTGATCCTCGATCCCGATCTCGACACGTACTATTTGATGGACGTCGCGTTGTTGCGAATCCCGAGCCTGCGCGCCATCACGGCACAACAGATCAGCGCGAGCGTCGATTCGACCCGCGATTCGACGGATGGCGCTGCCGCTTATGAGCGCGCGCTGGTCCTGAGCGCCGAACTGGTTGAGACCTGGGCGGGCGTCGAACGCAGCCTCGAGGTCAGCAGCGCCAATTCGGGCAATACGCTCGGGCTGGACCGGGTTGTGGAGGCCGCGCAAGACGTCCAAGGCAAACGCGCCAATCTGGCCGAACTGGCCCGAGACGAGGCGCTGTTGTTGATGGGCGGCGATTCGCTGCTGACGACATCCCAGGCCTGGTTAACCTCCGAAAACGTATTGGTCGAGGCGGTCCTGACCCGATTGGAAGGGTTGCTTTCGACACGCATCGCGGCCATGCAGGAACGCCAGGGTGCGACCCTGGCGGTGACCTTCCTGAGCCTGCTGATCGTGGCCTACGCCTGGGCCGGCTTTTACTTCTCCGTGCGTGACTCGGTCGCGGCCCTGCGCGCGACCGCTGAGGCGTTGGTGGCCGGCGAGGCGCGCCTGCCGAAGCTGACCGCGCGCGACGAAATGGCCGAAGTCGCCACAGCCTTCAGTCGGATCGCGGGAGCGCTGTTGGCCTCCAACAATCAGCGCAAAGCCGTGGTCGATAACGCGGCGGACGCCATCATCACACTCGATACGCACGGTGTGATCGCATCGGCCAATCCGGCCGCGGCGCGGCTTTTTGGCAAAGGCAGTGCCGAGCTCATCGGTGTGCCGTTACCGAATTTGTTGATCTGCGGCCGCGACAAGCCGTGTCTGGAGGCCGTGGCCGGTCCGACCGAGCACACCATCGACCTGCAGGTCACGGCGCCCAACGGGCCTGTGCCGGTCGAGGCCGTCTTCAGCTCGGTCATGATCGAAGGTCAGACGATGTGGGTCGGCCTGTTGCGCGACATCACGCTGCGCAAGCAACAGGAGGCTCAGTTGATGGCCGCCAAAGAGGCGGCTGAAGACGCCTCGCGGGCTAAGAGCGAATTCCTGGCCAACATGAGCCATGAGATCCGGACCCCCATGAACGCCGTGATCGGGATGACCGGGCTGCTGCTCAACACGCCGCTCGACGAGGAGCAGCGCGATTTTGTCCAGACGATTCGGTCCAGCGGCGATGCGCTGTTGACCGTGATCAACGATATCCTCGACTTCTCCAAGATCGAGGCCAATCGAATCGACCTCGAGCGGCGTCCGTTCGATCTGCACGATTGCGTCGAACGGGCCATCGACCTCGTGGCCCCGGCCGCCGCCGCGAAGGGCCTGGAGCTCGGCTTGATCATCGAGCCGAGTGTGCCGACCTGGGTGCACGGCGACGAGACCCGGGTCCGTCAGGTGCTGGTCAACCTGTTGGGCAACGCCATCAAATTCACGGCGACCGGCGAAGTTGTGGTCAGCATCAGCTCGCGCGTGAAGACCGACGAGCGTTACGAAATCAAGTTCGCGGTCCGCGACACGGGCATCGGAATCCCACCCGAAGCGCTCGACAAGCTCTTCAAGAGCTTCTCGCAAGTGAATGCGTCGACCACGCGCAAGTTCGGCGGCACCGGGCTGGGGCTGGCGATCAGCCGGCGGTTGGCCGAGCTGATGGGGGGGCGGATGTGGGTCTCTAGCCAACCCGGCGAGGGCTCGACGTTCTTCTTCACGGTCGCTGTCGACGTGGCCCTGGGTCTGACCGGCAACACCATCGACCCGGCCCAGCCGGCGCTCGCCAGCCGACGGGTCTTGATCGTCGATGACAACGCCACTAATCGCAAGATCATGTCGCGTCAGGTCGAGAGCTGGGGGATGCAATCGCAATCACTCGATGGCGCCGATGGCGCG
>JAEURK010000161.1 GCA_016789175.1 Anaerolineales bacterium
AAACGTGCTCGACTCTGCGGTCGATGCAGTGCCGGCCCTGAGTAGGCCTTGCCTGTCCGGCGCTCGCCACGACCCACAGGGCGGCGACAAGCGCCGCCCTTGCGAGCGCGCCACCGGGTCTCAGCGAAACACAGGCCTCCCGCAGTTTCTCGCCCGCCGTTTGGGCGCCGCCCATCCACTCTCTGGATGACACGGACGCTGAGGGCCGCAATCGTGCCGGGGTGCAGACACGGACGACGAGGTACGCGATGCCGTGGGCGTTGACGCGGCCGATGAGGGGCGCGCTGGTGCAGACACTGACGCGGACGCTGTGGGGTGAGCGCTTCGCAATAGGATCTGTGGCGCGCGGCCGATCACCGCAGGGTCGTGAACTTCGGCGCATCGATCACGTCGGCGGGCTGAGCCGGAACGCCGCCGGGAGTGATGCGCACGCGATAGTCGACGTGCTGGCAGGCGTTACTCGACGAACCGTCGCTGGCGTGGGTAACCAGGACGATCAACTCGTCAAACGCGGCGGCGTCAACCACCACCGCCCCATCGACCGGATCAAAGGCGCCGGCCTGTCCATCGCGGATGCCGATGACACGGGCCGCGAGCTCGTCGCCCGAGATCGCGATCGTGATCGGGCCGTCCGCCTCGACGGCGATGGCCTCGAGCCCAAGCTGGCCGATGTCGCGCTGCACCGAACCGGGCGCGTCGATGCGGTCGGCCGGGATGAGCGGGTGGAAGTCGTCGCCCGCGCTGAAGTCGCGTAGCAGCATTGCCTGCGCGAACCCCAACCATTCCTCGGCCAGGGTCAGGCCGCGCGCCCGGAGCGCAGCCCGCACGGCGTTGACGCCTTCGAAGTCGCGCGCCTGTTCCCAGATCTCGCGCACCAGATCGCGGTCGTGCCGATCCGTCAGATAGCGGAAGAACGGCCAGACACTGTATGGGTCGGCCTGGCTCAAGCAATCGCCGGCGCCGGTGACGTAGTCGATCACGTAGGAGACGTCGTCGCTTTCGCCCGGATAGGCCAGGCTCTCGGACCACATCGCCACGGCCTCCCACATCCACTCCGGTCGTTCGCCGCCGTCGTAGCCGTATTGCACCGAGTGGATGAATTCGTGCACGATCGTGGTGTGCAGGTAGTCATCGCGTTCGCGCTGGCTGCCGAAACCCGCGCCGGTCGCAAAACCCTGGCGCAGGTGCATATACGAACCCTGCGCATGGCGCTCAACCACGTCCGGGGAATTCGGGTTATCGCCTTCCGGCATCTCCTCGACGGTCCACACGTAACCCAGCTCGTCGTCCTCGTCGCGACCGATGTAGACGTCGTAGAGGTCGTTGCCACCCCAGCCGTAATCCGGTGGCGGCGCGACCCAGGCCCATTCGTCGATCACGATGGCCCAGGCCTGCTCCAGCTGTTGGCCGAGCTCGAGCACGAATTCAGGCGCGCCAGACGGTCCGGCGCCGGTGTCGGGGATGGCGTCCTCGCCGGTGAGCGTGTAGTGGATCCGGAAATGGACTGTGTCGTAGACCCGATCCTGCCCGGAGAGGTCAAGATACTGGCCCGCGCCGGCCGCCGGTTGGACGACCCCATGGTCGCGCCCGGTGATGTCCGGCCGTGACCCGGTCGGCGTAGAGGCCGGCTCGGTCGGGTCGGTGCTCGGTGTTGCCGTGGCCTCAGTCGCCGCGCCGGGGGTGGGCGCGCCGAGTGTCGGTGGGTCGAGCGGGACCACGGTCTGGCAGGCGAGCGCCGCCAGGGCCAGGGCGGCAACGGCGGCCAGCGATCGGGAAGGTCTAGGCGCCATGGCAGGACCGTATCACAGCGGCCGCTCGGCGACCAGACGGCGATTGTTGGGGCTGGGTGGTCGCCGGCGGCTCATCAGCGTTCGAGCGCGCACTCGGCCGGGTTGGCCGGGTTGTAATAGACCACCACCTGAGCCCCGACCGGGTAGCGGTCGACGATCACGTATGGCTCGCGGCTGCCCTGGACCGTGAAGAACTGGCTGCCGGCCCGGACGACATTGCCCTGGAAGGGTTGGCCATTCACCTGGTATTGGTACACCACCATCGGCACGGTGCGCGTGCTGTCGCCGCCGCCGTGCACTTCGACCCGTGAGAGCATGACGACGCCGGTCGTCGTCAACCAGGCCTGGCTCTCCTGGCGCTTGGCCTGGCCCATTTGATAGCGCCGATAGATGAAGTAGCCGATGCCGCCGATGATCCCCAACGGCAAGAGGGTCGCGCAACAACTCACCACGATCGAGAAGACGATCGAGCCGCTCATCAGCCAGGCAAAAGGATTGTCCATGTCGGTCCTACCTTGAGAGGATCACGGGTGTGCCATCGAGTTAAACGCAAAACCGCAGCGAAGTCAGTAGCCCATAGGGCACCCGTTTCGCTGAACAAGCCGCGCGCAAGAAAACAAAACACGGCGCCAGGCGCCGTGTTTTGTTAATTATGTCCAATCCAAAGGCTCAGTTGAACATGCCGCTGCTCATGATCGCCCAGGCCGCGCCCGGGAGACAGACGCACAGCAGCAGGAACAGACAACCACCGCCGATCGCCCAGGGCAGCCAGGACGGTCGGCCGCCGGAACCGGTGCTCACCGGCGTTGGTGCGGCACCGGCCGAAGGGGCGCTGGGGCCTGCGGAAGGCAGGCTGAAGCTGGCGCCACCGGATCCGACGACCGGCGCAACCGGCTCAGGCGCCGGTGCCTCGAACGAAGGCAGGGGAGCCATCGGCGGGGCCGTGAAGACCGTGGCGACGCCCTCGGCCGGGATGCCCTCGACGCCAAGCTCGATGGTCTGGCCGATGCCGATCACGTCGCCGCTCTTGATGTCGGTGGGCGCCGTGATGCGGGTTCCGTTGACAAAGACGCCGTTGGTGCTGGCCAGGTCCTCGATCGTGAAGCCGTTCTCCGTGGCGCTCAGGCGCGCGTGTTGCCGCGAGACCTCGACGTCGCTGACCGCGATGTCGGCCGACGCGTCGCGACCGATGATCGCCACGATCTGGGTGAGATCGAAGGTCTTGCCCGGGTTGGGCCCCTTTTGAACCACCAACCGAAAGCGCCCTGATGAAGTTGACATCCTGTCTGCTCCTTGCAATGCAGGTCGGCCAGCGGCGAAGCCTGGGCTTCGCACGAATGGCACGATTTAACCACATAATGTGTTTTGCGACGGACGAATTCCTGTGGCCTTAACGCAGGCTTCACGCCGTTTTTCGGACCACCAGACGTAATCCGCGCACGCCAGTCACCTGGATCGGATCTCCGGCCTTGAGCGACTCCCCGTTGAACGCTTCGACAGTCCAAAGCTCGCTGCCGATCTGAGCCGATCCGACCGAACGCATCTGGCCGGTCTGGCCGACCAGGACGTCGGAACCGAGCAGAGGCTTGCGCGGCAGCGTGCGCAGGGCCACAAAGACCAACAGCAGCGACATCGACCCCAGGGCGACGCCCAGGCCAATGATCAAGGGCACACTGACGCGATAGACAGGCAGCGTGCCGGGCGAGTTGAAGAAGACCAGCGCGCCCACCACAAAGAAGACCACGCCACCCAGGGTCAGCGCGCCGAATGTCGCTGGAGTATACGCCTCGGCGATGAACAGGCCAAACGCGATTGCGATGAAGATGACGCCGAACCAGTTCACGGGCAAGAAGCCGGAGCCGTACAGGGCCAGCAACAACAGCCCGGCGCCGATCACACCCGAGATCCAACCGCCGGGTGTCTGCACCTCGAGATAGAGCAACAGCAGGCCCAGCGAGAACATCATCGACAGCACGGATGCGTTCACCAGCAGGGTCAACGCCTGCTCGAGCAGGTTCATGTCGACCGGATCGATGATCAGGCCGGTGGTGGCGAGCATCCGCGGCTGCCCGCTCAGGTCGATAATGTGGCCGTCGAGCTGCCGTAGCAGGTCGGGCAGATCGGCCGCAACGACGTCGACCAGGCCGGCCGAGAGCGCCTCGCTGGCCGTGACCGCCCGCGCGACGTCCACAGTGGACTCGGCCAGCGCGACGGCATCGGGGCCGCGACGCTGGGCCAGGGCCCGGGCCTGGGCCATCAGGGCCTCGCGGGCTTTGGCGTCGGCGGTGGAGGCGAGATCATCGCCGGAGGCGTCGATCGGGCTGGCCGCCCCGATCAGGGTCTCGGGCGCCATGCCTGAGGCATGACCGGCCAGGGTGATGAAGGTGCCGGCGCTGCCCGCCATCGCGCCGTTCGGGCCGACGTAGACGACGACCGGCACCGGGCTGTTGCGGATGGCGCCAACCATGCGTTCCATCAGGCTCAGCTCGCCGCCGGGCGTGTCCAACTGCACGATCACCAGCACAGCCGAACGGGTGGCCGCCACCTCGAGCCCGCGCTCGAGATAATCGGCCATCGGCACCGTGAGCGGCCCTTCAAGCGTGAGCAGGACGGCGTGGGCGCCCTCCTGGGCGCGCGCGACCGGCGCCGCCAACAGGCCGCTTCCCAAAGCGATCAGGATGAGGATACGGGTCAACTTATGCATGGTGGGGCCTCCCGGAAACGGACGACCTAAAAGGATTCTACGTCGAGTCGGCCGAAAGGTCGCAACCGGGATTTCACCGAGTGGCCTGACCTGGGGGCTGAATCGGCGCATCGCCAGGGCGGCCCGGTAAAATGAGGGTATGCCGACCCCCTTTAACCATCTGGCGATCGCCCGGGATGTGCTCCTGGTTCTGCCGCGAGCCCTGGTTGATGATCTTCTGGCCGAGCCAGCGGCCTGGATGTTCGGCAATATCGCACCCGACGTCCAGACGGTGTCGCATCAGACCCGGTACGCCACACACTTCTTCCCGGTCCCGCTGGATGACGCGCCGCGCGCGATGCGCGTGTTGTTCGCGGCGCATCCCGAGCTGGCGGATCCCCGTCGGTTGGCGCCGGGCCGGGCCGTCTTCCTGGCGGGGTATCTGGCCCATCTGGAGTTTGATCAGCACTGGATCTCCGATATTTTCAGCCCGATCTTTGGGCCGCACGCTCACTGGTCCTCCCCGGCGGAGCGCATCTATCTGCACAACGCCTTACGGGCCTGGTGGGATGCTCAGGACCTTGCCACCCTGACGCCGGAGGACGGCGTGACTGTAGCGGGAGCCATCCCAAACCAATGGCTGCCGTTTGTGCAGGATGAGCATCTGGCGCACTGGCGCGATTTCGTCGCGCCGCAACTGCAGCACAGCCACGTTCGCACGGCCGAGGTTTTTGCGGAGCGGATGAAGGTCGCCGTTGCGGACTTCGCGGCCCTGGTGGAGTCGCCCGAGCAGATGGCGGCCCGGGTGTTTCCTTACTGCGCGCCGGAGCGGCTGGCCGGATATCGCGAGAGGGCCATGGCCGCGACTGTGGAGGTGGTGACGCGGTATTGGCGGGGTGAGTGGGCGGCGGGATAGAGGGGCGGTGGCAAGCCGGGAAGGGGCCTCACGGTACAATCGCAGCCATGCAGATCATGATCACAGGCGCCAACGGCCAATTGGGGCAGGCGCTGCTTCGGCAACTTCCGGGCGCAATCGGGATCGCTCGACCCGCAGTCGACATCACGGATGCCGAGGCCGTGGAACGGGCTGTGGCCGCGCACCGGCCGGATGTCATCATCCACGCGGCCGCGCTGACCGACGTGGACGGCGCGGCGCGCGATCCCGAGCTGGCGTTTCGGATCAACGGCCTGGGCACGCAGGCGGTCGCCCTGGCGGCCGCGCGGCACGGCGCCGCCGTCGCGTACGTCAGCAGCAACGAGGTCTTCGACGGAGCCGCCGGGCGCCCATACACCGAATTCGATCCCGTGCGCCCGATCAACGCCTATGGCGCCTCCAAACTGGCCGGCGAGTGGTTCGTCCAGCACCTGCTACAGCGCTTCTACATCGTGCGCACTGCCTGGGTGACCGGCCCGGGGGGGCGCAACTTCGTCCATCGGATCCAGCAACTGGCTGACGAGCGCGGCAGCCTGCGTGTCGTCAGCGACGAGATCGCCAACCCGACCTTCGTCGATGATCTGGCGGGCGGGATCGCGCGCCTGATCGCCACCGGCCGCTACGGTATCTATCACCTGACCAATTCCGGCTTCGTGTCGCGTTTCGATTACGCCCGTCGCATCCTGGAACTCTCGGGCCGTTCGCACGTGCCGATCACGCCGATCACGCTGGCCGAATTCCAGCGCGCCTCAACCCCGCCACCTTTCGCGCCGTTGGCCAATCTGATGGCGGCGGGTCTGGGCATCACGCTCCGGCCGTGGGAGGAAGCGCTGCGGGATTTTCTGGGATCCCCAACCTGATGTTTGAGGAGCGTGGGCGTCCGCGCGGAGCACCAGAATCGCTCCCTGCCCAATGCTCTGACCTTCACGTCTTACCCATGCCCCGTTATTCCATCATCATCCCCAACTGGAACGGCGCGCGCTGGCTGGCGCCGTGTCTGGATGCGCTGCGAGCCCAGACCGATCAAGATCATGAAGTGATCGTGGTTGACAACGCCTCGGTTGACGAATCGCGCGCGTTGTTGGCCGAGCGCTATCCCGAGGTGCGGGTCGTGGCGTTGCCGCACAACCTGGGGTTTACGGGTGCCTGCAATGCCGGTCTGCGCGTGGCGGGCGGTCAGTACCTGTCGCTGCTCAACAACGACACCGAGGCCGATCCGGGCTGGATCGCCGAGGTGGTGGCGGCCTTCGAGCGGCATCCGGGTGCGGGCATGATCGCGTCGAAGATGCTGCTCTTCGACAGACGCGACACCTTTCACACGGCCGGCGACGTCTTCAAACGCGACGGCACGCCGGGAAACCGTGGTGTCTGGCAGAAGGATGAAGGGCAATTCGCGGAAGGGGATGTGTTCTCGGCCAACGGGGGCAGCGCCGCCTATCGACGGACGATGCTCGATCAGGTCGGCTTGCTGGACGATGATTTTTTCTTCTCTTGTGAAGACGTTGACCTGGCCTGGCGAGCCCAGTTGGCCGGCTGGCGGGCGGTTTATGCCCCGCGGGCCGTGGTGTATCATCACCTTTCGGCCAGCGGCGGAGGGGTGACGGCCAGCTTCCACGACGGCCGCAACTTCATCTATCTGCTCGCCAAAGACGTGCCCGCTGTGGTCTGGCGTCGCCATGCGCGACGGATCCTGGGCGGCCAGTTGCGGATCACCTGGGACGCGCTCAAAGCCTGGCGTGGCGCGGCGGCCCGGGCCAGGCTGCGGGGTCAACTGGCCGGCCTGGCGGGCCTGCCCAAGATGCTGGCGAAGCGCCGCATTGTACAGGCGACACGCACCATCAGCGAAGCCGCCGTGCTGGATCTATTGAGCCCTTAATCGAAGACGACGCATGTACCTGTCGATCATCATTCCTGCGCACAATGAAGAGAGCCGTCTGCCGCCCACGTTGCAGGCGATCGAAGCGTTTCTCAAGCGCCAGCCCTATGAGAGCGAAGTCCTTGTTGTTGAAAATGGCAGTCGCGATTTGACGGCGGTCGTGGCCGAGGCTTTCGCGTCCGACCATCCGCGTGTGCGGGTCCTGCGTGAAACCGGGCGCGGCAAGGGGTTGGCGGTACGACGCGGCATGCTCGAGGCATTCGGCGACTTTCGTTTCATCTGCGATGCCGATCTGTCGATGCCGATCGACGAGTTGCCCAAGTTCCTGCCGCCTCATTATCCGGGCGCCGATGTGATGATCGGCTCGCGCGAAGCCCCGGGGTCGCGGCGGTTCAACGAACCGGCCTATCGGCATTTTCAGGGGCGGGTGTTCAGCACGCTTGTGAAGTGGTTCGCGGTGCCGGGATTTGAAGACACCCAGTGCGGGTTCAAGTGCTTTACTGCGCGCGCGGCCCGCGACATCTTCGCCGTGCAACGTTTCGACGGCATGAGCTTCGACGTCGAGGCGTTGTTCATCGCGCTACGGCGCGGTTACACGGTGGCCGAGGTGCCGATCGATTGGTATTACCGGTCCGAGAGCCGGGTCGATCCGCTGCGTGAGCCCTTGCGTATGTTGCGCGACATCCTGATCATTCGTCGCAACTGGGCGCGGGGCGCCTACGAGGCGCGTAGAGCGTAGAGCGTATCAAACACTCCTGTGGGCTCTAAGACCCGGTTGGCGCTTATCCGGGAAGGGGTTTGGGGAAGGACCGCGGCGTGCCGGATCTGTCGTTGGAGCAGGAGTGGCTGGCGCAGGGATACACCCTGGTCGCGGGCATCGATGAGGCCGGGCGCGGGGCGTGGGCCGGGCCGGTGGTGGCCGCGGCCGTGATCCTGCCGCTCGACCGGCCTGAGGTCCTGGCGGAACTCCTGGAGGCGGGTGTCAACGACTCGAAGAAGCTTACGGCCCGCAAGCGCCAGACGCTGGCGGATCTGATTCGGGCGCGAGCCGTTGCGTTCGGCATGGGCGGCGCCAGCGCCAAGCACATCGACCGCGACGGCATCCTGGCGGCGACCCGCACCGCGATGCGCCGGGCGGTGTCGATGTTGCGCCCACAGCCGCAGGCCCTGTTGATCGACGCCGTCGATTTGCGCGCCGCCGTGCCATTGCCGCAGAAACGCCTGAACTTCGGCGATTCGATCTCACTCAGCATCGCCGCAGCTTCGATCCTGGCCAAGGTCAGTCGCGATACCTTTCTGACCCAACTGGACGACCTGTATCCCGGCTACGCCTTTGCGCGTCACAAGGGCTACGGCACGCGCGTGCATCAAGCCGCCCTGGCGCAACTGGGCGCGAGCCCGATTCATCGGATGTCGTTCAAGCCGATCAAGGAATTGCTGATTGCGGATTGTTGATTGCTGATCGAATGCCAATCACCAATCACCAATCAACAATCAACAATCAGAATGTCACTCGTTCTCATCCACGATTGGCTGAACCAGATCGGCGGTGCCGAAGACGTGCTGGAGAAGCTCGTCGACCGCTATCCCGGAGCGCCGATCTACACATCGATCTATGCGCCGGAGCTGATGCCGGCGATGTATCGGCGGTGGCCGATCCGCACGTCGTTCATGGACCGACTGCCCGGCGTGCACCAGCATCATCAACCGTATCTGCCACTGTATCCACTGGCGTTCGAGCGCTTCGACCTGCGCGGTCATACGGTGCTGCTCTCGAACAAGAGCGGGTTCTGCCATGGCGTACGCAAGCCTGAGGGTGCCCGACACATTTGCTATTGCCTGACACCAACGCGTTACGTCTGGAACTTCGACGACTACGCCGGTCGGGAGGGCCTCGGCCCGGCCGTGCGCCTGGCCCTGCAGCCGATGCTGGCCTGGATGCGCCGGTGGGATCGGCGCGCCGCGGATGGGGTCGATACGTTCATCGCGATCTCGACGACCGTGCAGGAGCGGATCGCGCGCATTTATGAGCGCGAGTCGACCATCATCTACCCGCCCGTGGACACCACCCGTTTCGCGGCAGCCCCGTCCGCGGCACGCGGGCGCTACCTGTTGAGCCTGGGCCGCTTGATCCCATATAAGCGGGTCGATCTGGCGGTCGAGGCCTGCACGCGGCTGGGCCTCGAACTGTGGGTGGCCGGCTCCGGGCGTGATCGCGCCCGATTGGAGAAGCTGGCCGGCCCGACCATCCGCTTTCTCGGACGCGTGCCGGAGGCCGAGGTCCCGGGCCTGTTCGCCAACGCCCGCGCCTTCCTGTTCCCGGGCCTTGAGGATTTCGGCATTGCGCCGGTGCAGGCCCTGGCGGCCGGCACCCCGGTGGTGGCCTTCGCGGGCGGCGGCGCGCTTGACACGGTTCGCGACGGTGAGAACGGCCTGCTCTTTCGCGAGCAGACGGTCGAGAGCCTGGCGGCTGCGCTGGATCGGTTGGATGGGCTAGAATTCGAGCGGGCCGCCGTGCGCGCCACGGCGGCGCCCTTCGACACCGCGGCTTTTCTGGCGCAGATTGCCGACGCGGTTGCCCGGGCCGCGCCGTGAGCCAAGAGGTCCCCATGACAGTGACGCTGCCCTTGATCGGGCGTTTTCTGGCACGTTGGTGGTGGCTGATCGTGCTGCCGGCGCTGGCGGCGACGGCCTGGACGGTCGCCACCTATCCCTACAATCCTGTGACCCGTTACGGGTTCTCGATCCGCTTCTCGGCCGGCGACAGCACGCCGGGCGGCGCGGGCCAGGATTTCGACGCGACCTACTACAGTTACCTCTCGTCCGAGTACATCGTCGCCAACCTCGAAGACTGGTCCCGCACCGGCGACTTCGCCGCCGTGGTCAGCGAGGAAATGGCTGCGGCGGGTGTGGCGGCCACGCCGGCCGAGGTCGCCGGCGCGATCGTGGCCGCGGACAGTGACCGGAGCATCCTGGTGGTGTCGTTTGCCGGACCCGACCCGGAGCGGCTGGTCGCGATAGCCGAGGCCGCAATCCGCGTCCTGGAGACCCGCAGCGCCGGATCCCTCGCGCCGCTCGGTGGCGAGAACGCCAGAGTGGTGGCGCTTGATACGCCGAACCCGGGCGCTTCACAGCCGGGGCTGCGTGATCAACTCGAGCCCTTACTCAAGATCGTGCTCGGCCTGGTG
>JAEURK010000162.1 GCA_016789175.1 Anaerolineales bacterium
GCCGGCCGGCTGTTGGCCGGCCAGGATCCCTATCGCTGCTCAACCCACGGGATGGCCTCGAACCCGTTGACGACCGTGTTGGTCTTTGTGCCGTTGGCCGGCCTTTCGGCTGCCGCCGCCGGGGCGCTGGTCATCGGAGCAGCGGTCGGTCTGCTGGCCTGGGCGCTCAACCGTGAGGGCGAGCCCTGGCGGTTGCTTGCGCTCCTGAGCGTGCCGCTGGTCTACGCGATCCAGATCACGCAGTGGGCACCACTGTTCCTGGCGGCCACGTATCTAGGCTGGCTGTACCCGGTGGTGCTGCTCAAGCCGCAACTCGGCATGCCGGTGGGGATCATGCAGTTTGGCCGGCGGCGGGCGCTGGTGACCCTGGCACTTGGCCTGATCACGTTTCTCGTGCTGCCCGATTGGCCGGCGCGTTGGTGGTCGCAGGCCCACAACTACGATGGTTTTTTGCCCTTGCTGGTGCTGCCGGGTCCGCTGCTCCTGTTGGCGTTGCGCCGCTGGCGCACGGCTCCCGCGCGTTGGCTGCTGCTCCTCAGCCTGATGCCTCAACGAGATTGGTACGACGCGTTGCTCCTCTGGACGATCCCACGTAATGCGCGCCAGACCCTGGCCCTGACGGTTTTCAGCTGGTTGATGTGGCTGCCGACGCTGGTATGGGGGCGGGGCGCCCTGGGCGAGTGGGAACGACCCTGGCAGGTCGTCACACTGTATCTGCCGTGTTTGGTGTTTGTGCTGATGCAGCCCGCTGCCCCGCAGACCCCGGTCGGGGTTCCCCAGCCCACGCCGGCGCACGACAGCCCGTGACTACGCGGCGGCGCACGCTGATCCGACTTCCGGTTTACGCCAATACCCACAGCGTTTGATAGGGCGCCAGGGTCATAGCCGCCGCCGCGATCGCCGAACCCGTGATCAGGTCGCGGGCTGGCCCACGCCAGCCGAGCTCAGCCGGCGCCACCGACTGAGGCGCGGCCGTGACGTTTTGGAGGGCCAGCACCCGGGCTGCGCCGTCCGGTGACTCACGCCAGAGCCCGAAGACGTGGGCGCCGGCGTCGACGACGCGCTGCGAACCCAGCGGATGGAAGGCGGGTGTGGCAGCACGCGCCCGCAGCAACGCGGCGTAGGCGGGATAGACGTGGTGGCGCAATGAGCCGGGTTGCTCCAATTCGGCCTCGAGCCGGTCGCGCGTCAATTTCTCGCGATTGATCGTGCGGTTGCGTCCCGTCTGCCGAACACCCTCCGACCAGCCGCGCGATCCGAACAGGCTGTGGAAATAGATCCCGGGCATGCCGACGATCATCAGCATGATCGCCTGCGCGGCCATGAACCGGGCGGCCTGCAGCGCCAACGGCTCCGACCCCGTCGGATTCGAGAGCGCGTCGAAGTAGCTGATGTTCATCTCGTACGGGCTCTGTGAGCCGTCGGCGTTGTGCTTGGTCGAGATCAGGCCGCCGTGCGCCAGGGTCTGCTGCACGAGCGCGTCGATGTCGGCCTGCGGCAGGATGCCGCGGGCCGGGTTGAGCCCGATGCCGTCGTGCGAAGCCAGGAAGTTGAAGAAGGTGACGTCCGCTGACGGCAGCGTCAGCGAGCCGGCCCACTCGCGCAGGGCCGTCGCATTGCCGGTCCGCAGCGTATGCAGCGTGAGCGGGGGCAGCGCGAAGTTGTAGACCAGCTGGGCTTCGTTGTGGCCGTCACCGAAGTACGAGAGGTTGTCGACATGCGGCACATTGGTTTCCGTGATCAGCGCCACCTGCGGCGCGGCCAGGTCGAGCACGGCCCGCAGCAACTGGATGACCCGATGCGTTTGCGGCAGGTGGATGCAGGTCGTGCCGATCTCCTTCCACAAATAGGCGATCGCGTCCAGCCGGATGAAATCGGCGCCCTCGGCCGCATAGCCAAGCAAGACGTCGACGATCTCGAGCAGGACGTCGGGGTTTTGGGCGTTCAGGTCGATCTGGTCGGCGCTGAAAGTGGTCCAGACTCTTTTCTCCCCTGCCGCCGTCTGAAACGTTGTAAGCAGCGGCAGGGCGCGTGGGCGCACCACCGGCGACAGATCAGGATCGCCCTCGACCACGACGAAATAGTCGCGATAGCGGGGCTCGTCGCGCAAAAAGCCCTGGAACCAGGCGCTGCTGGCCGAGATGTGGTTGATCACGCCGTCGAACATCAGGCGAAAACGCCGGCCCAGGGCGCGCACGTCCTCCCAGGCCCCGAGCGCCGGGTCGATCGCGCGATAGTCGACGACCGAGAACCCGTCATCAGAGGTCCACGGATAGAACGGCAGGATGTGGACGCCGCTCACCAGCCCCTGCAGCCGCTCGTCGCAGACCTGGGCCAGTGTGCGCAGCGGCGCCTCCCCGGGCGCCGTGACCTGGTCGCCGTACGTGATCAGCAGGGCATCACGCTCGCTCAGGGAGATTGTGCGTCCTGCAGCGTTTGATCGCCCGCCCGTGTGTGCCGTGATCACGGCCTCGAGCCGACTCGCGATCTCGGGGGCGCGTTCACGGCCATACAGGTCGATGAGGTAAGGGAGCCAGGGGGTGGGCATGGCAAAAGTATAGCAATGACTGCGGCGCAGACCCGGTGGTCACGGGGTTGACGAATGGAGAGAAGCGGGCGGCCACTCACCCTGCGGCGAATCAGACAGGACCGCCTGGGCCTGTGACTACGCAAAGTTGACAATCGGTGGCGCGCCGGCTCCGGTCCGCCCGTGTCATCCAGAGGGTGGCTGGGCGGCGCCCAAACGGCGGGCGAGAAACTGTGGGAGGCCTGTGTTTCGCTGAGACCCGGTGGCGCGCTCGCAAGGGCGGCGCTTGTCGCCGCCCTGTGGGTCGTGGCGAGCGCCGGACAGGCAAGGCCTACTCAGGGCCGGCACTGCATCGACCGCAGAGTCGAGCACGTTT
>JAEURK010000179.1 GCA_016789175.1 Anaerolineales bacterium
CTGACGGCCTCCCGACCTTCCTGGCCAACGGCGGCACCGTCGTCTTCAACGCCTCGGGCGCGACGACGACGGCCGGCGTGGGCGCGATGGCGTCGAGCAACGGCTTCGCCTGCTCGACCTGCCACAACGAGGCGGATTGGCCGAACCGCTATGCGGTAACCAGCGTTCCGTTCCCGTCGGGCAAGTCGCTGACCTTCAGCGTGCCGGATGCCGACGGCAAGCTCCAGCCCAATGACTCCAACCTCTGTCTGGAGTGCCATCAGGGTCGCGAGTCGGCCAACAGCGTCGACGCGGCGCTGCGCGGCAAGGACGTCGACACGGTCGATAACAGGATCAGCTTCAAGAACGTCCACTACTTCGCAGCCGGCGCCACGCTGTTCGGCGGTGAAGCTGGTGGGGTCTACGAGTACGCCGACAAGGAGTATCTTGGCCGCAACCTGCACGGCGAAGGCAACCTGGCCGGGCCGCAGCAGTGTATCGAGTGCCACTCCACGCACGAGCTCGAAGTACAGATTGACACTTGCGAGCAATGCCACAAGAACGTCAAGTCGGCCGAGGACCTCGAGGCTATCCGGGTCTCCGAGACCGACTACGACGGCGACGGCGACGTGACCGAAGGCATCTCGGCCGAGCTTGACGCGTTCGAGGAGCGCCTGCTCGCGGCCATCCAGACGTATGCAACGGACAAGGGCACCGGGCTCCTCTACAATCCGGTGGCCTACCCGTACTTCTTCGTGGATGCCAACGGTGACGGCAAGGCAGACACGAACGACACCGGTGCCGCGATCGGCTACAACGCCTTTACGCCGCGTCTGCTCAAGGCCGCCTACAACTACCAATACTCGCAGAAGGACCCGGGTGCGTTCGCTCACAACGCCAAGTACGTCATGCAGGCGCTGTACGACAGCATCGTGGATCTGGGGGGCGACGTCAGCGGCCTGACCCGCCCGTAAGCTGCGATCGATGGGTTTCACCCCCCGGCGGGCCCCCAAAGCCCGTCGGGGATGACCCCGACACCAAACGAAGGCGCCCCCGGGCACAGCTCTCATCTGTGCTCGGGGGCGCCTTCACATTGCGCGCCGCGCTTTGAACTTCGCCACTAGGGGTTAATGGCGAGCGCGCAAAACATGCGCCGGACGAGGCTGGTGCTGCCAGTGTGCATCCAGCCGCTTGAGCGCCCACACCAATAAGCAGGTGAGCGCCAACGGAACCAGCAAACGCAGAACGATCATCCCAACGGTTACTGTGAGGCCGAACATGCTGCCCTCCCGGGCGAGAGGTGAACCTTCGCCCACCTTCACTCTCGGGCAGCCCGCTGTGGAAGTCAATTCGGCGCGCGCCCCATAAGGGCGTGGGGTGTTCGCCCCAACGGGGTGGTGCGCTGCGCTGGGGATCGGGGGATCGGGGGGGCGCCGGCAAGGGCGGGGCGACCACAAGGGCGGGGCGACCACAAGGGCGGGGCGACCACAAGGGTCGCCCCTACGGTTGAATGATGCCGTGGCGGATGGCGTACTTCACCAACTCGGCGCGGGAGTGCAGGCCGAGCTCGCGCATGATGTTCTCGCGGTGGCGCTCGACCGTCTTGGGGCTGATGCCAAGCGCCTCGGCGATGTCGCGCGTGCTGACGCCCTCGGCGACGTAGGCCAGCACCTCGCTCTCGCGCTCCGAGAGGCTGTTGACCACATTGTCGGCCGAGCCGGCCCGGCGGTAGTTGATGTACTCGTGGACGAGCAGCTTGGCCATCGTCGGGTAGATATACACCTCGCCGGCGGCGGCGCTCCGAACAGCGCTCAACAATTCATCGGGCGCCGCACGCTTGGGCACGTATCCGCTGGCGCCGACATGCAGCATCTTGAAAAAATACTCTTCATCCTCATGGATCGTGAGGGCCACGACCGCGACCTCTGGCCGGGCGGCTTTGATCCGGCGCGTGGCCTCGATGCCGGTCAGATCCGGCAGGCCGATGTCCATCAGGATGACGTCCGGCTTGAGTTGATCGGCCAGGGTCACGGCAGCCTGGGCAGTGCCTGCCTCCCCCACGATCTCGCAGTCGGGCTCGTTCTCAAGAAGCATGCGCAAACCGGTGCGCACGATGGCGTGATCATCGACCAGCAGCAAACGAATGGTCATGCAACGGGTTCCTGTATTGGGTCCGGAATGGTGACTTCAACCCGGGTGCCGGTTTGTGGGCGGGAGTAGATGTCGCATTGCCCATGTAGTAGAGCCGCCCGCTCGCGCATGCCCAATAGTCCCCAGGTTGGCCGAGCTGGGTCGGAGAGCGTGCTCAACGAGAACCCCTGGCCGTCGTCTTCCACGCTGAGCCAGACCGCCTGCGGCGGAAAACACAAGCGCAGACAAACCGACTTGGCGTTGCCGTGTTTAACTGTGTTTGTGATCGCCTCCTGCGCGATGCGAAAGAGCGCGATGCGCACAGCCGGGTCGAGCGAGCGCTCAGTCCCCGACACCTCCACCCCAACCCGCAAAACGGTGCGGGCCTCGACTTCTTTGGCGTACCAGCGCAGGGTCGGGCCGAGGCCGAGGTCATCCAGGTGCGAGGGCCGCAGATCGGAGATCAGATGCCGCAACTCCTCGAGCGTGTCGCTGGTCAGGGCCTCGATCTTGCCCAGGCGTTGTTCGGCCGCAGTCGGATCCTGCCGGACCAGCGCCACAGCGCTGCGCAGGCCGAGCCCCAGCGCCGTCAGGCTCTGCCCGGTTGCGTCGTGCAGCTCGCGCGCGATCCGTTGACGCTCTGCCTCTTGAGCAGCGACGACGCGTTGTAAGAGCTCACCGCGTTGCGCCTCACGCCGTTGTGACTCCTCCAGCCGCGCGGTCTGCAGCGCCGCGATCTGGCCGCGCGTCTCGACCTCAAAAGCGCGAAGGAAACGGATGACGAAGAGTGCCATGAACACCGCGCAGGCCGCGCGCAGGATCTGGATCGGGACACCGAACCAGCTGAAGAACAAATCCTGGTTGATGATGTTCGAGGGCGGCAGGGCGCTGGCGCTGACGAAGACCTGGCCGACCGCGCCGTACCAGAAGAAGGCCACAGCGGCCCACAAGCTATCACGCCCAAAACGGACCAACCCGACCCGTCGGAACTCACGTTGCTGCACCACCAATCCTGCCGCAGCGAGCAGGGCACCCGGAAGGCCTAACGAATAGCGTGTCCAGACGCTGAGCATGGGCCAGAGGTCCACATCCGATACACCTGCCAACGAGATCGATAGAGTGCCGACACCCCACACCACCGTGAGCACCAAGGGCGTGACCAAAGCCAATCGCGAGAGACGTTCTGTCAACGCAAACAATAAGGCCCCGAAGGTAGCCAGCGGAAGCAACGACAACGCGATAATCGCCAGGCGCAGCACCTCCCAGGTTATGCCGGTGGCGATGGCGTCCGGCATCAACCCCAGGTGCTGAAACATCTCCAGCCATTCGTGCCCGCCATGGACAAAGCCGAACATCGCGAGCGGTTGCAACGCCCGCCGCAGCCGGCGGTCACTGGCTCGTCCGCCTTCGATCCACACGGCCAGGCCCATGCTGAAGAAGGCCAGGCCATAGATGAAGTAGACGAGCGAAAGGTTCCACGTGGGCATGGCGATCATGCCTCAGGCTCATTGTGGATCACACGCTCACGTTCGGGCCGATCGACCTGAGCCCACAAGTGGGCTATGTCCCGATTCATCCGGCTGACTGTCATTGATCAATGGGGATCTTTTGAGTCGGGTCATTTGCCGGCTCTAACCGGATTCCACTGGCATTAAGTGCCGGGTTGCAGTACATTTTCTGAGCCAACAGCGCACAAGTTTCATAGACCAAGCAACAACGGACCGAGTCGGTCGCCGCGCGTACGGTTGCGCTCTGCGATCGACCGGTCGATGAGTCATGGTCGACCCGTACACCACTCTGGGCATCACACGCAATGCGAGCGCGGCCGAGATCCGGCACGCGTATCGTGTCCTCGCGGCGCGGGTGCATCCCGATCTGCAACCCGCGCACCTCAAAGCCTGGGCGCATGCCGAGATGGTACGCCTGAATTCTGCCCGCACCCAGCTGCTGGCCCCACGCGCTGCGTTCGCGCACACAGCCTCACTGCGCGAGAACCTGTGGCCCTCCGCGATCGGCCTGTGGCTGTGTTTCATGATTTCGATCTTGGCGCCGTTCGTCGCCTTCTCGCCGGATGCCAGCCAGTTGCTGATCCAGATCGTCGCGATGTTCACCTCGGCTGCCCTCAGCCTGGGCCTCCTGGCCTTCACGCCGCTGATCCTCTCGTTGGGCGTGGCGATCTTTGTAGCCCGCGCGTTTCGCAGCCGGGCCTGAGACACCCGGTGTGCCTGCCCAAGTTGTCGGGCCATCTTCGGACAGCCCGCTTTGTACACGGATCCCACGGATAGACACGGATGGCGCGGCGTTGTTTGGTTGGGAATCCGCGTGACGAGATCTGGCCTCGATCATAGGCGCCTGACAATGCCAGGTGCTGGGGCCTCCGGTTGCCCGTACCCACGACGCCCGCGTCCCGGGGCTATCGCATCAAAAGTAAAAAAGGCGAGTGTTATGCCACAGATTTCACGAACGATCCACTTTCGTGAGAATTCGTATCAATGCGTGGCAAAGACACCGGCCCTCGCGAATCAGATGCGATAGCCCTGCATCCCGGGCGGGCACCCTGATGCGCATGCTAGACTTGGTGAATGCGTATCGTGCTCAACGGCTGGTTCCTGGCCCATCATCCCCACACCGGCACCGGTCGCTATCTCCACGCTCTGCTGACCCACCTGCCGGTGGTGGCTCCCGAGCACGTCTACTGGGTGGTCGTGCCCGGGAGCAATACGCTCCCCCCTCTTCCCGAAGCCGTCAAGGTGCAACGCGTCGCCTGCGGCGGTGGGCACCTGGCCAAGATCTGGTTCGAACAGAACCTCTTCCCCGCGGCCTGTCGCGCGCTCAAGGCGGACGTCGCCCACGTGCCGCATTGGGGCCCGCCGCTGTCGTCGCCGGCGCCGTTGGTCGTCACCGTGCACGACGTGATCCCCCTGGTGCTGCCCGACTATCGGGGCGGCTGGCGCGTGCGCGCCTATACCGCCCTGGCCATGGCCGCCACGCGCGGGGCCGGGTTGGTATTGGCCGACTCAGAGGCCTCGCGTCGCGACATCCTGAGCCAGATCGGGCTGCCGGAGGCGCGCGTCCGCACGATCTATCTGGCGGCCGGGCCCGAATATACATCGCGTTTTGATCCGACAGCCGATGAAGCCGCCCGCGCCCGCTATGACCTGCCCGAAGCCTACGTGCTCTATCTGGGTGGCTACGACACACGCAAGAACGTGCGCGCCTTGTTGGCGGCCTGGACCTGGACCGGGAGCGCGCTGGGCGAGAGCTACCCGCTCGTGCTGGCCGGGGCCCAGCCGACGCCCAACGGCCGGCTGTTCGCCGACTACCCGGCACTCGCTCGTGAACTCGACGTCGCCGACAGCGTGCGCTTCATCGGTTCGGTCGCCGAAGCCGACAAGCCCGCGCTCTATCGCGCCGCCGGCGCTTTCGTGTATCCGTCGGCTTATGAAGGCTTCGGCCTGCCTCCGCTCGAGGCCATGGCGTGCGGGACCCCGGTCGTCACGACCAATAACGGCTCGATCGGCGAGGTCGTCGGCGACGCTGCCTTCCTGATCGATCCGGATGACACCCGCGCCTTTGGGGCGGGCATCATCACGACCCTGGTCGAGCCCAGCGTCTCCGACCACCTGCGTGTCCGCGGGCTGGAGCGCGCCCGGCGTTTCACCTGGGAGGCGACAGCGCGCCAGACAGCGGAGGCTTATGCAGCCGTCGCCTGAGCCTCGTGCCGGCCGCTCGGCGCTGGGCCTCGACCTGGTTGTGTTCTGCGCTGGCCTGGCGCTGTACCTGTGGACCCTCGCGCCCGGCCTCCTGCCCGCGGATTCGGGCGAGTATCAGATGACCGGAGCCGTGCTCGGGATCGCGCATCCGCCCGGGTATGCGCTCTACACGATCGCCAGTTGGTTGATGACCCAGGCCCTAGTTTGGCTCGCACCGGCGCGGGCCGTCTCGGCGCTCTCGGCGGTGTTGGCCGCCGCGGCATTGGCGCTCATCGGCCGCGCCGGGCGGGCTCTCTCGGGCTCGATCGCCGGCGGGCTGCTGGCCACGCTCGGGCTCGCGGCCGCGACCACGTTCTGGTCGCAGGCGACTACAGCCAACGTGCGGATGCCGACCGTCTTCGCGCTGACGCTGGCGCTCGCCGGGCTGACCGCGCTCTGGCGCCAGCCCGATCGCCGCGCGGCTTTGGCGGCGACCGGCCTCGGCCTTGGCCTGATGACTTCGCATCACCCCTCGACGGTCTTCCTCGCGGCCGTGCTGGGCCTGGCTGCCGCCGGGTCGGTCTGGGCCGGATCCCCGGCGGCCGCGCGCGCCGGCCGGCTGGCCTGGCTGGTCGGCTCAGGGCTTGCGCCCTTCCTGGCCTGGCTTTACTTCCCGCTCAACGCGGGCGGCATCGGCGCCCCGACCAACCTGGGCACCATCGACGGCCTGATCCAGCATCTGACTGCGCGCGGCTTCGGCGGTGACATGCTCGGCTTCGCCAATGCGCGCGATCTGCCCGAGCGCTGGCCGGTGCTCGTTCAACTGATCGGCTTCCAGTGGCCGTGGGCTCTTGTGGCGTTGATGGGGTTGGGGCTGTTGGTGGGAGGAGGGAGGAGGGAGGTGGGAGGGGCGCGGCAGCGTTCCCTCCTCCCTCCTCCCTCCTCCCTCTTTGCCCTCTTTGCCCTCGGCGCCCTCGTCCACACGTTCATCGCCATCACCTATCGCGCTCCGCAGACGACCGAGTATCTGCTGCCGAGCTATGTTCTGATGGCGCTGGCCTTGTCTGGGCTGCCGGGCGGAAAGGGTGAGCGCGGTGCAATGCGCGGCCTGCTGACGCTCGGCGCGGCGACGCTGTCCGTGTGGCGACTGGCGACGCTGGCCCCATCGTTTCAAGCGCTGGCTTCCGACGTGACGACCGAATCCTATGCCCGGAGCGTGCTGGCACAGGCGCCGCAGGACGCGGCTGTGCTTGCGCCCTGGCATTGGGCGACACCGCTCTGGTACCTGCAGCGGGTCGAAGGGCTGCGGCCGGATGTCGAGGTCGTGTACGTGCTGGCTCAAGAGGAGCCCAGCTACGGCGCCGCCTGGCTGCGCGACATCCAGCGTTTTCTACCGGAGCGCCCCGTGATTCTCACGGCCTACGACAGAACCGTTCTCGACGCCAGCGGTCTGCGCTTCGAGCCGCTGGCGACCCCGGCGCAGCCCGCCTGGCGGGTGAGGGCTGAACCGATCGAGACAGTCAGTGGCTGGGTCGGCGGCCAGGGGTTTGAGTCCGTGACCTACCTCGGCGCACGCGAGGTCGAGGCGCTACGCGCAGATCAACGCGTCTTCCTGATCGCCTGGCGGGTGGTCGGCCAGCCGCGCGACATCAGCCTCTACGCACACGCACTGGGGCCGGATGGAACGCTAATCGCGCAGGATGACCAGCGCTGGTCAGCGGGGCGCTATGCCAGCGGCGAGGTGCTCGTCGGACGTTTCACGCTCACGACGCCGCCCGGATCAGCCATTGGCCCACTGACCCTGACGACCGGCGCCTATCTGCCGGATGGCACCCGTCTGGCCGAAGCCGCGCTGGCCGTATGGGACGATCCCGTAGCGCCGCCGCTCCCACCGAACCCGCTCGGCCCGACCCTGACGTTCTCGATCGGGGCGCTGCCCGTGTCGTTCGACAATCAGGTCCTGGTGACGGGCGTGCACATCCCCGCCACAGCCCGGCCGGGCGAGCATGTGATCGTTGCGCTCGACCTGGTCTCGGCTCGGGCCCTCAACACCGATCTGACGCTCAGCCTGCGGCTCGACGGTCCGGGCTGGTCACGCCAGGTCGACCTGACGCCGATCGGCGGCGCCCTGCCCACCCTCAAGTGGGTCGCCGGCGCCGCCCTGCAGGAGCGCGTGCCGATCGAGATCCCGACCGACGCGGCCCCGGGCCCGGCAACCCTATCCCTCGGCTGGTATGACGCCTTCAGCCAGCGCGACCTGCCGCCGCTCGACCCGATCTTCGCCCAACAGGGTCTGCGCGTCACGGTCGGCGAGATCGAAGTCCGCTAATTGCCGCGTGTCGATTTCCGAGTGCTGGTTGTGTTTCCAGGGTGCCGTCGATCAGTCCGACTGGTAGAATCTCCGCGATTGACAATCAACAACCAGAACTCAAGAATCAGCAATGCCAATTACTCAACACGAGCCCCGCGTGTTCAAGAACCGCGGCGTGATCATCACGCTGCCCGAATCCTATGAGGATCTGCTCCGGCAGAGCCTGGCCACGGTCGAGCCCTTGTGGGCCAAATACCCGAAGGCACGGCAGATGTGGGATCTGCTCGTGCAGGACCCCGAAGCCCGCGCCAATTGGGACATGGCCGATTATCTGACGGCCAACAAGCTCAACTTCAACGACCACGGCATGACCCACGCCCAGATCGCGGCCTCGAATGCGGTTCGGATCTTCGATCTCCTGGTCGAGGCGGATGTGAAGCCCGATGTCGTCGCCTCAGGCGCCGGAGACCTCGACGATGCCTGCACCGTGATCGTCGCCGCGACCTTGCTGCACGACATCGGCAATCAGGTGCACCGCAAACACCACGAGCTGGTCGGCGTCGAGCTGGCGCGCGGCCTGCTCGACCGGCTCATGCCCGAGATCTACCAACACATCGGCAATCGGATCGAACTGCGCGCCTTCAGCCTGCACGCCATCCTGTCGCACGATTTCGATCCACCGCCGCTGACCTTCGAGGCCGGGGTGGTGGCGGTGGCCGATGGCACCGACGTGACCAAGGGGCGCGGGCGCAAGGCCTTCGACCTGGGCAAGGTCGACATCCACTCGGTCTCGGCACTTGCGATCGATGAAGTGACGATCACCCGCGGTCGCGACGTGCCGGTCGAGATCACGGTGGTGATGAACAATTCGGCCGGGATCTTCCAGATCGAGGAGACGCTGACCAAGAAGGTGGTCAACGGCCCGCTCAGGCGCTGGGTAACCATCACGGCCTGCACGCGCCCAGCCGATGTCGGCGTCGATGCGCGCATCATCGAGCGCCTGACCCTCAAGAACGGCGTGTTCGTCGCCGAGTAGGGGCAGCCGTTGTGGCCGTTTCGTCGCGGCCCATTGCCCACCGCCAACCGCCGTCTGTTAGAATCCCTCGGCATGTTCGAAATCGTCTTCCTCGGCACGTCGGCCTCTGCGCCGTCGATCCATCGCGGCCTTTCGGCGCAGGTGGTGATGCACAATGAGCATCGCTTCCTGATCGACTGTGGCGAGGGCACCCAGCGCCAGATCCTGCAATCCGGCATCGGCTTCAAGCGGCTCGAGCGCGTGCTGATCACGCACGGGCACCTCGATCACATCCTCGGGCTCGCCGGTCTGGTCTCGACCTTCACGCGTTGGGAGACCGCCGAGCGGCTCGAGATCTGGGCCGGGCGCTGGGCGCTGCAACGCATCCAGACCCTGCTCAACGAGATCGTGCTCAAGGGCGCGCGGTTGCCGTTCCCCTTGTCGTTTCACGAAATTAAACCGGGCCAGATCTTCGCTGACAGATCCTTCTCCGTCACAGCCTTTCCCGTGTCGCATCGCGGCTCCGACTCGTTCGGCTTCCTGTTCGAAGAGCGCACCCGGCGGCCCTTTCTGGTCGAGCAAGCCGAGGCGCTCGGCGTTCCGGCCGGGCCGGTCCGACGCACCCTGGCCTCCGGCCA
>JAEURK010000185.1 GCA_016789175.1 Anaerolineales bacterium
AGGGTATCGTCAACGACTATCTCGACCGCTTCGGCACGATCGACGCGGTCTGGATGGACGCCGGCGCGACCGCGGTGGCCGCGCTCGAGGCCTTCCAGGATGCCGGGAAGCCGTTCCCGGTCATGGTCGGCGAAGATCAGCAGGACTACCTGAAGTTCTGGAAGGAAAACAACCTGACGGCCGTCGCGCCGACCTTCCCGACCTATCAGTGGCGCACGCCGATCATCGCCGCCCTGAAGATCCTCAAGGGCGAGCCGGTCCAGCACATCTGGACCCTGCCGCAGCCGACCATCACCTCGGCCAACCTGGATCAGTACTACAACGATCAGATGCCGCCGCTGCACTACGCCATGTGCGGCTGCGAAGGCATGCCGACCTTCCCGGATGCCTGGCTGACCAAGTAACGTTCAGCCGGATCCATCGCCGTTGCGGGCCCGCTCTCGGTGAGCGGGCCCGCACCCTTTGCGAGACGTCGACGCGTCATCCCCGCGCGTCAGGGCACCAAGGAGCTCGCGCCCATGATCAAGATCGGCTTCCACACCGACGCCTTCAACAGCAGTTATTGGAATTTCGAGCAGTGCCTGCAGTGGGCGCAGAAGAACGACGTCCACTACATCGAGTGCGGCGCCACCGACGGCGTCAGCTGGCTCCACGGTTTGGGCTACCAGCCCCATATCGCGCTCTGGGAGGATCCGCTGGCGCTACGCGCCAAGATGGATCGGTACGGCGTGCAGTTCTCGCAGGTCGACGCGGCCTTCCCGCTATCGTTGCCCGAAGGCGCGTCGCTGGGGCTCACGTACGTCCTCAACACCATCCGTTGGGCGAAGCTAGTCGGCTGCGACCACATCGACACGACCGACGACCGCTTTGCGCCTCCCGGAATGACCGACGAACAGGCGCTCGAGATGATGAAGCGCACCTACGCCCAGATCCTGCCGGTGGCCGAGCGCTACGAGATGATCATCGACATCGAGCCGCACGGCTATTACACCACCAAGCCCGAGTTCATGGAGCGCATGCTGGCCTTCGTCGACAGCCCATATCTGCGGATGAACTTCGACACCGGCAACACCTTTATCGCCGGGCAGGATCCGGTGGTCTTCTTGCAGCGCTTCAAGCATAAGGTCAGCCACGTGCACATCAAGGACGTCAGTGATTCGCTGGCCGCCGCCGCGCGCGGCGAACTGACCGGGATCGCGGTCAGCCAGTGCGCGATCGGAGACGGCGTCAACGTCGACAACATCAAGAAGTGCTTCGACATCCTGGTGGCGCTCAAGTACGACGGCGTGGTCAGCCTGGAGTGCGAGGGCCAGGGCGGGCCGATGATCGAGAAGAGCCTGGCGTTCGTGCGCGGCCTGGTCGACGACGCCAACCGCCGCATGGCCGCCTGAAGACATCACAAGATCAGCCCGTGGGCTGAACGGGAGGGGAACATGGGGAAACTGCAGCTTGGCGTGAACATGGAATTCGTGCGCGAGCATGACAAGGGCTTCGCCTGGGGCGTGGCCAAGGCGGCCGAGATCGGCTACACGTACATCGAGCCGATGGTGCACTGGGGGCGCGAGCTCTTGAGCGAGGCCGGTTACTTCCACAGCGTATCGATGTACGACGACCCGCTCTGGGTGCGCGAGCTGTGCGACAAACACGGCATCAAACTCTCCGGGCTCTCGTCGCACACGCCGCTCATCAAGCCCGAGATCAGCGTCGAGTACCTCAAGCTCGCCATCCGCTGGGCGGCCGACGCCGGCGCGCCGGTGGTCAACACCGACGAGGGCCCCAAGCCGTTCTGGACCTCGAAGGAGATGGACTACG
>JAEURK010000228.1 GCA_016789175.1 Anaerolineales bacterium
GGTCGCGGACGGCTATCAAAGCGTCGGCCTGGGCGGGCAGGTGCTGGCCCATGTCCTTGACCTGGCCCGACAACTGACGCGCCGGCACGTGGTGCTGCTGGGCGGCACCCAGGCGACCAACGCGCGCGCGATCCACTTTTACGAAAAGCACGGGTTTCGGACGATCGGCAGCTTCGAGGAACCCGCCGGGGCCGACAACTTCGACATGGTCTTGACTCTGTCGTAGGCGTTTGCGTCTTGATACGCCGAA
The DNA here is from genome assembly GCA_016789175.1 of Anaerolineales bacterium. GTDB lineage: Bacteria > Chloroflexota > Anaerolineae > Anaerolineales > UBA6663 > UBA6663. Next base: position 251 of record JAEURK010000228.1, read on the forward strand.
GGCGTGCCCGGGCCGTCAACGGTCGTCGCCAAGGTCCTGCGATTCGCCGGTCCCGCCGCGCAGGAGCGCTGGCCCGAGCGCCACGGCGATCCGCCAGTGAGCGCGTGTTGCGCATAGCCAATGGGGGGTATCAAACCAGAACTCTGAGAAATCCCACATGACCGATCTCGCCCGCAGCCATTTCATTCTCTATGTCAGCGATCAGGAGGAAAGCCGGCGCTTCTATGAGCACGTGTTGGGCCGACCACCCAGCCTGCACGTGCCGGGCATGACCGAATTCCGGCTTGGGGCTGAGACGATCCTGGGCCTGATGCCCGAGCAAGGCATCGCGCGGCTGCTCCAGCTCGATCCCGCGGCGCTACCGGCAAGGGGCGGCCTGCGCGGCGAGTTCTACCTGGTCGTCTCGACACCCGAGGCGTATCATCAGCGCGCCTGTGAAGCCGGCGCCCGCGAGCTCAGCCCGTATGCGCTGCGAGATTGGGGCGATTGGGCCGCTTATAGCCGCGACCCGGATGGCTATGTCCTGGTCTTCGCGGGTCCAGATCGCCTGGCGCGCGGGACGGTGTCTTAGGGCCCGCGGCACCGAGGAGGTCTTGTGTTGCGTGTTGGTTTGATCCAGATGCGCTGCGAGAAAGCGGCGATCGAGGCGAACCTGAAGACGGTCGCCATCCATCTCGAAGAAGCGGCGGCGCGGAACGTGGACCTGGTCGGCTTTCCGGAGATGTGCCTCACGGGCTACATCATCGAATCGCACCAACCTGAAGCCGTGCTGGATCTGGATGGGCCCGAGTTGCGGGCCTTCCTGGCGCTTACCGAACGGCATGCGCCGATGGTGCTGGCCGGCTTTGTCGAGCGTAACCCGGCCGGTAAGCCCTTTATCACCCAGGTTCTGGCTCACCGCGGCCGTCTCCTGGGCGCCTATCGCAAGGTAACGATCGTCGATGAAGAGGCAGACTGGTTTGCGCCGGGCGAGGGCGGGGTGCTGGTGGCGACCTGTGGCGGCCACACGTTCGGCGTCGCGATCTGCGCCGATATCCACAACGAGTCGGTCTTTGCGGCGTGCCGGTCGCAAGGGGCCGAAGTGGTTCTGGAACTGGCGGCCCCGGGGTTATACGGTGCGCAGGCCGATCGGAACTGGCAGACCGGCTATGCCTGGTGGGAGGACGAGTGTCGCACGTGGTTGGGTCGCTATGCGCGCGACCACGGCCTCTGGATCTGCGTCGCGACCCAGGCCGGTCGCACGATTGACGAGGACTTCCCCGGCGGCGGTTACGTGTTTGCGCCCACCGGCGAGCGCCTCTTCAGCACCGGCACCTGGGAGCCCGGAGCCGCTTATCTCGCGCTCGATTTCGAGACGCTGACCGTGGCCGAACTGCGGGCCGGCTCGCTCGGCCGTTGACCGGGCCCTTACGCTGCGCGCCCCAGGATCAGATTGCGCGTCTGGTCTTTGCGTGCAAAAGCCAGCCCGCGCTCACGGCCGTCAACAGGCCGAAGACCAGGTTCAGACTGAAGCCCATCTGTAGTCCAACCACATCGCTGGCGATGCCGATCAACCACGGCCCCAGAATCCCGCCCAGCCCCGCGAACGTGAAGAGCATGCCCAGGATGGTGTTGAGGTTGCCGCTGTGGGTGCTGGATACTTCGGCGGTGACGGTTGGAAAGATGATCGACAGGAACAATCCGCTTCCCGGCAGCAGCCACCAGACCTCCGCCGGCCCGTACAGGGCGCCGGCCACGCACGCGCTCGCCGCCAGCGCGGCCCCCAGCACCGAGCGCAGATAACCGGCCCGCTCGACCACGAAACTTCCGACGAACCGGCCGACCATCACAAAACCAAAGAAGACCGAAAGGGCCTGCGTGCTTTCGTTGACGCTCTGGCCCCGGATCTGTTGAAGGTATTCGACCATCCACGATGCGATGCCCAACTCGATAGCCACATAGATCAACAGGGCGAAGTAGAAGGGCAAGATCCTGGGCGAGAAGGCTGTGAGGCTGAGTTGCTTCAGATCAACTTTCGGCTGATGCGCAGCATCGCGCCTGGGGAAGCGGGCGGTGAGGAAGAGGACGATCAGGCCGCACGCGAGCCCCAGGTCCCAGAGGTATACCGTGCGCCAGGAGGTCCCTCCCGACAGAAGCCAGCCCACGAAGAGCGGGGCGATCATCGCGCCCAGGCCGTGCATCACCGCCATGAGATTAAGATACCGGGCTGTGCCGACCGGGCGCAGCAGCACAACCAGGGCGTTGCCCCCCAGCTCGATCGATCCCAGGCCGAAGCCGAGCACGACCATCCAGACGCTCAGCCAGAGCGTGGTGCCCGCGTTCGAGAAGCCGAAGGCGCCGACGGCCAGAGCGACACCGGCCAACACCAATACCCATTTGTG
>JAEURK010000232.1 GCA_016789175.1 Anaerolineales bacterium
GCAGGTCAAACTGATGAACGCCAGCGGCGCCGATATCCCGGGCGGGTTCACGGGTGATCCCGGCTCGACCGTGTCCTTCACGGTGACCATCACCTCTGCCGGAACGTATTACGTGCGGGTGTTCAATTCCAGCCAACTGGGTGTCAACCAATACCAGTTGCGCGTGATTCACCCGTAGGTCGCATGGTGCTCGAAAGACGCGGATTCGCGGCGACAGGCCCAACCTGCCGGGGCGGCCCGCGTCTTTTGCGTTCCCGTCGGTGTTTCTGGTCGCACTGACCGCGACCCGGCACATGTGATCGCCTACGAGGATGCAGTGCCCCCAGGCAACGGGCCTTCGCGGTGGGTATGCTCAGCGCCTTGGGTTATACTAAGACTCTGCATTGCCGGACAGGGCTTCTCTCATTTATTCGCGCAATCGTGCAAGGCCAGTTCTGGATCCTCTGAGAGCTTAATTGATGACGACCATCCGATTGGAAAACCGGGTGATCCGGATCTGTATCGCAGCGTTGCTGATGAGCCAGATGCTTGGGTTTGCGCGCCCTGCCAGAGCGTTGCAGCCGACGATGGTGGACCTGTTCCTGCCCCTGCTCGCCAAAGAGTACGATCCACACCTCGAGACCGAGCCCAACGGCACCGAGGCTCTGGCGGACGGCCCGGTGATGAACGGGGTCGTCTACGTGGGCTATCACAACACCGGTCCGGCGCTCGACAGCGACTACTGGCGCTTCGAGGCGTCGGGGGCCGGCCCGGTCCACATCGAAGTCGCGGGCCTGGACTCGGCGGGTCAGGTGATCGCGACTCGGGTCGGCGGCGGTCAGATCGGCTACGTGGGCGGCCCACCGTTCGTGATCGACACGACGGCGCCGGTTGCCGGGCAATATGTCGTGCGGGTCGTCAGTTCGGCTGCCTTGGGTGTCGAGGCCTACACGGTTACTGTGACGTATCCGTGACGACGGGGGCCCGCGAACCGGCCTAACCCCTCTGCTATAGTCCCATCCATGGAGTTCCTCCGTCGGCTTGCGGCCGATGTGCAACGCCGGCGCGGCTGGATCCTGCGCGGGTTGGTCCTGCTCGGCGTGTTGACCGCCATGCCCCGCGCCGTCCTTCCCCCCCTGGAACTTGGCCCGGCGCTCGCCGTCGCGACGCGCCACCCGGTGCTTTGCACGCACACCCGGCTGACCGACGAGGTCGAGGCGTGGAAGATCCTGCACACGCTCGAGTTAGTGCGCGAGATGGGCGCCACCTCAATAGTCGAATACTTCCCGTGGGCCTATTACGCGCCGGGCCCGGATCGCTATGACTTTGGCCAGGCGGATCTGCGGATCACATTCGCCGAGAACCAGGGCCTCCGTGTGGTTGCGCGATTGGGCGGCATCGTGCCCGAATGGGCGCGGCCGATCGGCGCCGACGGAACGCACGGGTCTGACACCTACCTGCCCGAGGAGTCGTACGAGGCCTTCGCCGCTTTCGTCGGCGCCTTCGTCGCGCACTTCGATGGTCGACTGGACGCGATCATCGTGTGGAACGAGCCCAACGTCGCTTTGGAATGGGGTTTCCGACGACCCGACCCTGAGGCGTACACACAGCTTGTGATCCTGGCGGCCGAGCGTGCCCGCGCTGCAGACCCCGACATCGTGGTGTTGGGCGGGGCGTTGGCGCCGACCCTGGAGCCCGAGGGCAGTGACCTGGCCCTGAACGATCTGGTCTATCTCGAACGGATGTATGCAGCCGGCGCCGCCACGGCGCTCGACGGTCTCGCCGTTCATGCCTACGGGTTGGGCTTCCCGCCGGAGGAGCCCCCGGCGCCGGACGCTCTCAACTTTCGCCGGGTGGAATTGGTGCGGGAGGTGATGGCGCGCCATGGGCAGGGCGAGGCGCCGATCTATGTGACGGAGATGGGCTGGAACGACTCCCCGCGCTGGACGCGAGCCGTGCGGCCCGGGGCCCGGATCGATTACACCATTGCCGCGATGGCCTGGGCCGAGGCGCATTGGGCCAACGTGCCGGCCGTGTGTGTCTGGGCGTTCCGCTACCCCGCGCCGCAGCACAGCTATGGCGATTACTTCACACTCGTGACACCCGAGTTCGTGCGCAAGCCGATCTACGACGCTCTGCAGGCCTGGGCGCGTGAAGGGGTGGTGCCGTGACGCGCGCGCGCCAAGCCGTGGTGTTGGCGGCGGTCCTGGGTGTGATCGCCGCCGCGTGGCTCTGGTCGACCGGGACTGGCTGGCTGACTCCCGATCGCGCCTGGAGCCGGATCCAGAACGAGCGCGTGCTGCGCGTCGCCACCGACGCCAGCTATCCGCCGTTTTCGGCGATCGGACCCGACGGCGCGGTCTTCGGCCTCGACGTCGATCTCGCCCGTGCCCTGGGCGAGCGCCTGGGCGTGGCTGTGCGAATCGAGAACATCACGTATGACGCGCTGCTGCAGGCCGTTGCCTCGGAGCGGGTGGACCTCGTGATCTCGGCTTTTGTCGGCGACCTCAATCAACTCGATGACGCCGCCTACAGCGATGCCTATTTCGTGGCCGGGATCCGGGCTGTGGCGCCGGCCACCGACACGGTAGAGCTCGATGCGCAACTGCCCTGGGTCTGGGCGCGCGACCGAAGATTGGGTGTGGAGTACGGTTCCGCCGGCGACGTGTTGACGCGCCAGTGGTCGCGCCGAAGCAGCGGGATCGAGGCCGAGTTGTATCCGACTGCGGCAGAGGCGCTCGACGGCTTAGTCGCCGGCCAGGTGCAGGCTGCCCTGGTCGATGCGGTGACGGCCTATGCCTTCCTCGGCGCTCAGGACGGCTATCGCGCGACCGGCCCGACCCTGGAGCCCGAGCCCTATGTCGTGGTCACGGGCGCGCGCAGCCTGCGGCTCCTCAGTGAGGTCAATCGACTGCTGCAGGAAATGGAAGCGGACGGCTCATTGCCGGCCCTGCGGGAGCGCTATCTCGGCCAACCGGGTGAGTGAGGTGAGCGGCGGGCTTGAGTGCTGTCTCCTCTCAACTACTCAGCCCTGGCTCAATTCCCCTTGAGCCAGGCGAAGCCGATGCCGCCAACCGGTACCTGCACGGTCGTGGTCAGGGTTTGGCCGTCGAGTTGTGCCGTGAGCGTGCACGGCCCACCCGGCACGTCGCCCAGGGCAGCGTTTTCCAGATAGAACCGATCCGAAAGGTTGCCCCCATACCAGTACGTGTCAACCGTGCGATAACGACCGTCGCTGCAATACGCGATGACGCGCACGCCCGGCACCAGCAGGCCTTCGCCCCGGCTGACGCGAATTGCGAGCACGCCATGACCCGGGATCGGACGAAGCCAAAGGTCGGGGTTGACCACGTTGTAGTAACTGTCGGGGTTGTCCGTGCGGATCTCGAGGTGGAGATGCGGGCCGGCCGCGACGCCGCCGGCGCCGACCGTGCCGATGTACTGACCCTCGGACACGGCCTGACCAGACTGCACGTCGACGGTTTCCAGGTGCCCGTACACCGCGTAGGCGCTGACCGCGTCGTTGAGCTGGATGACGATCACGTTGCCGTAGAAATCCTCGCGCGGTCCAAATACACGCTCGTGATCCGAGCCGGCGTAGTAGACCACGCCGTTGCCGATCGAGACGACCGGTGTCCCGCTCGCGTTGCCGTAATCCAGCCCGTGGTGGGCAACCAGGGTGTTATCGCGCGTCATGCCGAAGCGGTAATCGCCGACAGCGAAGTTGTTGCCTCCGCCACCGATTGGGCGTCCGAAGTAGAGGTGTGGATCGCCACCGAACGTATCGGGCGCTCTCAAAAACACCTTTGATTCATTGGTCGGCCAGATCGGGATCCAGTAGGTGGGCGAGGCCACGGCGCTTGGATCAACGGTGGGCGTGGTTGTGGAGGCATCCGGCGTGGCCGTCAGGGTGGCGGGGGCGGCCGGCGCCGTGGCGGAGGGCGACGGCACAGCGCTGGGCGTGGCCGTGGGCGCCACGTTGACGGCGATGACGGCGGTCGGTAGGGGTGACGGCGTCGGAGTTGTTGTCGGCGAGCAGGCCACGGCGAACGCGAGCACCAGCGCGGCCGCCGCGCGGGGGTGAGGGTGGAGCGTGATCACGGTGTCATTCTATCAAGAGCCGCGGATCAAAGAGCCGGCCAGGGCTAACGTATCTAAAGTGAACCGGTGAGATTTCTGCCACGAATTTCACGAATTGAAACGAATGGGCACGAACGATCCCCATTCGTTTCAAGTCGTGAAATTCGTGGCAAAGAACTCGGTCCTCGCGAATAAGCGCGCTAGCCCTGCTGCGGGTGTCAGGGCATTCGCATCAAAACCAATCCGCGGCAGAAGATCGAGGGCCCAACAAGCTGCGATTGCCCTGAGGAGCCGGCGGAGTGCTTCGATTGACGGAGAGAAAGAAATCGGAACTGCGAACGCTCAATCTGAAGGATTGAGACTCGTCGCTCGCACTTCCGGTTTCTTGGGGCGGAGGCGCCTCAGGGCGCTGTTGGCGTTGCCGTGGCGGTCGGGGTGGCATTCGGATCCGGGGTCGCGGTCGGCGGCAGCGGCTCGATCATGAATCGCACCACAGTCACGGCGCCGGGGGCCACGGTCACGGTCTGAATATCGGTCCGCACTCCGTTGACGCCAACACGGTAGGTGCCCGGCGGCAGATCGCCGATCGCGAAGTTCTCGCCCAGGAGGTCGTCACCATTGTTGTCGAGCCCGCTGTAGGTCGTCAGGTATTTGTCGGCGACCGGGTCCGACACCTGCTCACCGCGCACCACCACGGCGACGTCGCGCAGCCGCGCGCCATCTGGGCCGACGACGATCCCGGCCAGCGCGCCCCAGTCTTGCCCGCGGCTATGCAACGGCGTGAGCCAAAGTTCGGGGTTGCGGGTGGCAGCATACGTATTGGATCCGACGCGCACTTCGAAGTGCAGATGCGGGCCGATTGCGACGCCGGTTTGGCCGACCTCGCCGAGGCGGTCGCCGGCCGCCACGACCTGATCAAAGACGACGTCGATCCGGCGCAGGTGTGCGTATACCGTGTAGACAGGCCCATCCAGCACAGGCAGGTCGTGCTCGATCACGACAACGTTGCCGTAGAAGTCGGGTTGTGGGCCGATCACGCTGGGCGCGCTATCGGCGGCGGCGAAGACGACGCGGCCCGCCGCCGCTGCCAGGACAACCGTGCCGGCCGGGTTGAAGAACTCAACGCCGTGATGCGGTTCACGCAGTCCGCCTTGAGTTGATCCATATGGATACGTGCGATCGGGGTAGATCGAACCTCCTGGGCCGATCGGACGCAACAGCACCGCATGCGGCGCTGCGTACACGCACACGACCGCGGCGCACGGGGTCGGTGTCGGGGGCAGGGCGGTTGCGGTTGGCGCCGGAGTTGCGGTCAGTGGGGGTGCCGTGGCCGTCGCGACGACCGGCGGCGGCAAGGTCGGGGTGCGGGTCGCGACGGCGATAGCCACCGCCGCCGTCGGCAGCGGTGAGGGCGTGGGCGTGCAGGCCGCGCTCAACAGGGTGAGCAGTAGGGCGGCCCAGAAGTTAGCAACGGCGGCGCGGCGCTGCAAGGCTCTCACGCCGCTCCGCTGTACTGGGCTTTCACGTTCGCCTCCACCGCGGCGATGACGGTCTCGACCTCAGCCTGCAAGCGATCGACCTCGGACAGCCAGGCCGCGGCTTCGGGTGCGTCGGCGAGCTCACGCACGTTGATCCGAACGTTGTGGGCGGCGGCGATCAAGGCCGCGCGGGCGAGATGGGCGCCGCTGGCGGCGTCGCTGAGCGCATTGCGGTTTCCGATCTCAGTCGCGGTCCGGGCCAGACCCGCGACCTCGGCCGCCGCGCGGGCGGCGCGGAGAGGCGTTTCGGTCGCGACGTGATACGCGGCCCGGATGGCCGCGGTGCGGGCCTCGACCTGCGCGTCCGTGTCTTTGGGCAGGGCAAAGGCCGCCATCACGGCCTCAAAAGCGGCCGAATCCTCGGCGATGCCGGCTGTTAACACGGTGCGCAGGGCTTCGGCGCGATCCAGCACGGCGAGCATTCGATCCTTGACGGCCGCATACTTTTTCTTGTCAATCGTCAGGCGCGCGACCATGGCAACCAGCCCGGCCGCCATCCCGCCGGCATAGGCCGCGGCGGCGCCCCCGCCGGGCGTGGCTGTGCCGGCTGCCAGTTGTGCGATGAAGGCCGTCGGCGCCGCCGGCTCGGGCGCCGCGCCGGCCGCCAATCGGTTCTCAAGCACCATCTCGGGCGTCAGGTTGTCGAGTTGGAGATACCATTGAGCGGCATCGACCAGGGCCTGTTGAGGGATCAGCCCGACCAGCTCGCTGCGTGTGATCGACGCCCCGTAGCGCGCCGCCTCGCGACGCACCATCTCCTGTACCCGGGCAATCGGCGTGCGCGCGAAGTCGGTCAGGTTCATACTGACCTGGGCCTGCCCCTCGACCAGGAAACCCTTGGCCTTGACGAAGCGCAGGCCGCCCGACAGGTGCCGGATCGCGCGCGCGACCTTTTCGGCGATGGCGACATCGGCCGTGTTGAGGTAGATGTTGTAGGCGACCAGGAATTGCCGGGCGCCGATGATGACGGCGCCGGCCGGCCCGAGACGGGCCGGACCGAAGTCCGGCGCGCGCTTGGGGTTCACGCCTAGCTCATCCTTGAGCCGCTCATACTCGCCCTTGCGCACGTCCGCCAGGTTGGTCCGCTCGGGCGTCGTCGCGGCGGCTTCATACAGATAGACGGGCAACCCCAACTCGCGCCCGACCCGTTCGCCCAGGGCGCGGGCGAGCGCGACACAATCGGCCAGGCTGACGCCGCGGATCGGGATAAACGGCACGACGTCGCTGGCGCCCAGCCGCGGGTGCGCGCCGGTGTGTCGGTCAAGGTCGATCAGCTCGGCCGCGCGCTGGATGCCGGCGAAGGCCGCGGCACTGGCCCCGGACGGGCTGCCGACGAAGGTAACGACCGTGCGATTGTGATCGGCGTCGGAGCTGACGTCGAGCACCTGAGCCTGATCGCCTCCGGCGGTGCGGATCGCCTCAACGATCGCGGCGATCACGTCGGGTCGGCGGCCTTCTGAGAAGTTGGGCACGCATTCGACGAGGGTTTGCATACCGGCATTATAATCGCCGGGTTTTGAGGAGCCCGTATGTTCAGGAACTGGTTCACGCTTACGATCGTCTCCAGCCTTGTGATCGGCCTCGCCTGGGCGGCGCTGCGCGTCTTCGGCGCGCTGCCGCCGGAGGGTGCACAAGTAGCGTATCCGTTGCTGTTGGCGTACTATTACGGCGCATTGCCGGTGTCGATCCTGCTTCTGGTCGTGGTCTTTTCGGTCGGGTTTTGGTGGCTGCCGCTGGCGATGGTCCGTCGGCCGGGTTGGATCGGGCAGGGCGCGCTGGTCCTGCTGAGCGTGCTGGCTTTCGGTCTTTCCGTCTGGAGCGCCGCACCGTTGACACGCCTGATCTATCGCGACGTCGCCGAAGTGGCGCTGCCGGATGCCCTGGTGCGCCTCGGTGTGCGGGCCGCGGAACCCGGTTCGGCCGATAATGGCTATGTCGTATTGACCTGCCCCGATCTGTGGTGCCGGGTTACATATGTGCCAGACCCGACCGGGAAGTTCGAGCCGCTGGCGTCGATCCGGAGTGAGGGCAGTGCCGCCGTCATTGTGTTGGAAGGCGCAACCCTGCTACGTGTTCAGCCATAAGGTGTGCTGGGAGCGGCGTGAGGCAAAAGGTTGAAGGGCGATCGAATGATCAGGATGCTTGATCGGCGGCCATGGCCGCTGCTGGTGGCGGGTGTTGCGCTCGCCGGCGCTGCGCTGGCGTGTTCGCGCTCGGATCTGCCGCAGGACTTCTCGGCGATCACGCAGATCCCGGGCGTGCCCACGATCCCGCTCGGCTTCGACACCCTGGATGTCACGCCGGTGATCATCCCGACGCTGGCACAACTGCTGCCACCGCCTGGCCAGGAAGGTGACGCGACGTCAGCGCCGCTGATGCAGTCGCCGGCGCCGACGTTGACGCCGTTCGCCAAGGGCCCGACCCCGGCCGGTTTGCTGGGCACACCCACGCCGTTTCCGCCGCGCCCGGTGGCCGGCACGCCAACCCCGAACCCGACCCGCGACTCGGTGCTCAGCCGAACGGCCATCGAGATCTATACCATCCAGCGCGGTGACACGCTGAATGTGATCGGCTCACAATACGGGCTCTCCGCCCAGGACATCGCCGACGCGAACGGCATGACGATCACGGACACCCTGTTCGTCGGCCAGACCCTCAATATCCCGCTGCCCGAGCGGCCCGTCTATGGGCCGGCGCTCAAGATCCTGCCCGATAGCGAGCTGGTGTTTGGGCCCGGTGATGCCGGTTTCGACCTGGAGGGTTTTATCGCCCGCCAGGGCGGCTATCTGGCGACCTATTCCGAGGATGTGCCGGGTTATGCCCTCGACGGCCTGTCGGAGTTCCGGACGCTGACCGGCGCCGAGATCGTGCGCATCATCAGCGCGCGCTACTCGGTCAGCCCGCGCCTGCTGTTGGCGGTGCTGGAATTCCAATCCGGGTGGGTTACCGGCGCTGAGCCGCGCGCGGGCACGCTTGAGTATCCGATGCGTCGGGCCGAGCAGGGCCGCGAAGGCCTGTTCAAGCAGCTAACCTGGTCAGCCAATCAACTCAACAACGGGTATTACGCCTGGCAGAGCGGGGCCCTGATCTCGTTCGGCTTCGACGCCGGCGTGTCGCGCATCGTCGCGCCAACGCTCAACCCCGGCACAGTCGGCGTGCAGAGCCTGTTCTCGCGTCTGATGCCGGCCAGCGAATGGGAGCGCGCACTCTCGGCCGGCGGGTTCCCGGCGACCTACGCTGTGCTGTTCGGCGATCCGTTCACGCGCGCGGTCGATCCGGTGGTGCCGGCGGACCTGCAGCAACCGCCGCTGGCGTTGCCATTCGAGCCCGGCAAGATCTGGGCATACACGGGCGGGCCGCACGCCGCGTTCGACTTTGGCTCGGCCTGGGCCTCGCTCGACTTCGCCCCGCCGGCCGAGGCCGAGGGCTGTCTGCAATCCGAAGAGTGGGTGACAGCCTCGGCCCCGGGCTTGGTGGTGCGCTCGGAGTATGGGGCGGTCGCGGTCGATCTGGATGGCGACGGCGCCGAGGGCACCGGCTGGGTGATGGTGTACTTCCATGTTGAGCAACGTGACCGGGTGTCGGTTGGCACTTTTGTTCAGACCGGCGATCGGCTTGGTCACCCGTCCTGCGAGGGCGGGATCTCGAACGGCACGCACGTGCATCTCTCGCGCAAGTACAACGGCGAGTGGATCGCGGCCGATACCGGCATCCCCTTCGTCCTGGACGGTTGGCAGGCCGGCGGGCTCAACGACACCGAGTATGATGGCACGCTCCGGAAGGGCGCCATTACGCTCGAGGCCTGTAACTGCCGAGATGAGAGCAACGCGATCTCGCGTCCGTGATGGTTCACTCCGATCACCCGATCGAGCGGGGCGGTTACTAGCAACATGGATCGAAAACCCCGCGGCGGTGAGCGTCTTCCCCAATACTCGCAGGTCGTGCATCGACGTGGTGATGGCGGCCGACCCGGTGGGCGCGGCCGTCGACCAGAGCCGGGTGGGGGCGGCCTCGGACGCCTGCTCGGCCTGGGCGCGTTGCTTTTGGTAGCCTGCGGTGTCAGCGGCTATCTCCTGACCTCCGGAGCGAACCTGCCCTGGACTGAGTGGTTTGTGGGGGTGGCGGCCCAACCGGGCGCGGCCACGCAGGACCCGTTCATCACGCTGGGCGGGTTCAGCACCTCGACGCCCGAGCCGCCACCGCCAACGATCGAGTATCTGCCGCCGCCGACTCCGACGCCGCTCAGCGCGGCCGCGATCGCCAGCAGTGATGCCAGCAATTACGTCTCGCAATCGGGCGACACCCTCAGCGCCGTGGCGGCGCGTTACGGTGTCAACCCGGCCGACATCCGTGCCTCGGACTCGGCCCTGGCCGTGACCACAACCTTGCCCGAAGGTCAGTTGCTGGTCGTGCCCCAGATATTGGACGCCGCCACGCTTGGGCCGGCGGCGCATGTGTTGCCCGACTCCGAAGTCATCTTTGGCCCGTCGGCCACCGACATCGATCCGCAGGCGACGACCGAGCAGCTCGGCGGCTACCTGTCGCGGTATCGGGGCTACACCGAGGACCTGACCCTGAAGGGCGGCGACCTGGTGTTTCGGATCGCACGCCAGCACTCCATCAACCCGCGCGTGCTCTTGACGATCCTGGAGTACCACGGCGGCTGGGTCAGTCAGGCGACGCCGACGGCCGAAGGGTTGGCGCGCCCGATGGGCTACTCCCACACCTACAAAGACAACCTGGCGCCGCAGCTCAACTGGGTCTCGAACCAGCTCTCGATCGGTTACTACAACTGGCGCGCGGGCGCCCTGACGACGCTCACGTTCAAAGACGGCAGCACGCTGCGGATGAACCCGGGCCTCAACGCGGGCACAGCGGCGCTGCAATACCTGTATTCGCAGATGGGCGATCGCGCGACGATGGAGGCCGCCCTGGGCGCTGACGGGTTGGTGGCCGCGTATACGCGCCTGTTTGGGGCGCCCGAGACCTGGGCGGTGCGCAACCTGATCCCGGGCGATCTGCAGCAGCCGGCTCTGGCGCTTCCCTTCCGCCCCAATCGGATCTGGTCGTTCACCGGCGGGCCGCACCCGGCCTGGATCAGCAGCGGTCAGTGGGCGGCCATCGACTTCGCCCCGTCCAGTTCGGGCGCGGGCTGCGGCGAGTCGTTCGAGCCGGTCGTGGCGTCCGCTGGAGGCGTCATCGTGCGGGCCGATCACAACGCCGTGGTCCTTGACCTCGACGGCGACGGGCGCGAGACGACCGGCTGGACCGTGTTCTACTTCCACATCCGAGCCAAGGGCATGATCGCGGTCGGCACTGTGGTCGAGCTCGGCGACGTCCTCGGTTATCCCTCATGCGAGGGTGGCCGCTCGACGGGCACCCACGTCCACCTCGCGCGCAAGTACAACGGTGAGTGGATGCCCGTCAACGGCATCGTGCCTTTCAACCTCAGCGGCTGGGTCGTCGCCATCGGCCGGGCCGAGTACCAGGGCACGCTCACACGCGATGGCGCGATCGTCGAGGCCTGCACCTGTTCGGCGCCGTATACGGCCATCAGCCGGGAACCCTGAGCGACCACGGAGCACCTCGTGTTTCGCGCCGCATTCCAATTGCCTGAACAGTCTGTCAAGGTCGTATACGAGGAAGATTGAGCGAAAACCGCATGGCGTTGAGGGGCTTTGCCGCCCAACGCCGTGCGGTTTTCGTGGCTTCCTTTGAAAGTGACACGGTCGAGACAGGTGCTTCCCTTCGTACAATGCAAGGCGAAAAGACCAGTCCTCGCGAATACGGCGCGATTGCGCTGCCGACGAAGCTGAGGAGCAAGGATCGCTCAGGGTAAACTAGATAGATGCGGTTCAATCGCAAAGCAGCCCGCGCCAGTTTCAAGCGCTACGTGCCGCGGGCTCGACCTCGCGGCGCGTTCGGCACGGTGTTGATCAGCCTTGTCACACTTGTGTTGGCGATCGTGGCCGTGGGCGGCTGGTTGGCCTCGCCGGCCGCAGCCCGCCTCGGGTTGAGCCTGCCCCTGGCCCCGACCGCGACACTGGCGCCCGGGGTCCAGTCGGTCGAGGTGATCGACCCAAACGCCACACCCCTGCCGCGTCGCGGCCCGTTCGGCCCGGGCGAACGCCTGCCCTACACGATCCAAACCGGTGATACCGTGCCCGTCCTGGCGGTGCACTTCAACACCACGGCCGAAGAGATCCTGGCCGCCAACCCGACCCTGTCGCCGACCGGGACACTGGCGTCCGGCCTGGCTGTCGAAATCCCGTCGTACTACTTCCCGCTGACCGGCCCGACCTACCAGATCCTGCCCGACAGCGCCTTTGTGTATGGCCCGGGCGCGATCGACCTGGATGTCGAAGCCTACCTGGCAGGCACGACCGGCAGCTTCAAGGACCTGCAGGCGTTCGCGGGCAAGCGCCAGCGCACGGCCGCCCAGACATTGCTCTACGTCGCCCAGATGTACTCGATCAACCCGGCAGTGTTCATCGCGCTGGCGGAGTGGCGCACGGGGGCCGTCACGCAGGCGATCGACGGCGATCAACCGTACGGCGACCTGCCGGCGGGGGCGCCCGACAGCTGGTATCTGCAGACGATCTGGCTCGCCGAGCGCATGAGCGTCGGTTACTACGGCTGGCGCGACGGCACGTTGACGACGTTCATGCTCCAGGGCGACTTCACGGCCCGAATCGATATGTACCAGAACGCTGCCACGGTTGCGTTCCAGGCGATCTTCGCACAGCTCTTCGATCGCGATGGATTTGAGGAGGCGGCCGGCCCGCGCGGCTACGGCGCGACTTACCGCGAACTGTTCGGCGACCCCTGGGCAACCGCGCAGGATACGCTCTCCGGCGATCTCGTTCAGCCGGCGATGCAACTGCCGTTCGGGGTCAATCGCGTTTGGACCCTGACCGGCGGCCCGCACCCGATCTGGGGCCGTCTCCTGCCCTGGGGCGCGCTCGACTTCGCACCGGCCGGCGTGAGCGGTTGCGGCAGCACCGACGACCCGGCGGTCGCCGTCGCCGACGGCGTCATCGCGCGGTCGGGCGAGAACATCGTCATGCTCGATCTCGACGGAGACGGCAACGAGCAGACCGGCTGGGTCGTGATGTACCTGCACCTGGCCGAGGATGGCCTCGCGCCGGCCGGCATCCAGGTCCGGGCCGGTGACCCGCTCGGTTATCCTTCGTGCGAGGGTGGCAGCGCCACCGGCACGCACGTCCATATCGGACGCCGGTACAATGGCGAATGGCTGGCGTCGGATGGCGTCGTGCCGTTCGACCTGGGCGGTTGGGTGGCGCAGCACGGCGCGCAGCCCTACGCCGGTCGTTTGGTGCGGCTGGGTGCCTGGGTCGAAGCCAGTACGACGTCGACCTCGCAAAACCGGATCTACTGGGTGCCTTGACGATGATTGTGCGGAAAGCGACCTTTCGACTGATCGGTGTTTTGATGTTGGCCGCGGTTGCGGTCAGCGGTTGTCTCGTGCCGCCGCCGACGCCGATCCCGACGCCCTCGGTGACGCCGGTGACCCCGACGCTGACCACGACGCCGACGCCAACCGCCACCGGCACGCTGCAGCCGACGCCGACCCGCACCAACACGCCGACCGTCACTCCGACCGTGACCCCGACCCCAACCGACCTGCCGCCGGCCACGCCGAATGCCGACTCGCTGACCTTCGAGGTCCTCAACCGGTGGGTGTCACCGAACTTCCAGTGGTCGGCCCGGGTCGAGCGTTCGCAGGTGCTGAACAACGACAACGACGAGCCCTTTGTCTTCGAGCGGCTGCGTGTGACCCGAGCCGATGCCACTCTGGCCTGGGTGCCCGTGGCGCGCTGGATGCGCAGCGGATTGGGTCTGCCGACGACCACGGTGCTCGGTTGGTCGTTCACGCATCTCTTCTTTGCTGACCGGGTGACGCCGGACGGCGCCGGGCTGTTCGACAGCTGGTCGAACCTCCAGCGGCTCGACCTGCGCACCGGTCTGGTGGATCGGGTCGGCCCGATCGACCTGACGGGCGTGTTCTCGCTGACCCCCAACGCGCGCACGTTGGTCGTCGTGCAGCTCGATCGAGTCCGGATCATGGACCTCGGTCTGCAGACCCTGACCGATGTCACCTACACCTTTGACGGCCCGAGCCGGGCCGCCGGCGGCGTCGTCTGGTCGCGCAATGGCTCCGGCTTCCTGTTTACGACCTTTGATAATGCGCTCGACTGGCAGAATGGCACCGCCACGATCTGGCGCGTCGACCTCGAGGAACCCAAGATCGCCTGGGTGCTTCAGGATCAGGGCCGCGGCTTCACGGCGGTTTCCTGGCGCGATCTCGACATCGCCGTATTGCGTGACAAGGACGGCGTGCGCTGGCGGCTCAACCTGCTGACCGGCGAGGTCGTTCGCTGACGGATGAGATGGGGGTCACGTGCTTGTCGTCGCAAACTCCACGCTCGAGTTTTCGTTTGACCCCGACACCTTTCGCTGGAGCCTGCGACGGGTCGACGCGGAGTGGCCGGCTGTGCTGGGCGCCAATCTCGGCGTGCAGCTGCGGCGTGCCGACGGCGCATCGTTTCGTTGGGAAGGGCAGGCTCACTGCCAGGAGGCCGATGCCGTCACCCTCACGCCCGAGTTTTTGCCGGGCGGGCCCGGCGTCCGCGCGTCGGTAAGCCTCGCGGATGGCGCGCTCGGGCTCGAGGTCGAGTTCTTGTTGCCGCCCGGGGCGCCGCATCTGCTCTGGCGCGCCCGTCTCTCCAACCGCAGCGCTCAGATCTGGCACTGGCGCGATCTGGACCTGGCCGTGATCGGCTCGCGCTTTGGACGGGCCGGCGACGCCGCCCGGCGCTTCACCGGTCAGTCGCTCGGCTCACACCTCACGCTGCACCCGGAAGCCGGGAAGCTCGCCTTTTTCAGCAACGGCTACCAGTCATGGAGCTTCAGCGGCAGCCTGCGCGGCGCGATGTCCGAGCCGGCGACGCGCATCGGCTACTTCGATGGCCCCAAGATGCGCAACATGCTCAGCCCGGTCGTCGAGGGCATCGGCCACTTCACCAGCGACCTGTACGGCGTGGTGGGCGATCTGGCGCATGATCAGGGTCTGGTGCTCGGCTTCCTATCGCAGCGCGAACACTTCGGCCACGTCGAGGCGGCACTGGTCGATCCGCGCGGGCCGTACATGCGGTTGAGCGCGCACGGCGATGACGTGCCGCTCGGCCCCGGCGAGGCCCGCGTCACCGATTGGGCTTATCTGGGGTTCATGCGGCCATCCGACCCGGATCCCCTGGGGCCATACCTCGAGACATCGGCCCAGGAGAACCGGGCGCGGGTGCCGGCGCTGACGCCGGTGGGGTGGTGCTCGTGGTATCAGTACTTCGATAGCGTCACCGAGAAACATGTGCTCGCCAACCTTGACGCGCTCCGGGCGACCCGCGACGAGCTGCCGCTCGACTTCGTCCAGCTCGACGACGGCTTCCAGGCTCAGGTCGGCGATTGGTTCGCGACCAAGGACACGTTTCCGCATGGCTTGCCCTGGCTCTCCGAAGCGATCCGGGCCGGAGGGCACACCCCGGGCCTCTGGCTCGCGCCCTTCATCGCCCGCTCAGACGCCGCGCTCGTGCGCCAGCGCCCGGATTGGTTTTTGAAGGACGATCGTCGCAAGTGGGTCAGCGCCGGCCTGGCCTGGGCCCGCTTCTGTTATGCCCTCGATGTCACGCACCCCGGTGTGCGCGAGCATACGCGACGCCTGATCGAGACCGCCGTGCGCGAGTGGGGTTTCCCTTATCTGAAGCTCGACTTCCTGTTCGCCGGCGCGCTGCCGGGCCGGCGCTATGACCCGACCCTGACGCGCGCGCAGGCGTTCCGCCGCGCGCTGGAGGAGATCCGGGCGGTGGCCGGAGACGACGTTTTCTTGCTTGGCTGCGGCTGCCCGCTCGGCCCCGCGATCGGCCTGGTCGATGGCATGCGCATCAGCACCGACGTCGCCCCGCACTGGCACCCGCAACTCTTCGGGCGGGTGGGTGCCGAGTTCTTCCGGCCCGAGATGGCGCTCGCCAGCGCGCGCAATGCCATCCAAAACACGCTCAATCGCGCCGCGCTGCACCGCCGTTGGTGGCTGAACGACCCGGACTGTCTGTTGGTGCGCGACTATGACACGCGTCTGACCGAGGCTGAAGTGCGCAGCCTGGCCAGCGTCATCGCGCTCTCGGGCGGGATGTTCCTGGTCAGCGACGACATGACCCGCCTCAAACCCGAGCGGCGGCGCTACATTACCACGCTCCTCCCGGTCCTCAACATCCGTCCGCGGGTGCACGGCTGGCTCGAGAGCACGATGCCCGAAGTGCTGACGGTGCCGCTTAGCGGCCCGGTCGGGCAGTGGTGGTTGCTGGGGATGTTCAACTGGGAAGGGTCAACTCAAGGGCGTATGGTCGACCTGGAGGCCCTGGGGTTACCGCGCGGCGAGTACTGGATCGCCGATCTGTGGGAACGCGAGGTCCGGCGCCTGCACCCCGGTCAGTTGCTGGGCTTCGACCGGATCCCGGCGCATGGCGGGCATCTGCTGGCGGTGCGGCCCGTGACGGAGGCGCCGCAGTGGGTGGCCAGCGATCTGCACTTCTCGCAGGGGTGTGAGGTCGTGAGCTGGACGCCGGGCGAAGAATCGTTGACGATTGGGCTCAGCCTGGGTCGCGCGGCGGTCGGGGCAGTCACCCTGGCCGTGGCGGATCCTCCGCTGACGGTGAGCGTCAACGGCGTCGCTGTGCAGCCGCACGTCGTAGGGCCCGACTTACTGCGCATCCCCGTGACCTGCGATCAACAGGCCGAGATTCGGCTGAGCTGGCAAAGAACGCGCCCGGCCTCGCTTAGTTGACGGGCGGTTGGGTTGAATTCGGCGGCGATCTTCGTCCCCCGACGATCCCCACAACCAGCCCGATGATGAGCCCGACCAGGCCGCCGATGACGATCCCGACCAGCGGGAAGATCACGTACAGGAAGTACAGCCAGCCGCTCAGCGTGTGCGTCCAGACCTCGACGCCGCCGTCCGCCCGCAACCGGTAGGCGGCATCCACGGCGAACTCGCCGAAACAGGCCGAGTAGGCATAGTCGACGTGCCCACCGCCCGGAGGCGTCGCGCGCACGCTGGGGGCGCACTCCTGGCTTCGATCGGGCGGCGGAACCTCGCCGGCCCAGGGCTGCCAGCAGTCGCCTTCAGAACGGACATCGCAGACGTAGACGTCCCCGTTCGCGGCCGTGACGTAGACCTCGAACTCGTCGCCGCTGATCACGGCGATAGCCGGTTGGGGCGGAGCGCCCAGCGAGCGCCAGTCGCGGTTGACGTTGTTGACGAACAGGGCCGCGCCGAACCCGACGGCGCCGCACAGGAGCGCACCGATCACGGCCATGCCAAACAGGCTGACGAGGATGCGAAGCCAACGTGGCATGACGGGATTGTAGCCCAGGGGCGCGGCCGGGCTGCCACACCTATTCCTTCCAATCCACACTCAGGTGCTTGGTCCGGGGCACCCCGTCGCCTACACTTCCTGACGATGCCCAACCGATTTCGCGGGCGATTATGTTACCCTCATCTGATCGTGGGACTCTGCGAGGTAAGGGTTCTGGAGAGTCGTAAGGCCACGGGCAGACAACCGATGGTCCGAGGATCTGGGCGACGCCCAACCCGCGGAGCACCCCGGCGGCGCCTATCAGGGGCCAGGCTCGGGGTCGTCTTTGCACCGGTGAACGACCGGGCCAGGGTGCATGCACGCGTTGTCGGCGGCCTTTTTGCCGCGGATCATGCAGATTTCGCCGATTTGTACAACTGAAGCAGCGATCCGCAACTTTCCGCGTCATCCGCGGCCAGAATCTGGGCCTGAAAACGCGCCCGTGCACACCCTGGCCAACGGTCGGTGGCCGTCGGAGCCGGGCTGCTTATAATCAGGACCTTCCTGACCGGTAACGGGAACCGGGCGAGCCGTCGCGCAGTCTCAGGAAGACCGATGCAACTCGGTCGGCTCGGCTTTCGTAAACCCATGATCCGGCTGTATCTGGGTCATTGCGCAACCGTACGCTCATTCCGCAGGGTCTTCTTTGAGGAACACCGGATGTCGCTTCACTTCGTGCGTCGGACCTTTGGGTGGCTGAGCCTGGCGCTGCTGGCGGCCTGTCTTTCGCTGGCCTCGGTCGGGACCCGACCGGCTGCCGCTCAAAATCAGAGCGACCTGCGCGTCACAGCCCGGCTGGGCTTTGACGGCTACTATCGCGATCAGGCCTGGACACCGCTTTTCGTCACGCTCACCAATAGCGGACCCGATCGTCAGGTCCAGGTGCGTGTGACCACCTCAACTTACAGCAGCAGCGATCTGTGGTTCGTGCGCGACGTCGAACTGGCCAGCGGCACGACCCGTGACCTGGTGGTCTACATCCTTCTGGAGGGTTATTCGTCAGGCCTCGAGGTCGAGGTTTATGAAGGCCGCAACCGGGTCGCCGATGCCACTGCAGTCAGCAACTCCGTCACAACCAGCGACCTGATCTACGGCCTGGTCGCTGCCGATCCGAGCGCTTTCGGCCCGCTCGGCCAGATCGATCCGCTCAGCGGCTCGGGCTATCTGGCCCAGATCGCGCTGGAAGATCTACCTGAGACATCGGCCGCGTATGGCGGTCTCGACGTCCTGGTCTTCTCGGATGTAGACACCGGCGCGCTGACGGCCGCACAGCGGCAGGCATTGGAGGCCTGGGTCAGCTCCGGCGGCCGGCTGTGGGTGACCGGCGGGCCAGGCTGGCAGAAGACGGCCGCGGGCCTGGGGGGCCTGTTGCCGGTGACGCCCACCGGAACGCAGACCATCGATGACACGAATGCCCTGGCCAGCTTCGCGGGTCAGGCCGACGCCCCGGGCTCCGGCCTGCTGGTTGCGACCGGCGCGTTGAGCGCCGATGCGATCGTGCGGGTCGCCTCCGGGGATGCGCCGCTGATCGTCGAGCGGGTGTTGGGTGTCGGCAAGGTCGAGTACCTGGCGTTTGACCCGGGCACGGCCCCGGTGGCCGAATGGTCCGGCACCAGTGACCTGTTCCGCAAGATGCTGTCGCTCGCGCAGGACAAACCCACCTGGGCCAACGGCTTCGCGACGAATGTGACCTCGGCGACCGAAGCCGCGGGTTACCTGCCAGACTTGCAGCTGGCCAATCCGTTCTTGATCTGCGGTTTGCTGGCGGCCTACGTCGGTCTGATCGGCCCGATCAACTACGTCTTCCTGCGTATGATCAAGCGCCGGCAGCTGGCCTGGGTCACGATCCCGGCCACGGTCGTGCTTTTCAGTTGCGCCACCTACATCGTCGGTTTCACGATGGCGGGACGGCGCGCGATCGTGCACGAGGTCAGCCTGGTGCAGGGCTACGTCGGCGCGGCTACCGGCCGGGCTGACATGGCTGTGGGCCTGTATTCGCCGAGTCGCCGCGACTACGACCTCGTCTTGCCGGAGGGCGTCCTGGCCCGACCGGTGGTGGGCTATGGCGGCACAGCCCAGGACAGCTCGGTCGACGGCCTGCGGGTCGAGGCCGGCGACCGTTATCGCGTGCGCGGCCTGCGCACCGACGTCGCCTCCGTCAGCACGCTCGTCGCGCAGGGCAGCGCCACGCTGCCGGCCCTCTCGGTCTCACTGACGTCCGGTCAGAGCGGCACGGGCGCGCTGCTCAAAGGCGAGATCATCAACAACAGCACCGAGACCATCCGCGACGCCGTCATCCTCGTCCCGGGCGCGACACAGCGTTTGGGTGACCTGGCGCCCGGGTCGCGCACGACGGTCAACGTCTTCATCGCGGGCGGGCGCGCGCCGCAGGCACCGCTAAATAGCGTGGCCCCGCCCGGGGTGCAGATCGTGGGCGCGGCGTCCGGCGGCTACGTGTCGGCCGGGGACACCACGATCGACGACATCCTCGGCACCACGCCGTATTCGTACAACTATTACGACGACATCAGCACCGCGCGGCGCTACGCGCTGCTCAACGCGGCCATGAACAACTACTCGGGCACGCGCGGCTCCGGCATCTATCTGGCCGGCTGGTCCGACAAGGCGCCGTTCGCCGTCGGGGTCGAGGATGCCCCGTTCGACACGCGGGCCGAGACCCTATACCTCCTGCGGCTCCCGGCCGCGATCGAGCCAGGCCTTACCGGCGATCAGGTGACGCTCTCGCCCGAGTTCATGTTCTGGCAGGCGCTCGATCTGCAGACGTCGAGCGGCAGCTACGGCCCTTACGACATCTACCTCTATGACAGCGACCAGGTCTCGTTCCTGTTCCGCCCGGCTCAGCCCGTGGCCTACACGAGCGTGGACCAGGTCGTGGTTCATCTTGATGAGTCGTCGGGCCTGACCGGCCCGGCCGGTGTGCGCGTCGATGTCTGGAACTACGAGAAGTCGGATTGGGACGAGATCGTCAACATCGCCTGGGGCGATACCGACCTGGCTACGCCCGCCCGCTATGTTGGGCCCGGCGGCGAACTGCAATTGCGGCTGACGGGTTTGCCCGGCGGCTATGCCTCGGTGGCGCGGATCGACGCGACCGTGGTGCTCTCCAAATAACCTATGAGCCTCATCCTCGAGACCCAGGACCTGGTCAAGACCTACGGCAGCTTTCAGGCCGTCAAGGGCATGTCGCTGCGGGTAGAGCAGGGCGCGATCTACGGCTTCGTCGGACCGAACGGCGCCGGCAAGACCACGACCATGCGCATCATCACGACCTTGCTCGAGCAGACCTCGGGCGAGGCCTACGTTGGCGGTCACTCCGTGCGCACCGCCGCTGACGATGTGCGCCGGTTGATCGGCTACATGCCCGACTTCTTCGGCGTTTACGACGACATGACCGTTTGGGAATACCTGGATTTCTTCGCC
>JAEURK010000244.1 GCA_016789175.1 Anaerolineales bacterium
CGCGCCAGGGTGGGCGCCGTGTCGAGCAGGCTGACCGGGCCGGGCAGGGTGAACTCGGTACGGATCCGTGGTCCAGCCACGATCCAAGGGATGGTCATATCTTCGGGTGCGGGCGTGCCGTGCGAGCGGTCGTGGCCGCCATGATCGCTATGGATCAGCACGTGCGCATCGGCCGGCAGGCTGTCCAGGACAACCCCGAGCGCTCGATCGACGCGGGCCAGTTGTTCGAGATAACGGTCGGAGAGCCAGCCATGGGCGTGGCCGGTCTCGTCCACCGTGCCAAAGTAGACGAACGCAAAGTCGAAGCGTTCGGCTGCCATGGCCTGCACGGCCGCTTCAGCCACCGCCTGGTCGCCTTGCTCGGTCAGGACGTTGTCGCGAAACCAGGTCATCGACAGGCTCCCCGGGCGGCTGAGGTTGCGGAGCGGCTCCCAGTTGTAGAAGAACGCGCATTTACGACCGGCCGCGCGGGCCACGTCGACCAGGCCGGGCAGCGGCCGGGCCATCGGGCTCCAGTCGTTCGACGTCACCCCGTGCCGGGTGGGCGGGACGCTGTGGAAGATGGACATGTGGCAGGGCAGGGTGATGCTCGGCATCACGCTCGAGGCGCTCAAGGTCGATGCGCCCCGGGCTTTCTGCGCCACAAGGTTCGGGCAGTGCGCGGCGTCCACGGCTTCCGGCCGCAACCCGTCAATCATGAAGAACACAACCATGGAAGGGCCCTCCGATTCGCGCTGTCGTCTTTAGCCCGGGCCCAGCTTGGCCCGATGTTCGGCTGTGGCATAGGCGATCGGGGTGCCGGCCGCCTTCTTCGCGACAAAGGCCGTCGCGACTTTCTCGACTGCGGTTGCAATGTCGTCAAGATCGCCCGGTTCGAGCAAGGGGTGCGCGCTTGTCAGCCAGAATGTCTCTTCGCAGGCCTGCTCGGCAACGGGGCACAGGCCCGGGCCATACTCGACGTGGCCGTCATACAGCGGACATTCAAACGGGCACTTGGTTTTGCCGTAGCCGGACTTGGTCAGGAACAGGGGCTGCAGATGCTGCGGGATGATCCAGCGCGTCGTGCTGAGATAGCCCAGATCATAGATGCCCTCGGCCGCCAGCGCCACGGCGAAGTTGAGCATGTCGGTGCCGAGGATCTCGGGTCGAATGCGGATCGCGTAGTAATAGTACACACGCTCGCCCCACGGGGGTTCTTGGGGCGTCTCGATACCTGGCACGTCTTTGAGACGCTCGGTGAGGTAGCGCGCGTTTTCGTTGCGTTTGGCGATCAGGCGGTCCATCTTCTTGACCTGCTCGATCCCGATCGCGGCCTGCATGTTGGTGATGCGGTAGTTGGTGCACGGCAGGCCCCAGTGGTACTTCGACGCGGCGCCCAGCGAGCGTTTGCGCGCGAAATCCATGTAGCCCCACATCTTGTCGTACAGGTCATCGTCGTTGGTGATGACAAAGCCGCCTTCGCCGGTGCTGGTGATCTTGCCGGAGATGGTGCTAAACGTGCCGACGTGGCCGATCGTGCCGACCTTTTTGCCCTTGTAGGTCGCGCCGGGCGATTGGGCGCAGTCCTCGACCACCCACAGATTGTGCTTGCGGGCCAGCTCCATGATCGGGTCGAGGTCCACGGGCGTGCCCATGATGCTGACCGGGATGATGGCCTTGGTGCGGCGTGTGATCTTGCGCTCCACGTCGGCGGGGTCGAGGGTCAGGTAGCGGGGGTCGACGTCGGCGAAGATCGGGACGGCATTCTGCTCCATTACGCAGCTGTCCGAGGCGATGAACGTGTATGGCGTCACGATCACCTCGTCGCCCGGGCCGATGCCGAAGGCTGCCAGGGCGATATGCAACGCCGTCGTCCCGTTCGAGACCGCGATCGCGTGTTTGGCGCCAAACCAATCCGCCAGGGCGCGTTCGTAATCCAGGGCTGCCTCGGCGCGGCGTAGCTTCTTTTTCAGCGCGACCGCTAACAACGCTTGCAGCTCTTCATCCTCGAACACATCCGTTTCAACCAGCAGAGGTTTGCCGGAACGCACCGGGGTTCCGCCGTCGAGAGCCAGCGATGACATGTTTTCTCCAATGGGGCAGTGGGCAGGACCGAGGAAGTGAGTCCCTATTCAACCGATACGGATGAACCGCCTCCCATCTTCCTCGGGCCCTTGCGCATGATGATGAAGTCGAACGCATCCGGCAGATGGTACTCGCACGAATACAAGACCGGCTCATCGCCGGCCGTATAGTCGGTCTGCAGCAGACAGAGCAAGACCGAGCCTTCCGCGACGTGCAGTTGTTGGGCGACATGCGACGAGGCGCTGACCGGCAAGACCCGGGCCACGCCGTACTCGATCACCAACCCAAAACTGGCCTTGAGCAGATGATAGAGCGAGCCATCCTCGCTATTCTTCTTAAAGGCATCAACGTCGGCGTCGCCGATCAGAGTCTGGGGAATGTAGTCCCACGAATACACCACGGGCTTTTGATCGGCCGTGCGGATCCGCTCAATCGTGATCACCGGCGTATCGATCGCGACGTTCAAGGCCGTCGCCACGTCCTGAGTCGCCGGCGCGATTTGGGCGGCCGCCCGGGCCGTCCCGGGCAGCATATTGGCCGACCGGATCATCTCGGTCGTGCCGAAGTTGAAATTGAGATTCTGGAGGATGGACCCACTGCGCACGAAGGTGCCTTTGCCGTGGCGGCGGGTGATCAGGCCCTCATCCTCGAGCAGCCGCAGCGCATCCCGCACGACCGTGCGCGAAACGCCCAGCATCAGCACGAGCTCAGATTCGGCCGGTAATTGTGCGCCCGGACGGTACAGCCCCTGTTCGATTGCCGTTCGGATTTCGTGTTCAGCCGCCTCTGTCAACGTGTGCGTGCTGGTCCGAACGGGTTTTAGAGTCTTGACATTGTGTTTCACTGTGTAGTAGTATCGCGCTCATGACGTCAGTCGTCATGACGACTATAGCAAACCCGTCAAAGCAAGTCAATACCTCACCTCCCATTCTGCAGCGCAGTTGCCACGTTCCGGCGTGAGGTCCTCTGGCTGCAGTTGTTCCTGATCCGAACCTGCGGATCGCGGTGCCGTTCTGACAGGTGTCAAAGAACCGGGCAGGGCACAGGGCCCAAGCCCGCAACACTTGAGAGCACGTTTCAGTGGAACAACCCGAATGAGAATCGTCATTGGCAGCGATCACTTTGGTTATCAACTTAAAGAGGACTTGAAGACTTACCTCAGGGAGTTGGGCCATGATCCTGTCGATCTTGGCTGTCAGGACCCGAATGAACCCGTGGATTACCCGGATGTGGCGATCGCCGTTTCGCAGGAGATCGCGCGCGGCGAGTTCTCACGTGGCATTCTGATCTGTGGCACCGGCATCGGCATGGCCATGGTGGCCAATAAGATCCCGGGTGTGCGGGCGGCGGTCTGTCACGATCCTTACTCCGCCGAGCGTGCCCGCAAAAGCAACGACGCCCAGGTGATGGCGCTGGGATCTCAAGTCATCGGTTCAATGCTGGGGCGCCAGCTCATCGATCACTGGTTGGCTTCCGAATTTGCGGGAGGCCGGTCCCAGGCCAAGGTCGACAAGATCAAAAAACTCGACCAGGTTCAAAAAGGAGGCTAGAGCCCGCAAACACACCGCACCCCCGGCGCCGTCGCGCGCTTCCGCAACTGCTCGTTCCCTTTCGGAGGAGAAGATGCATTCCCGAAGAGCTTATCCCCTGCTGTCTGGATTGATGGTGCTCAGCCTGCTATTCACAGCCTGCGGCACCGGCACACCCACTGCTGCGCCAACGGAGGAGGCCGGCCAGCCGGCTACCTCTGCCCCTGAACCCACCGCCGCGCCTGCCGATACCGAAGCCGTAGCGGCAGCAACCACGCCGCCGGAGACGGGGGGCTCATGCCCGGCCGCTACGATGGCCGACACCCAGGGCGTGCCGGCCGGGGCGTGGCCGCAGCAGTACGAACTGGCCGAGTTCCAGGAACTGGCCAATTGCGAATTGACCCTATCGGGCCGCTCGGAATTCGACTCGCGCCTGGTCGAATATGGGTTCCTGCCGGACGGCGACCTGCCGCCGCTGGAGGAACGCCTGCCCGCTGAGCCGTTGGTCGTCGTGCCTTACGAAACCGTCGGCGCCTATGGCGGCCGCCTGACCGGGGCCTCGATCGGGCCCGAGGCCGGAAACTCCGAGTGGCTGAGCGTGCGCCACGTGAACTTGCTCCGGTTCTCGGACGATCTGAAGACCATCGTCCCGAACATGGCCAAGTCTTACGCGTGGAACGACGACTTCACCGAGCTGACCATCGTGCTGCGCCAGGGCCACAAATGGTCCGACGGGCAGCCCTTCACCACGGAAGACATCGTCTTCTGGTATGAAGACATCGTGCTCAACACGGAGCTGTATCCCAACCCGCCCAGCATTTGGGTGTACGGCGGCGAGCCGATGAAGGTGGAGGCCGTCGACGAAGTGACAGTCAAGTTCATGTTTGCGGCGCCGGCGCCGGCGTTCACGACCTTGCTGGCCACCACCTACACGCATGAGTGGGCGCCCAAGCACTACTTGATGGACAAGCACATCAAGTACAACCCGAACGCCAATGAAGAGGCTATCGCCGAGGGCTTCGAGTCCTGGGCCAAGCGCTTCATCCCGACCTATTACAGCGACTGGGAAGACGCCAATCACATCTATGGCCTTCCCAAGCTCGAGGCCTGGATCAAGATCGACGAGACGCCCGAGCACCAGCTCTACGTCCCGAACCCCTACTACTACAAGGTCGACACCGCGGGGCAGCAACTGCCGTACATCGACGAGGTCGAAGAGGTGTACGCGCCGGATGCGGAGTTGATCGAGCTGAAGGTCATCAACGGCGAGATCCAGTACAAGGCCCAGTCGCTCCAGATCGGCAGCCTGCCGCTCTATCAGCAGAACCAGGACAAGGGCAACTACGACATCCAGATGGCCCAGGGCGCGAGCAACGGTCGCACCTACACGTTCAACGCAACCCACAAAGACCCGGAGATGGCCAAGATCTTCTCCGACCCGCGCTTCAGCCGCGCGATGTCG
>JAEURK010000284.1 GCA_016789175.1 Anaerolineales bacterium
GATCGGCTGTCTCGATCAGCCGACCACCGGCAAGGTCTACATCAACGGCAAGGACGTCAGCCAGCTCAACCGCGATCAGCGCGCCGATATGCGCCGCGGCGCGATCGGGTTCATCTTCCAGTTCTTCGCTCTGATCCCGACGCTCTCGGCCTACGAGAACATCGAGATGCCGCTCCTGCTCTCGGGCAAGAAGCCGGCCGAGCGCCGCGAGCGCGTGAAGTGGCTGCTCGAGGCCGTCGACCTCGCCGATCGCGCCCACCATCGCCCCGACCAGCTCAGCGGCGGCCAGCAGCAGCGTGTGGCCATCGCCCGCGCCCTGGCGACCCAACCCGCCCTGATCCTGGCCGACGAGCCGACGGCGAACCTCGACACGGTCAACGGTCAGCAGGTCATGGAGATCATGACCCGGCTCAACCAGGAGACCGGCGTGACCTTCGTCTTCGCCACCCACGACCCGCGCGTGATCAAGTACGCGCGCCGCGTGGTCAGCCTGCGCGACGGCCTGATCGTCTCGGCCGACGAAGCCGTGGCCGCCGTGGCCTGAGCAAGCGATGCACCAGCCCATGCTGCAGAGTGCGCGCGAACGCACTCAGAGGTGGCTTTCGCTGTGTGGGATGGCCGCCGGCCCGGTCTTCACGCTGACCTGGCTGATCGCCGGAGCCTTTCGGTCCGCGTACGATCCGCTGCGTCATCCGATCAGCTCACTGGCGATCGGTGAACAAGGCTGGACCCAGGTCGCGAGCTTCATGATCACCGGTTTGCTCATGGCGGCTTTCGCCGTCGGTCTGCGGCGGGCGTTCAAAGGCCAGCCGGCAGGCACCTGGGGGCCGATCCTGCTGGGCCTGATCGCCCTGGGTCTTCTCGGGGCCGGCGTGTTTGTGACTGATCCGCTCAACGGTTATCCGGGCGGCACGATCGCCCTGCCCGTCGACTACACCTTTGCCGGCCGCCTGCACCGGTCGCTCTCGGCCCTGGTCTTCATTGGTCTGCCGGGGGCGTGCTTCGTGCTGGCCAGACGCTTCAGTCGGCTCGGACGCCGGATCTGGGCGACTTACTCAAACGCGACCGGCGTCGGCTTTCTGGTGTTGTTCGTCATCACCAGCCTGGGCTTCGGCCAGGTCGCGGGCTTGCAAGCCGTCGCGGGTTTGTTCCAGCGGATCACCCTGACGGTCGGGTGGGTGTGGGTGTTTTTGCTGGCGTTGGATGGTTTCAAGGCCGTCGGCGCGCGAGTCTGAGCGCTGCCGCAGTCGGTCGGATTCAGTGGAGATTGGCATGAAGACGAGCGTGTGGTTGACCCTGATCGTGGCGTTCGCCCTGACCGGTTGCGATCGCTTCCCGGGATCGGCGCCCGAGGTTGTGCCAACGGTGGTGTTGTCCGGCGGCTCCGCGCCGACGACCGAAGGCGCCGCCATCCCCGTGGGCAGCGGCCTCGCCGTGTCGGCCTCGGGTGTGGCTGTGCCGGTCCGCGAGGCCCGGCTGGCCGCGGCCCTGGCCGGCCGGGTCGAGGCCGTCAACGTCGCGGCCGGAGACACCGTCGCGGCCGGCCAGGTGCTGATCCAGCTGGCGGGCGGCGAACGGCTGACCGCGGCCGTGGCCGCCGCGGACCTCGAGTTACTGAACGCGCAACAGGCGTTGAAAGACCTTGAGGACTCGGCCGCCACAGTCGCGGCTCAGGCCCAGCGCGCCGTGGCCATGGCCGAGGAGGACCTCGAGCGGGCCGAGCGCGCGCTCAAGAGCCAGGCCAGCCCCGATGTGGCATTCTTCGAGGATCAATACAATCGCGCCGCCGCTGCGCTGTCAGCGGCCGAGCAGAACGCGCAGATCACCGGATTTCAGGCCAGCCTGCGCGCTGCCGCGGATGCGTTGACGAACACCACCAACGCCCTGAACACGTTTAAGGATCTTGAAGCACGCTATCCGGGCTACAGCGAACAACACAACAACGCCCTGAGCAACGCTCAAACCGCCTACGACCGCGCGCTGCAGGATTACCAGGCCGCGTTGTACCGGCTGCAACAAGCCGAGACCGCCGACTCGACCCTTCTGACCGACGCCGAGAAGGCCTACAACACTGCTCAGGCCAACCTCGAGGCGGCCCGGCGCGGGCCTGACGCCCTCAAGCTGGCCATCGCCCAGGCCGACGTCGCTGTCGCCCAGGCGGCTCTGGCCGATGCCCAGGCCCATTACGAACGCGTCAGGTCCGGGCCAGACCCGGATGCGCTGGCCCTGGCCCAGGCCCGCATCGCCAACGCTGAAGCACAGGCGGCCGCGGCCCAGGCTGCATTGTCAGACCTTGAGATCCGGGCGCCCTTCGCCGGCACTATCGGCGACGTGGCCGTCAACGTCGGCGAATGGGTCACACCCGGCCTGCCGGCCCTGGTGCTCACCGACCTCGGCCAACTTCAGGTTGAGACCACCGATTTGAGCGAGCGCGATGTCCCCGGCGTCGTCATCGGCAACGCCGCCACGCTTTCAATCGACGCGCTTGGCCAGACCGTGACCGGCCACGTCGTGGCGATCGCGCCGTTGGCCGACACGCTCGGCGGCGATGTGGTCTATCGGGCCACCATCGCGCTGGACACCCAGCCGGTGGGCCTCCGCCCCGGCATGAGCGTGGGCGTTCGGATCGAGCCGTAAAGACGGGGGAAGGAAGAGGGAGGAGGGAGGAGCGAACGCTACCGCGTGGTAGCGTTCGCTCCTCCCTCTTCCCTCCTCGCTCCTTGCCCCTCCCCTAATTCGCAAACACCGGCGGCGCCGTCACCGTGGTCGGCATGGCCGAGTTGTACAGCACCGCCCCGCCCGGTGCACGTAGATCGAGCGTGCCCCCCAGGCCGGTGTTCGAGAAACGGACCAGGGCGGTCCGGCCATCGGCAAACGTGATCTGCACCCCGGTCTGGCCGGCGCTATCGGAGCGCACGGCCGTCGTCACAGCCCCGTTCGTGTCGACCACATGCAGGAACAGCGATTGCGTGCCGGCGCCGTCGGCGACGTCGATGCGCGTCCCGCCATCGACGAGCGTGGTCGTCGCGCTCAGGCCGGTCGGCGCCAGGCGGTAGACATCCAGCCGATTGCCGCCCGCAACGTATGTGATCCGGTCGCCGGAGATGGTCGGCGCCGCCGGCGTATTGAGCGTCCAAATGCGGCTGATGCCGGAGCCGGCCGTCACCACGCGGTCGAAGACCACGAACGTGCCGGGCTTGAGGAACAGGTATTCGCGCTCGATCTTGCTCACCTGCGACTTGCCCGTGTACATCGGCGTGACCTGCGCCAGGGCATAGGTGAAGTGGGTTGTGTCCGCGAGCGCGGCCATGTGACACGACCGGTCGTACACCTGGGTCACCGGGCTGCCGTTCTGCGTGATGCGGACCAGGTTGTGCCGATCCTCATCCTGTTCGATGCCCGAATGCGACGCGATGTTGGAGTCGTAGGCCAGCCAGGAGCCGCGGTAGATCACGAAGCTGCCCTGATCGCGATGGGCATGGCTCTCGGTGTACGGGCCGCAGATGAGGTTCGAGTAGGCCGCCCCGCTGGTCCAGTCGGAACGCATCGCGAACTGCCCGGTGCCCGGCCCCCAGTAGGCGGTGGAGAGCCGGCTCTGCGGCTCGGGGATCAGCACCGGCGGGTTGTACAGGAAGTCGGCCACGAACATGAACCGGTTGCCCATCTCGGGCACCGAGGAGGCCGCTAGAGCCGTGTCAGCGACGCCGGCGAGGCGCTCGCCGGGATAGAGCGCCATCAACTCCAGCAGTTGTTCACGATGGTAGTCGAAGAGCGCGGCCGTCGATTCGCGAGCGTGGTCGCCGGTGGGCGCGAGGCGATCGAGGGTGGGCACGATGCTGTGCAGCATGAAGGCCATCGTCGCCAGGGTATGCGGGGTCTTGTCCGCGATGCGCTCGCCGGTCGAACGTTCCCACCAGTCGTACAACCGGAACAGCCCACGGAGCGAGACGCCGTAGCCGGTGCCTTCGCGCGAGCCGCCGCCGGTCAGGTCACTGTTGAAGGTCGGGAAGAGCTGGGTCTCGAGCTTGGTGGTGCGGAAGGTGTCAATCCAGGACTGGGCCTGCGCATTTTCACCGCGGCTGGCCAGGCCCGTGAGCATCGTCGCGCGCAAGAAGGAGTAGTAGTAGTTGTTGGCCGGGTTGTCGATCGACCAGCCCGACCAGGGATAACTCACCCCGCCCCACTGCGCCTGGGAGGGGTGCCAGACGTTCCACACCGCCTGATTGGCATAGGTCACCCAGCGGGTGCGCTGGGTCGGCGTGAGCCGCTCGTAGGTCCAGTCGTAGACCAACATGACATCGCCGACCAGATCGCCGACGTACAGATAGCTGTCGCCGGCGACCTCGGCCCGCTGGCCCTGGTTGATCAGGGCCTCTTCGCCAGCCACAAAGGTGTCGATCCAGTTGATCGCATAGGTGGCGTAGGTGGTGTTGCCTGTCAACTGATACATCAAGGCCGCGTGCCAGGCTTCGAAGGCATAGTAGTTGCCGCCGGCCAACTGCCCGTCTACGTAGTTCTTGAAGCGCGTGGCCGAGGCGACGCCGTTGGTCAACAACTGCTGCAGGCAGGTCTTGGTCGGCGTGTGACTGAGCAAGACACGCGGATGCGTGGTCGGGTACGTGGCAGTCGCGGCGGTGCTGCGTGTGATCAAACAGCCATCCCGAGGTGCAGCCGGGAAGTAGCTTCGATATAGGGTCGGAAGCCGAAGCTCGTTGCCGGGCCCACCCTGGCCTTGCGCCGAAGGCACATGCTTCGACTGATCAAAAACACTGATGAGCAACAACAGGCCGGCCAGGAGGAGACGCACACGTTTCGCCATGCTCGCATGGTAGGCGGGCCACTGGCGACCGTCAATGGGGTCGGCCCCCAGTGCATGCCACGTATTTTTGCGGAGCCGACGACGGTGGAGTCTCAGGTGCCGGGGAGTTGGCCTTTGGCCAGATAATCGACCACGACATCGTAGAAACTCAAGGCCGATTCATCGCCGGCACGGCCGTGCGTGAGCTGGCGCCAGACCTTTCCCAACGGAAAGACCCGGCCGCCTGCGGCAAGGGCCAGACCCCAATCGCGCTGGAGTTCGTCCCAAAGCCAACTCCCCGGCGTCGCCGCCAGGATGCATTCGCCCAGAAGTGCGCCAAGGCAGTCGGTCAGGTATTCTTTTTGGTTGGCCGGCAGCCCGGCGGCACGTGCACGTTCAATGTAAGTATCGATCTGCTCGACCACCACCCGGCTGAGGATCCGTGGCTCGCTGTGGGCCGATTCCAGAAGCGCAAATGCCGAGTCGGCCAGCCCCCGCAAACGCGTGAGGCCGGTCTGCAATTCGGCATCCGGGCGCTCGGCGTTGCTCAACGTAGCGTCAGACATAAGGAGCCACCCCCCTCGAAACCATCGGCGTATTCTAACCGGCAGCGGATTGAGCGCCAACAGGGAGCGGGCGGCGTGCTGCGCGGGCCAGCGCGGCCGACGGGGCGGTCACCGAGCAGGCCTATCGCGCGCGCAACATGTCGCGCAGGGCGCGATAACCGATGACGTGTACGCCGCTCTCGGCGATCGCGGTGCGCCAGGCCTCGTCCAGGAAGAGCGCGCGGTCCGCTGCCCGCGAGCGCCAGTCGGGCGCGATGGCGCGCAGCTCGGGCGTGTCGGTGGCGGGGTGGATGATGAAGTGGGTCAGGCCCGGCGGGCAGCCGGCCAGGGCCTGGACGGCCTCGGTCAGGCGGTCCTCATGCGCGTCAAGTGCCATGCAATAGATGTGATCAAAGAACGGCAGCCCGCGTGCCTCGAAACTACGGGCCTGGCGCGTCAGATCGGAAGCCGCGGTCGCGTCGTAACCGCGCGCCCTGAGCTGGGCTTCGTCGTAGCGCAGCACAAAAGCCGGAAGTCTATACTCCAGCGCCAGCTCGAGGTAGATCGGAAGGTAATGCGGCGTGAAGACCGTGCCCATGTGCGAGTCGATGTGGGTGACATCGACGCCAAAAAACAGGGCGCGCTCGATCTGCGCTCGGATCTCGCGCGCGACCGCCGCGCCGGCGGCATGCGCCGTCGCGGGGTCCGTGCGCCTGGGGAAATACCCCTCGGCATCGAACAGGCCGGTCGCGGGATCTGCAGTCGAGACCGCTCCCCACCGGTAGTTACGCCATTCGGCGGTGAGGGTCACGTGCACGCCCACGTCCGGGTGCTGGGCGGCCAGTTGCGTGATGCGCTCTGCCGCGGCCGGGAACCAGGAGCAAGGCGTCATCACCGCAGCCGACGACACAACACCGAACTCAACCAGGTCGGAATAAGCCGAAACCGCGCTCTGGCACATGCCGATGTCATCGGCATGCAGGATCACGACCCGATCGGTGTCGGCAAACCCGAGCTTCTTGAGAAAGGGATTGGACATTCTCTGGACCTCTTCTGATGAATCTCATCCGATACTGATGCTGCTGGGGTCAGCGTCCCCGCCATGACGGTGCGCGATGGCCAGAGGTCTGCACTGCGCCCAACCCGGACGGTCTGGCAATCAGGTATCCGACAGTGTGCGGTGACCCGATCGGACAAATAAACCGGCTGTCCACAAACCTGCGATGATCGTCGGCACCAGACCGATAGCGACGAGCTCGGCCAAATCGCTGAGTTGGGGCGCAGCCCAGATCCCCAAACCCGTGCAACTCACGCCAGCGACGCCGGCACAAACCAACGTCATCCGCGTCCGACGAACAAACCAAGTCCATTGTGTGAGGCTGATCGACGCACCAACCAGGATGAGGGTGCTCATCTGGATGAGATCGATGGCGCACGTCATGCCCAAACACCGTTGAAACGACCAGACCAACGGGATGAGCGCGAGCAAACTGACGACGTTTGCGACCAGCCACAACCCCGTTCGATGCACCGAATAGGCGAGGATCCAGCGCTGGCTAAAGGCCACCAGAATCACGAGAAGCGGGAGGTAAATCGGGGCGATGGCTGCGATCGGGTCGAGGTGCAGGGCTGCGACAAGCGCCAGTGACAACATCAATGCAGCGGCCTGACCCAGGATGGCCGCAACCATCCACAACCCCCAGACCCGGCTGGCCGGCAGGTCAAGGTCATTACGTTCCGAAGAAGCGCCCGCTGACAAATTCGGCATGGTTCCGAGCTTTGTCGCAGTCGGTGTACTGGTTGGCGGTTGGGACGGTCAGACAACCGTCCCAACCGCGCTGACCATCAGATCAACCATGCCAGGTCGAGCGCCGCAAGTCGCTCAGGCGTGACCCGGCCGTCGACGTCGCAGCCGGCGAGCTCGTAGTACATGTCCTTCGCCGATTCGATGTCGGCTTCGTCGAGCGCCACACCGGCTGTTGGGCCCTTCCCACCCAGGGCCTTGAAGAATTTCTTGGGGAGCCTGTCGTCGTTGCGGCCGAGCCCTTCGCGCTGGTTGAACACACGCAACATCGCCAGACGGCGATCGCCGATGGTCTGCATCTCCTCGAGCGTGAAATCGGTCCAGCCGGTGATCGCGCGCACCGCTTCAACGGTCTCGGCCGGGCCGTACAGGTTCCAGGCCGGGCCAAAGACAAACTGACAGAGGTTGCCGCTATCCAGGAACGAGTACATTTTCTGGGTCGTGTAGGCGAACTCGACCTTGCCGCGGCCCAGGCTGCGATCCTCGAGCCGTTCCTTGATGCCGAGCAAACCAAGTCGCTCCATATATTGATCGGTCGCGCCCGACTCGACCATTGGGTCGTGCTCCGAAGACTGATGGTCGGCGCCAAAGGCGTTGACGGCGTAGATCAGGGCCAGCGAGCGCTTGGCCTGCGGCATGTGCGCCGGGGCTTCTGCGCCCTTGACCGTGATCAGGTACTCTTCGCCCTTCTCGAGCCGACGGGCCGCGCGCTCGGAGCCCTCGCCCAGGATCGCGCCGAAC
Source organism: Anaerolineales bacterium (assembly GCA_016789175.1). Taxonomy (GTDB): domain Bacteria; phylum Chloroflexota; class Anaerolineae; order Anaerolineales; family UBA6663; genus UBA6663. The sequence goes on from JAEURK010000284.1 coordinate 7,889, forward strand.
CCCTCCCGTCTGGCGATCATCTCCGTCATCCTGACCATGGCCTCGGCATTACCGTAACGCAAGGGCAGCCCGATCTCGTCCTCGGTCAACAGGCCTTCCTGCAGGCACTCCATCGCCCAGGCGATGGTGGCGCCGGTACCGATCGTGTCGAGACCGTACTCGTTGCAGATCTGGTTCGCCAGCGAGACCGCCTGCAGGTCGTCGATACCGCAGTATGAGCCGAAGGTGGCCAGCGTCTCGTACTCGGCGCCGCCGTACTTGGGAAGCACCTTCTGGCTCATGAACTCGGTCTCGACCACGCGCTTGCAGCGCACGGCACAGGCATAGCAGGTGTCGCGCTCTTTGAGCACCGTCTCAGCCATGACCTCGCCCGAGATCGGTTCGGCGCCCTCGAAGGTCCCTTCGCTGTAGTTGCGGGTCGGGAGCGTGCCCATGGCGTTCTGGGGCATGACCACGCCGGCCGTCCCGTACAGAGCCAGGCCGTTGACATCGGCGTTGTCCTTGATCTCGCCTGCGCCGCGACGCGCCAGGACGCTGAGCGCGGCGCCGTCAGCGAGCTCGAGTTTCTTGTTCGTGCCGCGCACAACGATGGCTTTGAGCTTCTTGCTCCCCATCACGGCGCCCAGGCCGGTGCGCCCGGCAGCGCGATTGGCCATATTCATGATCGCGGCCACCCGCGCCATCCGTTCCCCGGCGATCCCGCACTGCGTGATCTCGACTTTGTCGTCGTTGAGCTCCTGCTTGACGAGGTCGTCGACCTCACTGGTGGTCTTGCCCCACAGGTGAGCGGCATCGCGGAGTTCGTAGGCCCCGTCGTGGAGATACAGGTAGACCGGTCGGCTGGCCTGACCGCGAATGACGAGGCCGTCGAAGCCGGCCGCCTTCATCTCAGCCGGGAAGAAGCCGCCGGCCTGTGAATCGCCGACACCGTGGGTCAACGGCGAGCGGGCATTGATCGTCATACGGCTTTGGCCGCTGATCGGCGCGCCCGTGAGCGGCGAGAGCATGAACGTCAGGACGTTGTCGGGGCCGAGCGGATCGATGCCGGCTGGCACGTCACGCAGCAGGTAATACAACCCCATGGCGGAGCCGCCCATGTATTTGCGATAGAATCCCGGCTCAGGTTGCTCGACCGTCAGTATTCGAAGTGTCAGATCGACGTGCAGAATGCGGCCCGCGTATCCGTTCGGCATGCGTTATCTCCCAGCGTGATCCTATTGGCTTATGATTGAAACGACGATCCAGGTCCAGGTCAAGCTCTACGGGCTGCTACGCCCCCATCACCCCGGACCCAACCGCAGTTTGCCGGTGACCGTCGCGGTGCCCGCCGGGGCAACCGCCCGACAGGTGGCCGAGGCTCTGAACCTGCCACCCAAACTTACCCGCCTGGTGTTCATCAACGACCTTCAGGTCGGGCTGGATGATCCCGTCCAGGCCAACGATCGCGTCAATTTCTTCACCAGCGTTGTTGGCGGCTGAGACCACCCCGAATCGTACCTCGTTTTCCCGTGCCAGGATAGATTGTGCCGGATTTCACACACTGCTTACTGCCACATTCAGTCGAGTTGGCATATGGTATCTGTGTGAACCCGGGCCGGGGTCATCGGCCGCAAAGTGTCGTTCGCCATCCGACACGGGAGGTCATGATGGAAGCCTGCGAATGTCTGCCGCGCTGCATCTTCTTCAACGACAAGATGCAGGACAAACCCGCCACCGCTGACATGATGAAGAAACGCTACTGCCTCGGGAACTCAGACCATTGTGCGCGCCACAAGGTGTTCAAGGTCCTGGGCGGGGCCAAGGTGCCGGGCGACATGTTCCCGAACCAGCTGGACCGGGCAGAGAAGATCCTGGCCGAGATACACGTCTGAGGCCGGGCTGTCGGGCCGCCGCTTCAGCTCGAGGCGGGCAGATCTTCCGGGATTGCGAAATTCCCGGCCTCAGCCCGCGCTAGCACCGCCTGGATCGAAGCCACCAACGCCCGAGCCGACTCAGCGCTCAACTCAACCGCGACCCTCACCCCGGGCCCCTGCGCGACGTCGACGAAGTCGATGTTGAGGGCGTGTTCGTACGGCGCGTGAAAAGGGTGATCGAAAGAGACGTCCGCCCGGCGGACGACGAACCAGCCCGCCTGTCCCTTGCCGCTCCCCTCGATCTCGATCTGTTCAGCGATCATGGTGCACATGGGTCTGCTCCTCGGGTGGATCGTCAGGCACGCGTAGCGAGTCGCTCGCCGAAGAAGGCCCAAACTTTGGCCCAACCATCCACGGCCTGAGCCTGTCGATACATCGGACGCTCATGATAGAAGAAACCGTGGCCGGCATCCGGGTACATGTGGAAGCTGAAGGCCTTGTTGTGCTGCTTGAGGGCCGCTTCGTGAACGGCGACCTGCTCAGGCGTCGGGCTGCGGTCCTCTGCGCCGAACAACCCCAGTAACGGGCAACTCAAATCGACGGTGTAGTCCAGCGGCGCGACCGGGCGCTTGGGCGAGAGGTCGCCGGGGGCCATCACCACATTGCCGCCCCAACAATCGACCACGGCGTCGAAGCCGCGCAGCCGGCAGGCCGCCAGATAAGCATGCCGACCGCCAGAGCATGTCCCGAAGATGCCGACCTTACCGCTGAGGTAGGGCTGGGCCCGCAAGGTCGCCAGCGTCGCGGCCAGATCCGCCAGAACATCGTCATCGGCCACACCGCCTTCGGCCCGCACTGCCGCGGCGACGTCCTCGGGCGTGCCGTGACCGGTTCGCTCGTACAGGTTGGGCGAGACCGCGACATAGCCCTGCGCCGCAAACTTGCGGGTAGCGTCGAAATACCAGCTGTCCCAGCCCGGCATGTGGTGGACGAGCACCACGCCCGGAAACGGGCCGGGCCCGAGCGGGCGCGCCAGATAGGCGTGGAGCGTGTCGCCTCGACCGCCCGGCCAGACGACCGTCTCGGCCAACATCCCCTGATAGGAATCGGTTAACTGCATGTCGAATCCTTTCCTGCGCGTGACTTGGGCCTGGGCGATTCTATCGCGGAAGCGGTGCCCGGTGGCGCGTTTGCCACCCCGATGTGACGCTTTCTCCGAACGGGTCATTGACGCGCGCCGCAGAGCAGGATACACTTACTTACCGGTCGGTCAGTAAGCGAGTCCCCGATCGTAAGGTTTCGGACGACATGAGCGACAAAACGCGAAACCAGGTGCTCCTGGTCCTCTTCCTGGGTGTGCTGATGGGCGCGCTGGACATCGCCATCGTGGCGCCCGCCCTCCCCTCGATCCAGGCCTTCTTCGGCGTCGACGATCGCCTCCTGGCGTGGACGTTCTCGATCTACGTGCTGTTCAATCTGATCGGCACGCCGTTGATGGCCAAGCTCTCGGACACGTACGGACGTCGCGCTGTGTATGTCGCCGACGTCACCCTGTTCGCGCTCGGTTCATTGCTGGTGGCCTTGACGCCGCAAACGCAGTTTGGGGTGCTCCTGGCCGGGCGCGCCATACAAGGGCTGGGCGCGGGCGGGATCTTCCCCGTTGCCAGCGCTGTGATCGGCGACACCTTCCCGCCCGAGAAACGCGGCGGCGCGCTCGGGCTGATCGGCGCGGTCTTCGGTCTGGCCTTTCTGGTCGGGCCAATCCTGGGTGGCATCCTCCTGAGCGTCGCCGGCTGGCAGTGGCTGTTCATCATCAATCTGCCGATAGCCGCCGTGGTGGCTGGGATGGGGTTACGGCTGTTGCCGGCGACGCGCCCAGAACAACGCAAGGCCTTTGACCTGCTCGGCATGGCGGTGCTCGGCGTGATGTTGGCCGCTCTCGCCTATGGCCTGAACCAGCTCGACAGCCAAAGCTTCTTTGTGAGCCTGACCTCACTCACGGTCTGGCCCTTCCTGGCTGCGGCTGTCGGATTGGCCCTGGTTTTCGCCGTCGTCGAGCGTCGAGCCGAGGATCCGGTGCTCAACCTCGGATTGTTCCGCAGCCGGCAGACGGTGCTCGCCAGCCTGCTTTCGGCCGGGGCCGGCCTGGGCGAGGTCGGCATGGTTTTCATCCCCTCGCTGGCGATCGCGGCTCTGCCGACGGTGGTCGACAAACACACGGCCAGTTACCTGCTCATGCCGGTGGTGCTCGCGCTCGCGGTCGGCTCGCCGACGGTCGGGCGGCTGCTCGATCGCCTGGGCTCGAAGGTCGTGGTGATCGGGGGCTCGGCGCTGCTGGCGCTTGGCATGCTCCTGCTCAGCATCCCGGGCTGGACCAGCTCACTCTGGCTCTTCATCGTCGCGGGCGCCATTATCGGGCTGGGGCTTTCGGCGCTGCTGGGCGCGCCGGTGCGCTACATCATGCTCAATGAGGCCGGCGCCAGTGAGCGGACCGCCGGCCAGGGCGCGATCGCGCTCTTCACCAGCATCGGCCAATTGGTCAGCAGCGCCCTGGTCGGAGCCGTCGCGGCCTCTTTCGGGGGCGGTGTGGGCGGTTACGGTGCGGCCTATCTGGCGGTGGGCGTGATCGCCGTGATCATGGTGGTGCTGGCCTTCGGTCTCAAGAGCCGGGCCCAAGAGCGGGCCGCCGGCGTGGCGACATCATCGCAGGGGGGGCGTTGATGACGGGCTCGCTCATCACGGCCGTAGCCACCATGATCGCGGCCCTGGTGCTCTATACCATCGCGGTCTGGGCGGAGCGCTTCGCACATCGTCTCAAACCCTGGCATTTGATCCTGTTCTGGGCCGGCCTGGTCTTCGACACGACCGGCACGACTCTGATGGGCGCGATGGCGGGCTCGTTTCAGTTTGACTTCCACGGCATCACCGGCGCGCTCGGCATCCTGTTCATGCTGGGGCACACGCTCTGGGCTACGGTGGCGCTGTGGCTCAAGCAGGAGTCGGTTTTGATCGGCTTTCACCGCTTCAGTCTGGCGGTCTGGGCGCTGTGGCTGGTCGCGTTCTTCAGCGGCGTGGTCGGGTCGATGCTCCGTTGACCCGCACTACGAACGAGATAGAATCGTTTCATGACCCATTCCGAGCCGGCCTTACGCAGCCAGATCCTGGTTATCGCACAACGCAAATTCATCGCCAGCGGTTACCACGGCCTGGCGATGCGCGAAATCGCCGAGGCCCTGGGCGTCTCGAAAGCGGCTCTGTACTACCACTTCAAAGATAAGGAAGAACTCTTCCTGGCAGTACTCCTGCCGTATCTGGATTCGATGGAAGGGGTCCTGGATGACATTGCGGCCCAGCCCGGGTCTTCGGCCGAGCACATCCGCAGATTCGTCAGCCACGTGCTGGGCCAACTGGCCGAGGAACGCGCGATCATCCGGTTGGGCAGCCAGGAGATGGGACAGCTCAGCGCCGCCTCGCGCAAGGCCTTTGGCAAGGTTTATCAGGAGAAGTTCATCGGCAAGCTCAAGGCGATCGTCCAGGCCGGCATGGCCCGTGGCGAATTCCGGCAGCTAGACCCGGAGATCGTCACCTGGGCGCTCCTGGGCATGATGTACCCTTACTTTTACCCCGCCCATACCGGCAACAAGGCCTTGCCCGAGGAGACGATCCGGATTGTGACGTCGATCTTCCTGGAAGGCATAGCGCCACCCGCCGCGCGCTAAAGCGACCCGCCCCGCAGCGCCTCCCACCGGCGGCCCATTCAGGCCAGCACAAGCCGATCGGAAATCGATTCCCCATTGTGGATCCGGCGGACCACTTCCGCGATGAGCGGAGCCACCGACAACGATACGATCTTGCTGCACATCTGGGTCGGGGACAACGGCAGCGTGTTCGTGACATAGACACGCGCGATCCGTTCGTCCTCTTCGATCCGACGAATGGCGGTCGGCAGCAACACCGGGTGCGTGACGGCGAAGGTAGCCGTGCCCTCGGCCCCAGCGTCGTACAGCATGTCCAACTCACCGAAGATGCTGCCGCCTGCGATCAGGTCGTCGATGATGATCGGGCGCAGGCCGCAGATGTCGCCGACCACGTGCGACGCGGTTGTGCTCGAGAAGCTCTGGCGGCGTTTATGCATGATCACCAAAGGCAGGCCCAACTTGGTGGCGTACTGCCCGGCCATCTTCGCCCGCCCGACGTCGGGGCTCACGATCGCGGCTTTGGCGTATTCGGGGGCCGCCAGCGGTTCGCACAGGATCGGGATGGCGCTTAACGCGTCTCCAGGGATGCGGAAGAAGCCCTGGATGGCGCTGTTGTGGATATCGACGTAGATGATGCGCCGGGCGCCGCTCTGTTCGATGGCATCCGCGACGACCCTGGCGCTGATCGACTCGCGGCCGCGGGCCATCCGCTCCTGACGCGCATAGGGGAAGTACGGCACGATCGCGCTGACGGAATGGGCGCTTGCCCGTCGGAAGGCATCCAGATAGAACAGCAACTCCACCAGCGAGTCGTTGACCGGAGCCGAACACGACTGGACGAAGAACACGTCTTTGTCACGGACGACTTCGTCGAGCTCGACATGGATCTCGCTGTCGGCGAGCCGCGTGGTCGTCGACTTGCCAAGCTCCACGCCCAGCAGGTCGGCGATCGCCTGCCCGAGTGCCCGGTTCGTGGCACCCGAAAAGACGGCCAAAGGGTGTCGATTACTGACCATGCGTCTATCCTTTTGTCAGAGCCGTAGATCGATCCACGTCGGGGGTATGTCTTCAGCTATAACAGACTGATCCTGGCCCTGTCAATACAGGGCTGCTGCACGCCGATTCGAGCGGGTGCGCGACCTGGCGCAACCGGCCGGCGCCGCTCAGCAAAACCGCCCGTTCCAGGCATACGGCCCGGGCACGTGCCCGGGCCCGAGTCGTTCACCGAGGAAAGACGCGTTCAGCAGCCATTGACTAGGCCTCGATCCACTTGGACCAATCGGCCGGACCGCCGCGCTTCTCACGCCAGCTGCCGCCTTCAAGGGCGTCGGCCGGCAGATCGGTCGGGGCCAGGAAGACGGCGCCTGCCAGCTTTTGGGTCCGCGGGATCCCCAACCAATCGAAGACCTCGGCGTCGTTGAGCACGCCCCCGCTCGACCAATAGGTCTGCAATCCACGCGCTTCGGCGGCCAGCATGAGGTTCTGAACCGCCGCCGACGCCGCAGCGATGTGCTCCTGGTTGTTTTCGGTGAGCACGGGTGCTCCGCCGTCCGGAGACGGATCAGGCAGCCAGGTCGTCAGCACCAGCGCGCCGGTGCCGGAGATGACGCGTGTGATCTTGGACTCCCAGGCGCGTGACCACTTGCTGTCGGGTTGGGCCTGCGCCTGCGTGCGCAATCGTTGGAGCAAGGCGCACAGGGCGGGCTTCTCGAGGACGTAGAAGCGCCAGGGCACGACCGACTTCAGCTCGCCCTGCTGATGGGTTTCCTTATGGGCCGGTTTGTGGAACGGTGCCCAACCCGCGACGTCGAGGCACTCGCGGACGGCGACGTGCAGTTGAGCCGCGACCTCGAACGGCAAATCGGCGCAATCGCCGGGATCGCGCAGAACTTTGAGGGTCTTACGCTCGCGAATGACATGATCGACGGCGGCGACGAAATCGGCACGGGTTTGGTTCAGAGGTGGCTGGCTCATAAAGGGATCCGTTGCGACGCATGGATGACGGGCTGGAACGCTGCAACTTTACCGCATCGGCGGCGATTTCAGGAAGCTGCCAGCGCCGGGCCACGGCGGCTCATTCTCAACCCGTCGTCCAGACCCGGCCTGGCCAGGCGCCCCCCTTCGGCAACGACCCGCCCTGTCGGGAGACGATTCCGGCGAACTGAGCAGGTGGAGCCTAGACGCGCCAGAGCCAGCGCAGAGTCTCCGGGAAGATCGCACCTCCATGGAGGAGCGTATGACCGCCTTCGCCAAACTCAAACCGGTAGTCGTAGTCACGGTAGGCCAGGGCAGCCGCCAGGGCCCGGTTCGCGAGCGGCCAGTTTCCGAAGACCACATCAAGGTCGCGCGCGCCGCTCTGCAAAAACACACGCAGCGGCCTGGCCTCTGTACGCCGGATCAAGCCCGGATAGGTGTGGCCGCCGCGCATGTCCGTAAAGCTGCCGCAATGGCTGACGACCTTGCGAAAGGCATCCGGGCGCTCCCAGGCCGCCGTGAACGCGCAGATCCCGCCCGAGCTCAGGCCGCAGATCGCGCGACCGTCCGGATCATCGGTGATGCGATAACGCGCCCCGATCTCCGGGATCAACTCCTCGATCAATAAGCGCGCATAGCGATCACCGAGCGAGTCGTATTCAAAACTGCGATTGTCGAAGCCGCCGTAGAGCGGCGTGCCGGGGCCGCGATCACCCGGGTTGACGAACAGGCCGATCGTGACCGGCATCGCACCCTGATGGATCAGGTTGTCGAACACGATCGGGACGTTGATGTCGGCCCCCAGGTAGGTAGCGCCATCTTGAAACACCATCAAACCAGCCGCCCGGTTCGCGTCGTATTGCCGGGGGACGTACACCCAATACGACCGCTCCGTCCCCGGATACACCGCGGGGCTTGCCCAGCGCTGGGCTGTGACGACGCCGCGCGGCACACCGGGCTGAGGCAACGAGTCCGGGCCCAGACGGTAGGGCTCATCACCGCGCATGCTGCTGGCGAACATCGCCTGATCCTTTTGATAGGCGCCGGTGAGGATCTCGGACATAGGGACACTCCTTGTTTTCTTTGTGTGGACGGTTTCAGCGCGCGCCCAACCAGGCCGTGATCTGCGGTAGCGCCTGCGCCGCGAGGGCCGTGTAGGCAGCCGCTGTCAGGTGCAGGCCATCCTCCACGTAGAACGACTCGATCGGGTGACCGTTGGCCACGAACACCCGATCGGTGTCGACGAACAAGTCGACGGTCGGCAGTCCGGCCCGGATGCCCGAGTGGACACGATCGATCGCGTCCCACCTTCCCAGCTTTTGCGGCGCTTTGATGATGCCGAAGTACGCGAACGCCGCTGCCGGTAGCGTCTGCCGGACGCTGTCGCGACACGCCAGCGTGTTGGCCACGATCTCGGGCTCCGCGATCTGGTCATTGAGATCATTGCTGCCGCAGTAGAACAACACGGCATCGGGCGTTTCGGAAGCCAGCACCTCGGCCAGATGCTCGCGCCAGTAACGCGTCACGGTACCGCCGATGGCGCGATTGCGGATGGTATAACCCGGCGCCTGGGCGCCGAGCGCCGTCCAGGCCTCGAAGATCGAGCTCCCGACAAGCAGAAGTGTGGTCATATCCGGCCTGCTGCCCCCTGACGCTGCTCCCACAGCTGGCGCG
>JAEURK010000296.1 GCA_016789175.1 Anaerolineales bacterium
CGTCGCGCGGGCGATGTGGCCCTTGTTGACGTAGCGGGTCATGCCGGCGATGACGCCGCGGGCATCATCCTTCCAGTACGGCGCGTACAGGCCCGAGAAGGCCGGCACGAAGTAGATGCCGCCGTTGTCTTCGACGGTGCCTGCCAGAGCTTCGACGTCCGCGCTCTTCTCGATCAGGCCGAGGTTGTCGCGCAGCCACTGGACCAGGGCGCCGGTGATGGCGATCGATCCCTCGAGCGCATACACCGCCGGCTGCTTGCCGATCTTGTAGCCGAGCGTGGTGAGCAGGCCATTCTTGCTGATCACGGGCTTGGTGCCGGTGTTGAGCAGCATGAAGCAGCCGGTGCCGTAGGTGTTCTTGGCTTCGCCGGCCGAGAAGCAGGTCTGGCCGAAGAGCGCGGCCTGCTGGTCGCCCAGGTCGCCGGCGATCACGGTGCCCGCCAGCGGGCCGGTGCCGTCGCCGTAGACTTCCGACGAGGAGCGGATCTCGGGCAGCATGGCGCGCGGGATGCCCATGACCTTGAGCATGTCGGCGTCCCAATCCAGCGTCTTCAGGTTCATCAGCATGGTGCGGCTGGCGTTGGTGACGTCCGTGACGTGCTTGCCGCCGTCGGGCCCGCCCGTCAGGTTCCAGATCACCCAGGTGTCGATGTTGCCGAAGAGCAGCTCGCCCTTGGCTGCGCGGGCCTTGAGGCCCTTGACGTTGTCGAGGATCCACTTGACCTTCGGGCCCGAGAAGTAGGTGGCCAGCGGGAGGCCGACCTTCTTCTGGAACCGATACTGGCCGCCGGTCTTGGCCATCTTGCCGACGATATCGGCCGTGCGCGTGTCCTGCCAGACGATGGCGTTGTAGACCGGCTTGCCGGTCGCCTTCTCCCACACCACCGCGGTCTCGCGCTGGTTGGTGACGCCGACGGCGGCCAGGTCGCCGGCCGTGATCCCGGCCTTGGCGAGCGCGCCGCGGATGACGTCTTGCGTGCGTTCCCAGATTTCGATCGCGTTGTGCTCAACCCAACCGGGCTTGGGGAAGATCTGCTCGTGTTCCTTCTGATCGAAGGCCACAACCTTGCCGGAGTGATCGAAGATCATGAAGCGCGTGCTGGTGGTGCCCTGGTCGACGGCACCCACATACTTGGACATAGTTGTGTGTCTCCTTAAGTCGAGTCGTTCTTCTTGGAAGATCTGACTTACCTGAGCGTATCGGCTGCGGTCTGCAGCAGCAGATGGGACGAGGTCGCCCCCGGATCCTGATGGCCTGCGCTCCGCTCGCCGACGTAGCTGGCGCGGCCCTTGCGAGCCACCAGCGGGATCGTGCTATCGCGTCCGGCAGCCGCGGCCGCTGCCGAGGCCTTGAGCGCGGCGAGGATGTCGCCACCCGCGGCCGCCTTGAGCGCCTCAAGCGCCGGCGTGAGCGCATCCACCATGGTCTTCTCGCCCACGGCGGCCTTGCCGCGCGCCACGACACCGCCCAGAGCGGCTTCGACCGCGGCGGTCCAGTCGGACAGGCTGAGCTCCATCTTGCCGGCGGTCGACGTGCCGAGCTGCATGAAGAGCGTGCCGTAAAGCGGGCCACTGGCGCCGCCGACGGTGGCCACCAGGGTCATGCCGACTGTCTTGAGGATCGTGCCGATGTCTTTATCCGCCACGGTCGGCAGCTTGCCGACGGCGGCCTGCATCCCGCGATGCATGTTGGCGCCGTGGTCGGCATCGCCGATGGCGGAGTCGAGGTCGGTCAGGTAATCCTTGTTGGCCTCGATGGCGACCGCGAAGGCTTTGATCCAATCGACGATTGAGTCGCGTGAGATAGTCATGGGTGATTGCTGATTGTTGATTGCTGATTGATGATTGCTGAGGAGCGCGCTGGCCGTTGGGTGCCGCAAGGGCCACTCGGGTCAACCGCCAATCAGCAATCACAAATCAGCAATCAGCAATGCCTTAGGCTCCCCAGCGCAGGCCCGGCGTCTTCACCGGCGCATCCCAGAGCTTGGTGAGTTCATCGTCGAGCTTGACCAGGGTCAACGAGCAGCCGGCCATCTCGAGCGAGGTGATGTACGAGCCGATCAGACGGCGCGTGATCTTGATGCCCTTGCCCTTGAGGTAGTTCTCGAGCTCGTTGTAGATCAGATAGAGCTCGATCAGGGGCGTGCCACCCATGCCATTGACAAAGGCCAGGACCTCATCGCCGGACTTGTAGGGCAGGTCTTCGACGACGGCCGCGGCCATCATCTCGACGATCTCGTGCGCGCTGGCCAGCTTCATGCGCTTGCGGCCCGGCTCGCCGTGGATGCCGATACCGATTTCCATCTCGTCCTCGGGCAGGTCGAAGGTCGGCTTGCCGGCGTGCGGGACGGTGCAGGAGGTCAGGGCCATGCCCATGGTGCGGCCAAGGTCGTTGACCTTCTGGCACACCGCAGCGACGTCCTTGAGCGAGCGGCGCTGCTCGGCGGCGGCGCCCGTCATCTTCTCGGCGATCACGGTGACGCCCACGCCGCGGCGACCCGCGGTGTAGAGCGAGTCCTTGACGGCCACGTCGTCGTTGGTGACGACTGCCGCGACTTCGATGCCCTCGGCCTTGGCCAGATCGGCGGCCATTTCGAAGTTCATCACGTCGCCGGTGTAGTTCTTGACGATGTGCAGCACGCCCGCGCCGCCGTTGACGGCCTTGGTGGCCTCAAGCATCTGGTCGGGGGTGGGGGAAGTGAACACCGCGCCCGGGCAGGCCGCATCGAGCATGCCCATGCCCACGAACCCGCCGTGCATCGGCTCGTGGCCCGAGCCACCGCCGGAGATCACGCCGACCTTGCCCTGGATCGGGCCGTCGGCGCGGACGATGTAGTTCGGGTTGGTGAACACCTTGATCATGTCCGCGTGGGCGGCCGCCATACCGGCCAGCGCCTCGGGGACGACGTCCTCAGCCTTATTGATCAGTTTCTTCATGGATCGAACTCCTTAATTGGGTTGCCAGAGGCAGTGTGTGCAAGCAGACGGGAGAAGGTGGGCGTGTGCAAAACGTGCGCGCCGACCCTCTCCCGTCCTTGGCTCAACCGAGATCGACTAGAGGCCGATCGACAAGCGGACGATCATGGCCAGCGAAGCGCCGATGATCGGGCCGACCACCGGGATCCAGCTGTAGCCCCAGTCGCTGTCGCCCTTGCCCGGGATGGGCAGGATGGCGTGCGCGATGCGCGGGCCGAGGTCACGGGCAGGGTTCAAGGCATAGCCCGTGGGGCCGCCGAGCGAGAGGCCGAGGCCCCAGATCAGGGCGCCCACAGCTAGCGGTCCAAGGCCGGCGGTGCCGCCGATGCCCACGGTGGCCGAGAAGATCGCGCCGGCCACGAAGACGAGCATGAAGGTCGCCAGGATTTCGGTCACGAGGTTCCACATGGGGTTGCGGATCGCCGGGCCGGTCGAGAAGACGGCCAGCTTGAGGCCGGCGTCGCTGGTGACTTCCCAGTGCGGGAAATAGAGCAGGAAGACGACGATGGCGCCGACGAACGCGCCCGCAAATTGCGCCGCGATGTTGGTCAGACCGACCATGACGTCGCCGCCCGCAATCATCCCGGCCACTTCACCGGCCGGGTTGAGGCTGCCGCCGCCGCCGAGCGCGGCAGAGACAAAGACACCGGACATGACCGCGATGGCCCAGCCGGCGGTAATGACAATCCAGCCTGAGTTCTGGCCCTTGCTCTTGTTGAGCAGGACGTTGGCGACCACGCCGTCACCGAGGACGATCAGGGTCATTGTGCCAAAAAATTCAGCGAGAAACATGTTGCCCCTCCAGAATGAGAATGAAATGAACTACGCCGTAGGGATGGGATCAGCAGCGACTAAGGTTCGGGCAAACCTCCTGGCGACGGCATCACGGCCGGGCGCCCTCGCTTCGCCGAAAACCCGCACAAGAGGAACTGACCACCGCCTGGGCGGGGTCAATGCGGGAATTCAGCTTTTTTACTGGGGTGGAACGCTCTTGACGGTATGGGAGGAGTTCACGTATGTCAATGAAAACAACGTTTTGTATCAATATGAAACACCCCTGGATGGGTGGTCTGTTTCAATTTGGAACGCCCGCCTGACCACTGGTAAACCGTGACCGGGCGCAAGGGCGCGATCCGAGGAGGCCGGCCTGGTGAAGGATGTGACGCCGGTCAGTTCGACAGGCCGTAGGCCTTGATCTTCCGCCACAGCGTGCTGCGGCCGATCCCAAGCAGGCGGGCGGCCTGGCTGGTATTGGTGCCGGAGGCCTCCAGGGCTCGGATGATCGCCTGGCGTTCGACCTCTTCGAGGGAGGACACCACCTCGCGCCCCTCGGAGTCGGTCTGACCGGAACCGGCCGGGCGCGGCTGGCGGATGGTTTGGGGCAGATGGTTGAGGCCGATCTCGGGGGCCTCGATCGTCAGGGCCAGTCTTTCAAGCACGGACTGCAGCTCGCGCACGTTGCCGGGCCAGTGATAGGCCAGCAGGGCCTGCTCGGCCTCGGGTTTGATGATCAGCGGCCGCCCGACCTGCGTGCGTAGCCGAGTCAGCACCCGCTCGATCAGGGGAGCAATATCCTCCGGCCGTTCGCGCAGGGGCGGAATCGAGATGAGCACGGCGCTCAAACGGAAGAAGAGATCGCGCCGGAAGCTGCTTTCATCGACCAGGGCCTCGAGGTCCCGATGGCTGGAGGCGATGATGCGCGTGTCGACCGGCCAGACCCGTTTGCCGCCCAGTCGGATGACGTCCCCGGCCTCGATCACGCGCAACAGTGCGGCCTGCATGTCAAGCGGCAGGGCGTCGACCTCTTCAAGAAAAAGCGTGCCGCCGTTGGCCAGCTCGAATTTGCTGGGCTGATCGCCGACGCCGCTGGTGCCGTACACGCCCGCCTCGTATCCCAGGAACTCCTGAAGGGCCAGCTCCCGTGGGACGGCCCGGCAGTTGATCGCCAGGAAGGGGTTGGCGGCGCGTCGACTGCTGTTGTGGATGGCGCGCGCCAGGATGTTCTTGCCTGTGCCGCTTTCGCCAAGCAACAGGACGCTGGCTTTGGCGTCGGCGATCGCCAGGGCCTGGCGCCGGACACGTTGGGCGGCGGGGCCGTCACCGCCGAGGTCGTCGATCGTCAGGCGCGCTTGCGCGCCGACCATCTGGGTCACCAGCTGGCGCACGGTCTCAACCCGGCGGAGCGTGGCGATGTAGGTTGCCGGTTGCTGGACCGGGCCATAGACGATGCGCAGGCTGAGCAGGCACTCGCGTGTCCCGTCGGGCACGTTGAGGTTGACCAGGACGTCGCTCAGCTCCTGACCCCGCGACAACGCCCGGGCCACGCCTTCCGGGAGCGTGACGAAGTCGGCCAGCGCCCGGCCCAGCAGCTCGGCCGGCGCGATCCCCAACAGCTGTCCGGCCTGTCGATTGAGATGCGTCACCCGCCCGGAGGCGGCGCTCCAGGCCAGGACGCCTTCGGAGATCGCGTCGATGGTGGCGTTCAGCTCGGTCGACTGCAGGTGGGTCTCCAACAACAACTGGTCAGCGGTCAGCTGGTTCTCGATCGACTTGGAGGCGGCCACGACCAGGCTGAGCAGGTGACCGGCGCTGTTGTTGGCGGGGCCGATCACGCCGATCGCGCCCTCGGCATGGCCGTCGAGCCCGAAGATCGGCGCGGCCGCCGTGGACCGGTCGTGCCAGAGCGTGAGGAAGTGCTCGCCGCCGACGACGCAGGCCGGACAGGCCTGCAGCTGGGTGATCCCAAAGGCATTGGTGCCGATATGGCTCTCGTCGAGGAAGACGCCCGGCCGAAGCCCGGGCGGCACCGCGCTCTCCTTGAAGCCGCTACCCACCACCAGCAGCACGCAGTTGGTGCTGTCGACCAGGAGCAGCATCGCGCCGGTGCCCTCAAGCGTCTGTTGCAGATCCTCCAGCAGCGGCTGGGCCTGACGGATCAGATCTTTGTGCTGGTTGAGGTTGAGCCGAAAGACCTCGGCGTTCAGGGCCGTCCAGCGCGGCGGGGCGAAGGGATTCAAACGCGGGCTGCAGCGCTGCCACGAGGCGATCACCAGCGGGTCGAGCAATCGCGGCAGCCGGCCGGTGCGCACAAAGTGGTCGTGCGCGGCCTGCAGGTCGTCCAGGCTCCAGGGCTGATTGGGCTGCATGGGGGGCATTATGCCCCAGTTGGGCGTGGAGCGTGGAGCGCTGGGCGAAGGGCGAGGAGAGAGGAGCGGGGGCCCTGGTTTTCGGAGCGAATGACGTGGCGCATATCGTGGCGCATATCGTGGCGATTGTCGTGGATTGTCGTAGATTGTCGTAGGGGCGACCCACGCGTCGACCCCCCGGGTGGCCACGAGGACTCTTCGATGTTCCACCCGGCCCCGGTTCGCCCTACAGTCAGGTCAGACGCGGAGGGGAGACGACAGTGAGGAATCCGCCTGCAGGCCACATTCGAATCGATCCGAATCGATTGACCGCCCTGGGCGAGGCCCTGGGCGCGTTGGGACGCGGCCCGCTACACGAAGCCGCCCTCCGGGTGGAGACGCTGTTGCTCGAACTGGACGCCGCCTGGGATGGACCGGCGCGGGCGGCATTTCGGAAGGCCGGGGGTCGGCCGGTAGGGGCCTGGCTGCAGGCCGCCGAACGCGACCTGGAACGCATCCAGCTTTGTCTGACGGGTGTGGCTGCAGCCTATGCCCGGCTCGAGCGCGACTTGACCCTGGGTGCTGCGGCGCCGGCGCGCCGATCCCGGAAACCGCCCGGGCTGAGCCGGCCGTCGCTGCAAGAAGGTGTTGGGCCGCCGGTTTATGTGATCGTCGCGGGCGACACGCTGTGGGACATCGCCAACCGCTTCGACACCACGGTCGAGGCGCTGCGCGCCGCCAACGGGATCTCGGGTCACCTGATCTATCCCGGGCAGCGCCTCATCATCGCCCAACCGCAGCCATCGATGGCTGCCCCGGAACCGCCCGTACCCGGAGACGCCGTGATCGTGCGCGCCGGCGATACGTTGTGGGGCATCGCGGTGGCCCATGGGATCACGGTGGCCGACCTGCGCGCCGCAAACGGCATCACCGGCGACCTGATCTATCCCGGCCAAAGGTTGCGCCTGCCTGTGGCCGGCGAAGCGCCGCCGTCCCCGGCATTGCGCCCGGGCGCCGCGCTGCTCCTGGCCGACGCGTTCGTCAGCGGCTATGCGTGGCAGGCCCACCCCGGCCACTACGCCGTCGACCTCAGCACGCTGGCCGCCAACAAGACCCTGCGCGCGCCGTACCCGGGCACGCGCATCGTGGCCGACCCGTGCCCGGCGTTGACGGCAGACGGAAACGTCACCGGGAAGATGGCCGCGGGCCAGGGGTTTGGACCGGAGAACAACTGGGGCTATGGGGCGCTGACCGTGGTCGAGAGCCGTTACCAGGATCTGACGGCCGCCCAGGTCGCGGATCTGGCGGCGCGCGGTGCGAGCGTGCAGCCCGGCCAATCGCTGTACGTGATGATCGCGCACCTGCAGCCCGACCAGGTGCCCGAGGCGGGCACGGTGCTCCAGGCCGGGGACCCGATCGCCCAGATGGGGACCTCAGGTAACTCCACCGGCCCGCACGCGCATGTCGAGATCGCGGTCACGGTCAGCGGTCTGCGCCCCGGTGAGGGACAAAACAGCGCGTCGTTCTGGATCGGCGCCGTGGTCGGCGTGAGCAACGGCGCCGCAGCGCCGGGGACGCGCATCGACCCGACGCCGCTGTTCGGCGATGGGCCGTAGTGGGCGGTGGGCAGGTGAGGCGCGGCGTGCATCAGCCGAACGCACCCTGGTGCTCGTCGTTCTCAGAAGCGTGTCTTCGACTCGGGCAACTGCCAGATCGCACCGGTCAGGCCAAAGCGCTCGAAGATCGCTCGTGCCTCGTCGGTGGTCCACTTGGTCCAGGCCGGGTTGAGATGGTTGCCGTACCAGACCCGCGCGAACTCCCAGATCCGGCTCACTGGTTGGACGTCGCCCTTGGGGATGCCGTGGGCCCGGCTCCAGGCGTCGACGTGGGCCTCGTCCTCGAAGAGCAGCATCGTGCTGCAGGTGTACACCACGTTGTCCCACGCCTGGGTCATCGGGATCGGGAAGTGCACGACGTAATCGGTCTCGATCAGCCGCCCGTCGCGGACGTGCAGATCCACCTGACGCCGGTTCGCGCCGAGGGTGGTCGTGATCGTCACATCCCGGTTCAGGAGCGCGGCGGCGCCGAGTGAGCACCAGGCGCAGTTGCCCCACCACTCGCCGCCATCCTGCGCGCGCACCAGGAAGTTCGTGGGCGCCAGCGCAAAGGGGTGGATGATCCAGACCTTGGGCGCATGCGGATGCAACACGACCCCGTGGTATTCCGCGAGCGCGTGCAGCGCCGGGATCATCCGCTCCTCAGGCACCCCAAAGCGCTCGCTCAGCGCCCCCACCTCCGGCGCCATGCCGTGCTCGATGATGTGTTGCAGGATCGCTGCGTGCAATTGGCCGTGTGTGGTCATAGTAAGGTAGTCAGCTGATCTTTCTATGTCATCCGGTGGGTCAGCCATCATGGGCATCAGACTTGTCGAATGAGCCCGAATGAATTTCTGTCGGACTTGTTGGCGCTGGGTGGCGCTCCGTCCCGGCCAACGAGTCCGACAGGATATCCTTCGGGCTCGTTCAGCGCATCTCAAGGCAAAGTCGGTTGGCCCTCTGGATGACATTGTATAGAGAGGGCACCGCACGCGCGGTCGCCCTTCGCTCCACGCCCTACGCCCCTCGCTCCAAGCGCTCTACCGGACCGTGATCGTCACGCGCTCGCTCTGCGCGAAGTTGCCGGCGCCGTCGTAGACGCGGATGAAGAACGTGTGTGCGCCGACCGCGCCGTTGATCGGCCAACGGGTGGAGTAGGGCGCGGTCGTGGCTGTCGCGAACTCGCGCTCATCGGCGTAGAAGACCACGCGCGCCACCGAGAGGTTGTCGCTGACCTGCGGCTGCAGCACCACGGTCTCGTTCTGGCTCGAGTCGATCGTGGCGCCCGGGGCCGGCGCGAGCAACTGGCCGGTCGGCGCGATGTTGTCGATCGTGACGGGCACAGCCGCCGTGTCGAGGATCGGCGGCCCGCCGGCCGGATCCGTGCGCGCCACGATGAGCTGCAGCGTATAAACGCCGTCGAGCCCGCTTGTGTTCCAGGTGCCCAGCAGGTTGGCGTCGACCGTCGTGCCGACGTCGGGGCCGACGGCCGTGAAGGCCTGGGGATACAGGCCCTGACCGATCTGCAGGCGGTAGAACGCGAAGCCGTCGCCGTGAGCGGTGCCCGAGATCTCGATCGTGCCGCGCAGGGTGGCGAACGGCTGCGGCGTGGCGAGGATGGCGTTGCCGCTGGTCAGACAGGTGCCGCCGACGGCGTCGTATTCGCTGGGCGGCTGCGCGATCTGGCCCTGGGTTGCCCAATCGGCAGCCTCGGGCGGCAGCACCTGATAGACGCGCGCCTCAACCAGCTCCGGCGGCGTGCAGGCGGTGGCGCGCTTGCCGGTCTCGCGGTTGATCATCACCGGCTGCCACTGGTTGTCGGGCGTGGTCGGGGCCGTGCCCTGCAGAAAGACCTCTTCGCGCACCTTGGGGCAGTAGGTGGTCGGGAGCAGGCCCGAGCTCTCGCACACCCGGATGCGCTCGATGCCGGGCGGCTGGGTCCAGCCCTGTAGCGGCAGACTTTGGGTGGCGTAGGTCATCAGCGCGTGCCAGATCGGGGCCGCTCCGGTCAGGCCGCTGACGCCCTTCATCGGGGTGTTGTCGGCGTTGCCAACCCAGACCCCGATCGCGAGCTGGGGCGTGTAGCCGATCGTCCAGTTGTCGCGGAAGTCGTTGGTCGTGCCGGTCTTGGCGGCGGCCGGGCGGCCGGGCAGGTAGAGCGGGTTGTCGCGCCCGAACGCGGCCGTGCGCGCGTTGTTATCCGAGAGCACGTCGTTGATCAGGTAAGCCAACTCGGGGCTGAGGATCGGCTGCGTGCCGGGTGACTCGTAGCTGTAAAGCACCTTGCCGTTGGCGTCCTCGACCCGCAGGATCACGGCCGGATCGAGCTGGCGGAAGCCCGGCTTCTGACGGTCGACCGGCACGGCCTGCCCGGCCATCACACCGCCGTTGGCGAAGACGCTGTAGGCGTACGTCATGTCCATCAGCGTCACTTCGCCGCCGCCGAGCGTCAGCGCCAGGCCGTACTGGCCGGTCTCGAGCGTGTCGATGCCGAGCCGGTGCGCGAGCCGGATGACGTTGTCGACCCCGACCCGGTTCATCAGGTCGACGGCCGGGATGTTGTAGCTGCGCTGGAGCGCCTGACGCAGGCTGACAGGCCCGTGGAACTTGCGGTCGTAGTTCTCGGGCGCATAAACCCCGCCGTCGGCTGTGATGAAGTTCATGGGCACGTCGAGCAGCAGGCTGGCCGGCGCGTAGTTCAGGCGCAGGGCCTCGACGTACGTGAAGGGTTTGAACGACGAGCCGGGCTGGCGCTGCCCGTCGACGGCGATGTTGTAAGCGCCGTCGATCCGTGCGTCCCAGTAATCGGCCGAGCCGACCATGGCCAGGATCTCGCCGCTGCCCGGGCGCAGGATGAGGGTCGCGCCGTTGGTGACGTGATAGTCCTGGCCGGCCTGTTCGCGCGCCAGCTCGGGCAGGAAAGCGGCGGCCGTGCAATCCGGGGTGTTGCCTTCAGCGGCTCCGCCTTCAGCGGCCACGACCGTCCCGGCCGGGGCGCCCGAGAGCCGCGCGATCTGGGTTCGCAGCGTGCACTCGGCCTGGCGCTGGAGCGGGAGGTCGAGGGTCGTGATGATGCGCAGCCCGCCCCGGTTGACCAGGTCCGGCCCGTCGTACCCGGCCTGTTCGAGCAGCTGCTCGACCTGCTGGCGCGCGTACACGCTGAAGTGTGGGGCGACGATATCGTAGCGCTGGACGGGTTCGCGCACGGTGAGCGGCTCGCGGCGGGCCGCCTCGGCCTGCGCGGTGGTGATGAAGCCCTCGCGCGCCATGACGTCGAGCACAACCTCGCCGCGCCGACGCGATTCCTCGAGATCGGTGGCGGGGTTGATCCCCGGTGATTGCGGGATGGCGACCAGTAACGCGGCCTCGCCCAGCGTCAGCTCATCGGCGTGTTTGCCGAAGTACACCAGCGCGGCGGCGTCGATGCCATAGGCCAGGTTGCCGTAGAAGTTGGTGTTGAGATACCACTCCAGGATCTGTTCTTTGGAGTACAGGCGCGTGATCTCGGCCGCCAGCAGGATCTCGCGCACCTTGCGCGGATAGGACTGAACGGCGCGCTCTTCGGGCGCGATCAGCGTGTTCTTGATCAGCTGTTGCGTGATCGAGCTGCCGCCCTGCACCTGGCCGCCCTGCAGATTCGAGATCAGGGCGCGCGAGATGCCGTACAGGTCGTACCCGGGGTTCGTGAAGAAGGTCTTGTCTTCCAGCGCCACGGTCGCGCTGATCACGGCCTGCGGCAGATCGCCGAGCGCCATGTACTGACGGTCGCCGCCCTGCGGGTCGATGACCTCGTACAGCAGCACCTGGCCGGTGCGATCGTAGAAGCGCGAGGTCTGAAAGAAGAGCGGGTTATCGGGGCTGAAGACCGCCTGGAGTTTATCGGCCGGCGGCAGGTCGCGTGTGAAATACGCGTAGGCGGCCGCCGCGGCGCTGATGACCAACGCGACGGCGCTCACCAACACCAGCGCAAAGGTCAGCAAACCGCTGGCCGCCCAACGCTGGACGCGGGCAGTGCCCTGACGGGCCTGTAACTCGCGCAGCTGGCGGCGACGGACGATCGCATAAGCGCGTGGCATCGGATAATTCTATCCTTCGCTGGGATCGACGCAATGCGAGCGGCGTCGGGCTTGGAGCGCTGTAGCGAAGGTGTCGCAGCGTTCGTCGCACAGACACCGACCCGCGCACCAGCGCCCGCACCAACGCGCACCAACCCGCATGGCCATTTCGCCGTAGGGGCGACGCATGCGTCGCCCGCCGATGCGCCGCCCGGTCACCCCACGCGTTCGGCCACCAGCCAATGCGAAAGGCCGAAGAACCGCAGCGGTGTGGATTCCGCGCCATGAAGCCCCGCGCGCAACCACCGACCGACCGGTCCGAAGCGATAGATCAGGTTGTCGTACGCGCCGAAGATGCGCGTGTGGGTGACGATGCGGAGCGGCAATCCCGCGAACAGCCGACGCAGGCCGTGCGCGGTGTAGGCGCGCACATGTGGGGCGAGGCGGTTTCGCAGGGCGTCGGGCAGGTAGTTAACCAGCGGGATGTTGCCGAAGATGTAGCGGCCGCGCCAGTACACGCCGTGTTGCTCGACCGGGTACCAGCGGTTGGGGCAGAAGAGCAGCAGCCTCCCGCCAGGGCGGAGCACGCGCGCGATTTCGGCCAGCGCAGCCCGATCGTCCTGCACGTGCTCGATGACCTCGTTGGAGAGGACGGCGTCGAAGCTGGCGTCGACGTAAGGCAGGCGTTCGCCGGCGGCGTTGATCAACAACGTCAGGCCGAGCTTACGCGTGCCCTCGGCTGCCCGGTCGCGCTCGTACTCGAGGCCGTGGCTGTGCGGGGTGTCGGCCAGCAGCTTGTGCACATACAAGCCGAGCCCGCAGCCGTCGTCGAGGATGCGGCTCTGCGGACCAAAGCCGGCGGGCAGAGCAGCCCGGATCAAGGTGAGTCGGCGGTCCTGGCCGGCGCGCCAGACGTAGCTAGGTTCGCCGCGTTCGGCGGCCAGGTCGGAGGGCATCTGGGGATTATATGCGGGCAGGGCGAAGGGCGATGGGCGATGGGCCTCTCAAACAATCGCTGCGCCCCCATCCTGGGAACGCGCCGGGCGGCGGGTCGAAATCCCTTACCCGCCGATGTCCACGTACACCCACTCGGGATCGCCCACATCTAGCGCGTCGATCGTGCCACAGTGCCTGAAACCCAATCGGTCGAGCAAGGCCTGCATTGGCGCGTTCGAAGCGTTGGTCGAGGTGAAGAGCTTTGGCGTGCGGCACAGGGCGCGTGCCTGACGCATCAGCGCCGAGCCGATGCCGGCGCGCCGATGGGCGGGGTCTACGACCAGCAACGCGACGAAGCCGTTGCCGAAGAAGGTGTGAGTCAGGATCAGGTAGCCGGCGACCTCGCCCCCCACGAGCGCCACAAACACCTGCTGGTCGATGAGCGCATGGGCGACCTCGGCTAAACGGCCGGGCGCCTTGACCAGCAATGGGTCGAGATAGGTGAGGGCGGGCAGGTCGTCGGGGGTGGCGGTTCGGATCAGCATGCCAGCAGTGTACGCCGGGGTGCGAAGCGCTCAATGGTTGGAATATGGGTGGACTTTCGGGCCAGCGTGCATCGAGAAGCCCTTGAAAACGTGCGAATCCCAGGATGTCCGGTCTGGTCGAAGGTTAGAACCAGCGCCAACCCGATCCTGACGACGGCGGTAGAATTGCCCTCCTATGCGCAAGCGACGTGTCCCGACGCCGTGGCCATTGGCTATCGCCGCCCTGGTGATCGGGGTGGTGTTGATGGCCTCGGTCGGCGGCCTCTACCTGTACCAGACCAACGACTCCTTCTTCTTCCGGGTGCAGCAGGCTCAGGCCGACCTGTACGCGGCGGCTAACCCGCAGGCCGAGACCCTGCCAACGGCCGTGGCCGGCGCGGCCGGCAGCGCCCCGAGAACACCGGTAGCCGGCCTTGATGTGGGCAGCGACCTGGCCGGCGGCCTGCCCGATTCGACGCATACGCCCACCGTGGTCGCGACGTCCAGCCCGACGCTCGGGCCAACCGCGACGCCGTCGTTCACGCCGACGCCCAGCCCATCCCCAACACCGATCCCGAGCAAGGTCGAGCTCACGGGCTTCACGTACGAGGCTCAGAAGTTCAACAACTGCGGCCCGGCTTCGTTGGCCGTCAATCTGAGCTTCTGGGGCTGGAAGGGCACGCAGGACGACACAGCCGCGTTCATGAAGCCCAACCGGGAAGACAAAAACGTCTCGCCGATCGAGCTTTACAACTACGTCTCCACGATCGGCTTCAACGCCTATATCCGCAACAACGGCGATGTCGAGTTGCTCAAGCGCTTTATCGCGGCCGGGTATCCGGTGCTGGTCGAGAAAGGCCTGCAATGCGGGCCCGATGAAGGCACGCGCTGTCAGGGCTGGTTCGGCCATTACTCGGTCTTCAGCGGCTACGACGATGCCCGGCGCGTGTTCATCATCCAGGACACGTTTCGCGGAGAGAATAAGACCCTGGGCTACGACGACTTGATGACCCTCTGGCGCTCGTTCAACTACAACTACACGGTGGTGTTTCCACAGACGCCGGACCGCGAGGCCCAGGTCGTTCAGATGCTTGGCGACGCCGCGGATCTAGACGTCAATTACGACCAGGCGCTCGAGCGCGCTCGCGCGGATACGCAGGACCCGACCCTCAAGGGCCAGGACCTCTCGTTCGCGTGGTTCAACGTCGGCACGAACCTCCATTACATGCAGGACTATGCCGGAGCGGCCGAGGCCTACGACAAATCGCGCGAGGCCGGGCTGCCGTACCGCATGCTCTGGTATCAGTTCGGGCCGTATCGCGCGTACTACTTCACCGGACGCTATCAGGATGTGATCGACCTGGCCACGGCCGCCATCAACGCCACGCCCAACCCGGGGCTTGAGGAAGCTTATTACTGGCGTGGCCAGGCCTATGAGGCGCTGGGGGAATACGACAAGGCTGTGGAAGACTACCGCACGTCGCTGCTCAAGCGCCCGGGCTACAAACTGCCGACCGACGGGCTGGCACGTCTGGGCGCCGCGCCGTAGCGGAACACGCCTTGTTTCGTTTTGACATTTGATGGCCCCGGCAACCGGTTTGAGTTGCTCCGGGGCCAGCGTTTTCTCCCGGCCTTGTGCACGCCCTGCTCGTAGGCAGGCAGAGCTGTCAGCGGTTAAGTGCCGCGAATTCTGGTGACTGTTCAGCCTTGTTGGGTGAAGACTGGCGAAGAACGTGGGGGTACGCGGGTCGGGGCGGAGCCCCGACCCGCGTACCCCCACGTTCTTCGCCCAACCTCCTGCTGGCTGAGCAGACCCGAATTCTGTCGAATCAGATGCCATGGATGTGCAGTTACAATTAACGATTGCAATGCGCACGCGACCCGACTCTGCCCGGGTCTGTGAGGGGATAACTTTGAGGTCACCCATGGATCATCAACACGATTGGCTCGACCTGGATGCGCTCGGGGCCCTGTTGCGGTTCCCGGTTCACGGCAAGGCCGCCCAGAACCGATTCCTGGTGGGCAGCGGTCTACTCCTGGTCGGGATGTTCATACCACTCCTGCCGGCGATCGTCGTTTACGGCTATCTGCTGCGGCTGATGCGCGGTGCGATGCGCGGCGGCCCGCTCGAGCTCCCGAGCTGGGAATCGCTGGGCGAGCTCTTCGTCGACGGGTTGAAGACCATGGTGGTAGCGTTCGCGTATCTCTTGCCGGGCACACTGGCGATGCTGGCCGGGATGGTGGCGTACTTCGTGGCCGGGCCGTTCTCGATGCTGGTCCTTCGGCCGAGCGGTCGCCTGGATGAGGCGGAGGCCGCGACGTTCGTCCTGGCCCTGTTCGGCGGGATGGCGCTCATGTTCATCGGCCTCTCGCTGGGTTTCTTCCTTTCGTTCCTGGGCGCGGTGCCGCTTCCGGCGGCCCTCGCGCGCCTGGCCGATAGCGGGCGGCTCGGCGACGCGTTTCAGCTGCGCACCCTCTGGCGCCTCATTCGCGCCCACGGTTGGCGTTATTTCGCCGCCTGGGTGGTGTTGATGGGCGTGATCGGCATCGTCTACATCGGCTACACCCTGATCTACTTCACCTGGATCCTGTGCGCCGTGGCGCTCTTCTTCCTGGCGCCGGCCATGTTCTATGCGCTGACGATCGGCGCAGCGGCGTTCGGGCGCTTCTATGCGCAGAGCGGCGCGCCGCTGGCGGCCCCGACCCCCGTCGTATCGGTCGGGTCGGAGGGCGACCCCGTCATCTAGCGGCGCACCACTTGTCAGTGCGTTGGTGCCACGAAGCCGGCATCGGTCTCGTTTCATTCGGCGCATATTCGTGGCGGGCAAGAACCGGTCCTCGCGAAGTGTGCGCGATTGTCCTGCCAGGGCGATCGCCACGGGCAGCCAAATCGTTGTACGATAGAAAGGTCCATTGAACCGGCCGCCCTATCGGCACCGGAACGCGCCATCCCCCCAGCGTTGAAAGGAGTCGCACCATGACCGCGATCACCATTTCACGCGAGCTCGGCAGTGACGGCGATCTGATCGCCGCCCAGGTTGCCCAATCCCTGGGCTACCACCTCGTCGACCAGAAATTCATCGGCACCGTCATGAGCCAGTACGGCTTGATCGAGTTCGATCAGGAGTACCTGGCCTTACCCGGCTTCTGGCAGCGCTTCGACGCCCAACGCCTGCGTCGCCGCGACCTGGTGGTGGACATGCTCAACCAGGTCATCCGCGCCGTCGCCCGCCACGGCGACGTTGTGATCGTCGGCCGGAGCGGCTACGTCGTGTTGGCTGGTTTCGCCGATGTGTTACATGTTCGCGTGCGGGCGCCGCTCGCGGTACGGGTCGCGCGGATGGCGGCGCAGGAGGGCCTGTCGCCCGAGCAGGCCGACGAAGTCGTCCGTAATAGCGACCTGGTTCGTGCGACCTTTGTCGAAGACGTCTATGGCGTTTCGTGGGAATCAATGCAGGCGTTCGACCTGATCGTTGACACCGGTCGGCTGCCGGCTGATCGGGTGGCGGGTTGGATCTGCGATGCCGCCCGGGCTCTCAAGTTGACGACCGGGCCGATGTTGAGCGCGCTACGGGTTGATTCGGTGCTGGCCGGGGCCGTAGCCCAAACGCTCGTCTGCGAGCACGACCACGCCTGAACGGCGCTGAACGCCGTTGGAGGGATCGGCCTATGCAACAAACGATGACCTATCAGGGCTCCGGCCGCCCGGCCGGGTTGGCCGCGATCGTCAGCGCCTTGCCACTCTGGCTGTTCTCGATCGCGATCCTGGTTGAGGGCTTCCCGCGCCCGCCCGTGTCGGGCGAGGTGGCGATGGCGGCTTTCGTGGCGGCCTTGGGGCTGACCGGTCTGGCATTGTGGAAGCGCTGGATGACCGTCGAGCTGGCCGTGTACAGCCTCTTCCCATTGCACTTGCTCGTCATATTCGATGAGATCACGACCACGTACAAGACGCCGTTCATCCTGGTGTGCGCGCTCTGTCTTGGCCTGGGCGCGTTCGCATATCAACGGGTGCAGAAACGCCGGATCCTGGGCTGGTCGGTCTTGATCTTGACGCTGGGTCTGGTCTGGGCCCTGGCCTGGCATGCCACGCTGGGTTTCTGGCATATGACCAACGGGCTCGGCTACGTTGAGTGCTTCCCCGACGGCTATGGCTGCCTGCCCCTCCCACCACAGGCGACGCCCTGGTGGGCGCTGATCTTCGGATTCTGAAGGAAAGGGAGGAGGGATTTGCGCCCTCCTCCCTTTGTCGCACTAAGGGACCTGATCCAGCTCGGTCAGGATCGCGGAATCATCCGCGGCATTATTTCCCAATCCACCCAAGAAATCCTCAAGCGCATCGCCGCTGGGGTCGCCCTGCACGACGGCCTGCGTCGGGGGCGGCACGACCGTGGCGACCTGGGTCGGCGTTGTCGTTGGCGCTGGCGGCACCGTGGCGGTCGGGTTGGGCAGGGCGGTGGCCGGTGCCGCAGTCGGCTGGCTCTCGAGCGGGGCCACGGCCGTAAACGTCGCCGCCGCACCCGGTTCGTCGCCCGAGCCTGCGTTCGGGCGGAGCCGCCCGCAAGCGGTCGCCAGCAGGGCCACAATCAGCAGGCTGCTGATCACCCTCAGTCGGGAAGGAGTGGAAGCGTTCATAAGTCCTTGCGTGGCGAACGGGGCCTGGCTGTTCTGCCAGGCCCCGCTCTTCATGGAACAGGGTTGTGGTTCGCGGGACGGTTACGGCGTGGTTGTCAGGCCGTTGGCCGCGCGGAAGTCTTTGATGGCCTGGCGCAGTGTGAAGGTGGCGTTGACGATCCGCACCCGCGCCTGACCCAGATCCGAGGCCGCATCGGCGATGGTGCTGCGGGCGGCGTTCAGGTCGGTGACGGTGCCGGCATCATCGAAGCCGGCATGCGTGCTCAGAACGGCCACGGCCTGATCGTGGAAGGCGTGGGCTTCGCCGATCTGGGTCTGATACGACGCCAGGGCGGCTTCCACGGCGCTGGTGTCGAGGCCGGCCGCCTTCTTCTCGTCGACGTAGGCCTGGGTCTTGGTCACAGCCTCGTCGGCGCGGGCCAGGTTTTCGGTTTGGGCATCGCGCCAGTTGAGCGTGCGCTGGTACAGGCGCTCGAGCCGCTGCTGGCGGATCTCGGGCCGAGTCAGCTCCGAGGGCGTCGACGTCGGGCCGCCCTCTTGCGCGAAGACCGGGCTGACGTTGACAGCGACCAGGCCCAGAGCCAAGGCGCCCGTGGCCAGGCCGGTGATCAGTTTGCGGGAGAAGGTGAGGATGTTCATGACTGTGTGCTCCGTTGTTCGTTACCTTGAGCGCAGAATAGGGTACCCCTGTTAGCGGCGATCCGAAAAGTTGTAAGAGGCGTGTAAACTGCTGGAACGGTTGGGAGGTCTATCACCATAATGAGGTCGATCTTCAGGGCTTCGCTTCTGGTCAGCGCGTTGTTTGCCATCGACAAGGTCGTCAGCCTGGGCGTGCAGTTCCTGGTGGCGCGCGCCTACGGTGTAGGGCATGCGCTCGACGCCTATAATGCCGCCAACAATCTGCCCGATACGCTCTTTCTGTTGATCTCGGGCGGGGCGCTCAACCTGGCCATGATCCCGCTCCTGCGTCAGGCGTTCGAGCGCGAAGGTCGGCCCGGCATCTGGCGCCTTTTCTCGCAGATCGCCAACCTGGCTTTCCTCGTGACCGCCGCCCTGGCGGTGCTGGTCTTCCTCTTCGCGCCCTGGCTGGTGAGCAATGTGGTGGCGCCGGATTTCGATTCCGCTCAGAAGAGCCTGACCGTCGACCTCATGCGGCTCAACCTGGCCGCCCTGCTGATCTTCTCGATCAGCGGCCTGATCTCGGGCTCGTTGCAGGCCCACCAGCATTTCATCCTCCCCGGGCTGGCGCCGATGATGTACAGCCTCGGCCAGCTGGCCGGTCTGGTGATCCTCGGCCCGACCGGGACACTGGCTGACTCGCTCGGGCGGGTCGGGGTGGTGGGGCCGCTGGTCGAGCCACCGCTGCGCGCCCTGGCCGCGGCGACACCGGATCTGGGGGTCTTCGGTCTGGCCTGGGGTGTGGTGCTGGGCGCGGCCCTGCATCTGCTTATCCAGGTGCCGGGCCTGATCCGCTTCGGCTTCCGCTGGACGCGCGGCCTCGGCCTCGAGCGGGCTGACATGCGCGAGATGCTGACCCTGATGGGGCCGCGCGTGTTGACCATGGCCTGCATCAGCGCGATCTTCATCGTCAACGACAACATCGCCTCGGGCCTCGAGGTCGGCGCGATCTCGGCCCTGAGCTTTGGCTGGCGCATCCAGCAGATCCCCGAGACCTTGTTTGGCACCGCGCTGGGTGTCGCCATCCTGCCCGCGTTGTCGGAGCTGGTTGCGCAGGGCAAGCACGCCGAGCTGACGCGTCTGTTGCGCCGGGCCTTGTGGATCTTGCTGGCGCTTACCGTGCCGATCGCGGTGGTCGGCAGCCTGCTGATGCCCTGGGTCGCGGGCGTGATCTTCGAAGAGCGCGCCGGGTTGGTCGCGATCGCGACCCAGTCCTACTTGCTGGGGCTGGTCGGGCACAGCCTGAAGGAAGCGACGACGCGGACCTTCTATGCCTATAAGGATGCGCGCACTCCGCTGGTGACCGCCGCCGTCAACCTGGTGATCTTCGCCGGGTTGGGCTGGGCGCTCACGCCGATCTTCGGCCTGGCCGCGTTGGCGCTGGCAAATAGCCTTTCGTTCACGATCGAGGCGGCGTTGCAGGCTATCTTGCTGAGCCGTCGGCGCGTGTTGTGAGCCGGCTCAGACAATCTTAACGAGGTCTGGGTAGGGTGAGTGGATGAGAGGAGGGGACATGCCCCGTTTCGATTTGCGTTTGTTGCTGGCGGCGTTGCCGCTGGCGCTGACGGCCTGTTTGACGGCCACGCCCTCGGCGACGCCGGCCCCGACCCTGGCCCAGGTGACGGCGGCCGCCACCGCAGCCGTCTCTGCGCCGACGAGCACCGCCGCCCGCACGGATACGGCCCTGCCCGACCCGACCGCCACCTTGACCCTGGAAGCGACGATCCCGTCGACGCCGGACGCGGCTGAGGTGATGCTCGAACGCTATGCCATTCAAGAAGTCGTCAGCGGGCTCGAGCGCCCGGTCGTTGTGACCCATGCCGGCGACGGCTCGCTGCGCCTGTTTGTCGTCGAACAGCCCGGGCGTATCCGCGTGGTGCGCGCCGGAAGATTGCTCGAGGAGCCCTATCTCGACCTGACCGATCGAGTCACCGACGATTCGAACGAGCAGGGCCTGCTTGGCCTCGCCTTCAGCCCGACCTTCGCCGAAGACGGGCGCCTCTACGTCTATTACACGGCCGAGGACGAGGGCAAGAACACGATCGCACGCTTCACGACCGACCCGGCCGCAGATGTTGCGGACCCCGAGACCGAGCAGATCCTGCTTGAAGTCGACGATCCGTACGGCAATCACAACGGTGGCATGTTGGCGTTCGGTCCCGACGGCTACCTCTATGCCGGACTCGGTGACGGCGGTGCGGGCGGGGATCCGGAGGATCGCGCGCAAGACCTGGACTCGCTGCTTGGCAAGATCGTGCGGCTGGACGTCAGCGGCGACGCGCTCTCGATACCACCCGACAACCCGTTTGCCTCCGGCGGCGGCCGCCCCGAGATCTGGATCTACGGCCTGCGCAACCCATGGCGGTTTTCGTTCGACCGATTGACGGGCGATCTGTACATCGGTGACGTTGGCCAGAACGAGATCGAGGAGATCGATTACCTGGCGGCCGGTGAAGCAGCGGGCCGCAACCTGGGCTGGCGCATCTTTGAGGGCACGCAACCCTACGCCGACACGCGCCATGCCGGCGCCGATCCGCTGCCGCCGATCCTCGAGTATCGCCACGGCGCCGACGGTTGTTCGGTGACGGGCGGCTATGTCTATCGGGGGAGTGACCTCCCCGCCTTGCTCGGCGTGTACTTCTACGGCGATTACTGCAGCGGCAACATCTGGACGGCCTGGTCCGACGACGGCGTCACCTGGACGAACCAGCTCTTTGGCGACTCGGAGCTGTCGCTCAGTTCGTTGGGTGAGGATCAGGCCGGTGAGTTGTACTTCATCGATCACACCGGCATCATCTACAAACTGGTCGCACGGTAGCGAGATTGATCCAAATGTCATCCACACCCGCTCACCCGCCCCGTTACTCGGTCAAGATCCATCCGGTGCGCGAAGTGCGTCTGGTCGGGCGAGCTGATTTGCTCTACTGGCGGCGCGTTCTCGAGGCCGAGGCGCTGACGCCGCTTGAGACCGACGCACAGGCCGTGCTCATGGTCACGGCCAGCGCCTCGCGCTGGTGGGGGCAGGCCTTTTGCGAGTGCACGGTCTCGGTGGCGATCGCATCGCCGGACGATCCGACGACCCTGCGCGCGCAGTATCTGGTGCAGGCCTTCAACAGCCTGGCGGCTTTCGCCTGGGTCGAGCGCACGCTCTTCCGGACGCCGTACGCGCATGGGATCGTCGAGCTCGATCCGACGCCGCCGTGCCGGCTGAGCCTGGCGCAAAACGGCCGAGTTGTCTTTGAGGCCCGCACGCGGCAGGCGCCGACGGACGTGGCGCCCGTGGACGACGTCTGGGAAGGGCCGATCCAGCTGCCAGGGTCACCGGCCAGGCACTTCATGGCCCGGTTGGAAGGGACACTGCACGCCTATCCGTTCAGGGCTGGTGCGGATGAGATCCACATCGCGCCCGCTCCGAACGATTCGATCTTCCGGCGTCTGTCGGATTCGGGCTTTGTCGGTCGGCAGTGGCTGACCGGCGTCGCCGGGACACATGCTCGGTCCGAGACGCGTGCCGGCCGGTCGGCTTGAAACGTCGGCGACACCCCACTGCGTAGTGCGCCATCCGCGCCGGAGGTGGGCACAGGTCGCGCATGCACGGGGCGTGTTTGCGCCGAAGCCTGCGCGCCGGCCTTGTCCGCGCAGGCATTTGCCGCCGATGACGTGGAGTTCGCGGAATCCGCGGCAGAGGCTTTGAGCACTCCTTGATCGGCGATTGCCTTGGGTTCACGCCGGTTGAGCGCTGCAGAATGATCCTGTATAATGAATGTTTCGGACTCTGGACCATCCTCAAGGTATTTCCCGTTTCCCAACGGCAACGAACACTCTAAAAGGAGGTGATGACTTCGCGTAGCCTGAACCCTTGTTCCCTGTGATGTCGTCTTTTCAAATCCCTTAGGAGGGGAATTTCTATGCGCTCTACAACTGCTAAGTTCTTGTCGGCCTTCTCGGCCGCTGCCCTGCTGCTGGCGGCCTGCGCCCCGGCTGCCACGCCGACCGCGATGCCGGCCACCGAGGCGCCCGCCGCGACCGTGGCCCCCACGGAAGCGCCTGCGGCGACCGAGGCCCCGACCGAAGCGCCTGCGGCGACCGAGGCCCCGATGGCCGGCGGTCTGGTGTGCGAAGTGACCGACACCGGCGGCGTTGACGACAAGTCGTTCAACCAGCTGGCCTGGGTCGGCGCGCAGCAGGTGGCCGAGGAGCTCGGCTGGGAAGCCAAGTACCTCGAGTCGAACAGCGACGCCGATTACCCGGTGAACATCAATGAGTTCGTGTCGCAGGAATGCGACCTGATCGTCACGGTCGGCTTCCTGCTGGGTGATGCGACCCTCGAGGCCGCGAAGGCCAACCCGGATCAGAAGTTCATGATCCTGGACAACGCCTACGGCGAGGACGTCCCGAACGTCTACCAGCAGGTCTACGCGACCGAAGAGGGCGCGTTCCTGGCCGGCTACGTGGCCGCGTCGTTCAGCAAGACCGGTGTCGTCGGCACCTTCGGCGGCATCAACATCCCGCCGGTGGCTGACTTCATGGTCGGCTTCCAGCAGGGCATCGAGTACTACAACGCCGAGAAGGGCGCCGATGTCCAGCTGCTCGGTTGGGACAACGCCGCGAAGGACGGTCTGTTCACCGGCGACTTCAGCGACCTGGTCAAGGGTGGCGAGCAGGCCAAGGCCCTGATGGCCGAGGGCGCTGACATCATCCTTCCCGTGGCCGGCCCGGTGGGCCTGGGCGCGGCGGCTGAGGTCCAGAAGGCCGGCAACGCCTACATCATCGGCGTCGACAGCGACTGGTACAACAGCGCGGCCGAATACGCCGACATCATCCTGACCAGCGTGCTCAAGCGCCTGGACGTGTCGGTGGCGGCCGGCTCGAATGCCGTGGCCGATGGCTCGTTCGTGGGCGGCATCCAGGTCGGTAACCTGGCCAATGGTCAGATCGGCATCGCGCCGTTCCACGACTATGAGGGCGAGGTTGATCCGGCGCTGGCCGCCGAGGTCGAGGCCATCCAGGCCGCGATCATCGCGGGCGACATCGACGTGCTCAACTTCTCCGAGCTGCCGTAAGCTTGCGGCTCTGAACGTCGAACGAGGCGGGGCGGCACATAGTGCCGCCCCGTTTTGGTTTCCACCCCTTGCCCCCTCCCTGGGATGCGCCCTGGCGAGCCTGTCCATCCGGTCGCCTGCGGCGCATCCCCGGGAGGGGGTTGGGGGGTGGGCCATGATAAACTTGGGCATCCCAATCCAGATCCCATAAACCCGACATGGCCCCTGTCCTCGAACTGCGCGGCATCACCAAACGTTTTCCCGGCGTCCTGGCGAATGATCACATCGATCTCGCCCTGCAGCAGGGTGAAATCCTGGCGCTCCTCGGCGAGAACGGCGCCGGCAAATCCACCCTGATGAACGTTCTGTACGGTTTGTACAAACAGGACGAGGGCGAGATCACGGTGCGCGGCAAACCGCTGCACACGACCGGCCCGAACGACTCGATCGCGGCCGGGATCGGCATGGTCCACCAGCACTTCATGCTCATCCCGGTGCTGACCGTTACCGAGAACGTCATGCTTGGGCAGGAGTCGCTGCGGGGCGGGGTGTTCCTCGACCGCCGGGCGGCCGCCAACCGCATCCGCGAGATTTCCAAGGCCTACGGGCTTGAGGTCGACCCAGACGCGTACATCAAGGATCTGCCGGTTGGCGTGCAGCAGCGGGTCGAGATCATCAAGCTGCTCTACCGCAACGCCGACATCCTGATCTTCGACGAGCCGACCGCCGTGCTGACCCCGCAGGAGGCCGACGAGCTGGCCAAGGTCATGCGCTCGCTGGTCGCCGGCGGCAAGTCGATCATCTTCATCACGCACAAACTGCGCGAGGTGCGTGAGGTCGCCGACCGCGTGATCGTGCTGCGGCTGGGCAAGGTGGTCGGTGGCGCGAACCCCAAGACCGCGAGCGAGGCCGAGCTGGCTTCGATGATGGTCGGGCGCCAGGTGTTGCTCACAGTCGAGAAGGCCGAGGCCAAGCCCGGCGCACCCGTCCTGATCGTCGACGGCCTGCGCGTGCTGGACGATCGCGAGGGCCTGGTCGTCGACGGCGTCAGCTTCGACGTGCGGGTCGGCGAGATCCTGGGCCTGGCGGGTGTCCAGGGCAACGGCCAGACCGAGCTGGTCGAGGCGCTGACCGGGCTGAGAAGCCCGCAGGCCGGCCACGTCCAGATCGTCGGTCAGGACACGACTCGCGCCAACCCGCGCACGGTCACCGAGCTGGGCGTGGCCCACGTGCCCGAGGATCGGCAGCGCGACGGCCTGGTGCTCTCGTACCCTGTCGCCGACAACATGGTGCTGAACACCTATTACCTGCCGCCGTTCGCGCGCGGCGTGGTCACGCAACAGGCTGAGATCGACGCGGTCGCGACCGAACGGGTCAAACAGTTCGACGTGCGCACACCCGGTATCAGCACATCGGCCGGCTCGCTCTCGGGCGGCAACCAGCAAAAGGTCATCATCGCGCGCGAACTCTCGCGCCCGATCAAGCTCTTGATCGCGGTTCAACCGACGCGCGGCCTGGATGTCGGCTCGATCGAGTACATCCACAGCCGCATCGTCGAGAAGCGCGATGAGGGCTGCGCGGTGTTGCTCGTCTCGACCGAGCTGGACGAGATCATGGGGCTCTCGGATCGGATCGCCGTGATGTACCACGGCCGCGTCAACGGCGTCGTCAATGCCGCTGACGTCACCAAGGAGCAGCTCGGCCTGCTGATGGCCGGCGTGGCTCCGGATCAGGTGTTGACGTCGTCGGGACCGGCCGCGGCCGCCTGAGCGGCGCGAACGCCCAACGTCAGATATTGTCGGACTGCATCCAACATGACGGCAAATTCCACTCCCGCGAACGCACCCCGACCGTGGCTGGCCCTGCGCGATGACCTGCTCATCCCGGCGCTGGCCATCCTGGCGGCCTTGATCGTTGGCTCGATCGTGATCGTGTTCACCAACTTCGCCGTGCTCGACATCCTGGGCGGCAAGAGCTCCGCGAACCTGCTCGGCGCCATGTGGTCCGCGATCGCCACGGCCTACGGCTCGATGTTCGAGGGCTCGATCGGCAACTTCGGCGCGATCGCGGCGGCGTTCGCCAGCGGCGACTCGGCCGCGATCGGGCAGGCCCTGTACCCGATCTCGGAAAGCCTCTCGACCACGGCGCCTTACATCCTGGCCGGTCTGGCCGTGGCTGTGAGCTTTCGGTGCGGCATGTTCAACATCGGCGTCGAGGGCCAGATCTTCCTCGGCGCGATCTTCGCCACCTACGTCGGTTATGCCTT
>JAEURK010000307.1 GCA_016789175.1 Anaerolineales bacterium
CTTCCACAGCGCGAGCCGCCGATCGAAGCTCACGCGCCGGGCGCGACGCAGGCCACCGTATACAGGCGCGTCACTGAACCGTCGGGCGAGATGACCTCGATTGCAATCGACGTTGACTGGCCATCGGTCAGCTGTACGCTGACCCGCTCTCCACGGTCAACGGTTGCGCCATCGAGGCGCACCGCGACGGCCCGCCGCGACGTGGCGCGCGGCGCGATCTCGATCGTCGAACGACCTGCCTCCAAAACGAGTTGATAGGATGTGAGGCCGGGTCGGAATTCGGGCGTCAGGCGTCCACCCACCACCCCGAGGCAACTGAGCGTCGCGATCCGATCCGGATGATCCGTGAGCAGCCGTTCACGCTCGACGTTGATCGCGGCCCAATCCGGATTTGTCAGGCGATCGCCACAGACGGTCTGCCACACACCGCTCGGCCGCGGTGAAGGCGTTAAGGCCGCCGGGCCGAGATCCACCAGGCGCTGGGCGGCCTCCTCAAGATGATCGAGGTAACGTTCGCCGATGATGGCGTTGTCGTTGTGACCGCCGTAAGTGACGTCGAACTTACCCGTGACCTTGGCCCGAAAACCCTGCAACACCGACAGATATTCGTCGATCCGGTCCTCGCTGAACTGCATCCACAGCGCATCCACGATCGTCGGGCGATTGCTGCCGACGGAGTCCCCGGCGATCAGGAGCCGGTTGGCCTCGTCCAGCAACGCAAGACAACCTGGCGAGTGCCCGGGGACGAAAAACACGCGAAACCGACGATCGCCCAGATCGAACACATCGCCCTCGTCCACTGGCAGGATCTTGTCAAGCTGGATCTCGTATCCGAACTGGTCGATGAAGCGCTCGACCAGGGGCAGATCGGCGTGGTGCATGTAGACGGCACAGTCATCCTGAAACTGGCCCATCCGCGCGATGTGATCCGGGTGGCCGTGGGTGATGAACACGTCCAACGGCAAACCGCCGGTGTACTGCTCGACATAGCCGCGTAGATCGCCGGCGCCCATCCCGGCATCGATCAACAGCGCGCGGCGGCTGCCGATGACGAGGTACATCTTGTCGTCATCGAAATCGCGGATCATGCGGAGACCCGGCGCCAGTTCGTGCGACACATAGGTGGCACGGTCACGCACCTGCAGGTCATAGCGATACGTGGCGCTGGCGCTCAGGCGCTCGCCCACCTGGGTCGCGGCCCGGATCTCGTACGTGCACGGCCCCGTCGGCCCCGGCTCACCGAACGCGACCATGGGGATCAGGCGATAGGGGTCAAACAAAGGGCTGGTTCGTGTGGGCGGTGTGCCGTCAAGCGTGTAACGAATCACCGCCCCTGCGATCGGCGTCGACAGCGTGATCATCTGCGGGACGGCGTAAGCGCCGGGTGCCGGAATCGCCGTCGGTGGTTGCGGGTCGGCCGAACCGCTCGTCCCGTCATTGGTCGTACGGGGTCCACTCATCTCAGCCCCCCCTTGACTCGCGCATCGCAGCAAGAACCCTCCGCCAGGTCGGTTATACCATCAGTTTGCTTCGATACGCTTCGGGGACGAAGGCCAGACTGACATCCCAGAGCTCGTCGGCCCCAGGTCGCGCGGCCTTCCACACACCACAGGGCGGAACAGGGTTACCGCCGTCGAACAGGCGGGCGTAATGCGCCAGCACATCGCCGGGGAGATGCAGGGCCGAGAGCATGGCCGTGATGGGACCGCCGTGGGTAACGAGTGCGATAGGTCCGAAGGCCAGGCTATGCGCCACAGCGCGATCCCACACCGGCCAAATCCGCGCCCGCAGGGCGTCGATTGACTCGCCGGGCTGGACCTCCATCAGCTCTTCCTCGCATCGGAGGCCCGACTCACTGATCGCGGCGGCGAGAACGGCGGTACGATGCGTCCGCTCGAGCGGGCTGTACCACACGTTTCGGACCGAGTTGTCGCGCAGGAAACGCCCGACCTCGGCCGCCTCGAGTTCACCGGTCGTGACCAGTGGCGGACCCGGCGGCCGATGGTACGCGAGGTCCTTCCGCGACCAATCCGGCGTGCCATGTCGGATGAAATACACCACCGGAAAGTTCGCCAAAAAGCGGATCGCCTGCAACCCTGAACCCTTTCGCTGCACCAACCGGGAAGATCGCCGTTGCGATGGGCTGGCAGCCATGTCTCCTTATTCTAGCGTGTTTGGGTCCACTTTTTGCGGTTGTCAAAGGTCATTGCCTCGTTTTTCGCGCCCGCACGTTGACACGGAGACCGGGCCACCAGGCCGTGATCCCGTCTGAAGGCTGGCCAGAGCAACTCTCACTCGCCGGACGCGCCAACCAGACAGACGCGGCGGCAATTGCGGCGTTGACCCAAGACGCGCCTGCCCCTGGTGTGCCGGCACGACCTGTCAGTGCGTTTATTGCCGCGAAGTGCGCGGATTCGAACGACGGGGGCCCTGCTGACAACGGTCTCGGTTCCTTCCGCGTAATCCGCGGCTCGACTCCGCGCCTGGCAGCAGGCTCGTGCACGCTGCCCCTTTTGCGCAAACGTTTTCAGCGCAAGCGGGGTTACACTTGACCGCATGTTGCCGACTTCACCTTCCGCAGACGCAGCGCCTGAACCTCGCTCAAAACCCGGCACTCTGGCCTGGGCGCTGTTCATCGTAGTCCTCGCAATTCTGGGCATCGTCCTGGGGGTCTTTGGTGCGATCCTGGTGACGGCTTATCGCGTGATCGAGGTCTCAGGACGCAACCTGGCGCCGGAATGGGGCTGGGCCGTCGGACAGGCCATCGGCCTGGTGCTGGTCGCCGGATTGGCGGCGCTCATCGCCGGGCTGTGGCGGGCGCAGCCATTTCGATCGTATCTGATCGGCCTGGCCGGGCTGGCCGGGTTGGCCGCAACCCTGAGCCTGGTGCGCGCTACGGAGATCCAGGCCGACGGTTGGCGGAGCACCCTGACCCTGCTGGTTGGTGCACTATGGCTTGGCCTCGGGTGGCTGGCGACTCGCGGGCGACGGCTGCGACTCAGCCGGGCCGGCGGCCTGCTGGCCGGCGGCCTGCTGACCGGGCTCGCCTGCGCCCTGCTTTTGGGCACGCCGTGGCTGGTGTTCGGCGCCCTGGGTGCGCTCAGCGCGCTGGCCGGGCAGATCCTGGCGAGTCTCGTGCTCGGCGCTGCCAGCGCGATCTGGCTCGAGGGCTTCGTGTTTGGGCCGACGGCCGCCATAGTGATGAGCTGGCGGCGCTCGCTCCTGGCGGCAGGCTTCGTCGCTGCGATCGGACTCCTCCTGGTGGGGCTTTCGGTCGGCGCGAATGCCATGCAGCTTATCGTCGCGCCGCCGCTTGCCGCCCTCGGTTGGCTCGTCGCCTGGCAGGATCGGATCGCGCGCGACAAGGGCTCCAGTGGTCGGGCTGCCGTTACGCTCGTGCTCGCCATGACTGTCGCCCTGGCGCTCAGCACGTTCGACCCCGAAGAGCAATCGATGTATCTCATCGATGACGCGGTCGGGTTGTGGGCGACCGCCGCGTCCCTGTCAGGCGTCGTCCTGGGCCTGGCGCTTGGGCTGGTGGGGCTCGCGTTGGGAACGCATCGCAGCGGCGCGACTCAGCGCGGCTGGAGCGGCGCAGTGACGGCTGTCGTAAGCGCCGGTCTTTGTCTCGGGCTCTATCTGGGGGTGGGTCAGCCCGGAGCCTACGGCGACCGGCTCTTCGTCGTTTTGCGCGATCAGGCGGACCTGACCGCCATCGACCCGGGCCTCGATCAGAAAGCGCGGGCCACCGCCGTGTACTTGACCCTGACGGCCCACGCCATGGCCAGCCAGGCAGATTTGCGAGCCACGCTCGCTGCGTTCCGGATCTCGTATACCCCTTACTATCTCGTCAACGCGATCGAGGTCGACGGTGGCCCGCTGGTCCGGATCTGGCTCAGTCTGCGGCCGGAAGTGGCCAGCATCACAACCAGTCAGGTGTTGCGCCCGGTCTTCGTTGAGCCCGCGCCCACGAGCGGCAGCGAATCTCCCCTCCCGGAGCCCCAGTGGAACCTGACCCTGATCGGCGTTGATCAGGTCTGGGCCGAGTTCGGCGCCACCGGCAGCGGCATCGTCGTGGGCCAGTCCGATTCGGGCGTCGAGGGCGAACACCCTGCGCTGGCCGCCCAATATCGGGGCCGCGAAGAGGGAGACGATTACAACTGGCTGGATCCCTGGGAGAAGACGTCCTCGCCAAGCGATCGCGGCGGGCACGGCACGCATACCCTCGGCACCATCCTGGGTGCCGGCGGCATCGGCGTAGCACCAGATGCCACCTGGCTCGCATGCCGCAACCTAGCGCGCAATCTCGGAAGCCCGGCCCTGTACCTGGACTGCATGCAATTCATGCTTGCGCCCTACCCGCGCGACGGCAGCGCGTTCGTCGACGGCGACCCGAATCGCGGCGCGCATGTGATCAACAACTCCTGGGGCTGCCCGTCGATCGAGGGGTGCTCGCCCGCGACGCTCGGACCCGCGGTCGACGCCCTGCGCGCGGCCGGGATCTTCGTCGTCGCCTCGGCCGGCAACGACGGACCCGGCTGCAGCACGGTGATGGACCCGATCGCGATCTACGACGGGGCCTTCTCGGTCGGTGCGATCGACAGCCTGGGCGAGCTGGCCGGCTTCAGCAGCCGCGGTCCGGTGCCTGGCGACGGTGCGATCGGAAAGCCAGACATCGCCGCGCCGGGCGTCGACGTCCTCTCGTCGTTGCCGAACGGCACATACGGCAGCAACTCGGGCACCTCGATGGCGGGTCCGCATATCGTGGGGGTGGTGGCCCTGATGTGGTCCGCGAACCCGCGCCTGATCGGCGACATCGACACCACCGAGCAACTTCTACGGGATACGGCCCGCCCGTATATGGGTGCTCTCACGGCGCCGAATTGCGACCTGGCCGCCCACCCCGAGTGGGCCGTCGGCGCTGGCATCGTCGACGCTTACGCCGCGGTCAAAGCTGCGCTCGCGCTGCCGTGAAAACTCAGCCAGCTGGGCTGGGTGTCGGCGCCAGAGCCTCGAACAGCCTGTGGTTGAGATCGAAGGCCAGGCACGCCTCGGCCACGACGGCGCTGACGACCGAAGCGCTTAGCGCCAGGCCATCGAGCCGCGCGCGATAGGCGACCTTATACGCCTCCGGGTCAAGGATCGCCGGGAAGGCATAGAAGGCGGCGCCCGTCTCGGCCTTGAGATCGAAGGTGCGCACCACGATCCGCCTGAGCATTTGACCGCCCGAGAGGTCGCCAAGGTAGCGCGTGTAGTGGTGGCCGATCAACAAAGCCGGATCGGCATCAGCGGCCTGCTCGATCCGGCAGGCATAAGCGACCGACTCCGGCCGGGGCAGCGTCTCCCGCCATTCCTCGGCGCCGGTGAACCAGCGCAGATCGGCTTCGAGCGCAGCTGTTCGGCTCAGATCGGGATCGCGAACGGCCCGAACCACCGAATGATCCCCAAGCCGCTCCAGGGCAGCTTCAAGCGCAGCATAGATCGGGTGGAGCGCCCTCAGATACTCGACATACATGGCGCGCTGGGCTCGGCCGGAGAACAGCAGTCTGGCAAAAGGCGTCGACTCGACGGCTCGATGGGCCGTTTTTGTGCCGGCACGCAGATCGGCTGAGAGTTGCGGGATGTCCATCGTGGTCCTCCTGTGTGATGGGGACCATCCTACCGATGGACATCGGCGTTGTCTTCCGGCGAGTTCAACCCGCGCGTTGAGCTTGGTCAAGTCGGACCGCGCTCTGGGTAAACCGACACTGACCGCCGCCGCCTACCTGGTTTTGACCTCGGTCTCGAGCCGGGCGAGCAATGGCGGCAATTGGCCGATGTGCTGGAGCTCGAAAAAGCCCGGCCGTTCCGGGGGCGGCGGCTCAGCGGATTCGTGGGCCCAGGTCAGGCTGTGCGGGATATAGACGGCGTGGCCACCCAATTCCAGCACCGGCAGGATGTCGGAGCGGAGCGAGTTGCCGACCATCAAGAAGCGTTCAGGCGCAAGGCTGTGGCGGGCCAACACCGCTGCGTACCCGGATCGGGTCTTGTCGCTCACGATCTCGACCTGTCCGAAGCGTGCCGCCAGCCCCGAGCGCAAGATCTTGGTCTCTTGATCGCGCAGATCGCCCTTGGTGATCACCATCAATCGATAGCGCGGCTTGAGGGCGTCGAGGGTATCGGCGACATGGTCCAACACTTCGACATCTGACGTGAGCATCTCGCGCGCGATGTCGATGATGGACTGCACATCCCGGCCTGAGACGCGCCCATCGGTCATCTCCACGGCCGTCTCGATCATCGAGAGCGCAAAGGCCTTAATCCCGTAGCCGAAATGCTGGAGATTGCGGACTTCGGTCGCGTACAGGCGAGCCTCGACCTGATCTCGGCTGACATAGCGCGCGAGCAGGTCGCGGTAGCGCTCCTGGGCCGCGACATACAGGCGCTCGTTGTGCCAGAGCGTGTCGTCAGCGTCGAACGCAATCACGTCGAAACGCGGCATCGTGGCACCTCGGGCTGTCGTTCATGGCAACGGGTCGAGGCCGCGCACCCGCTTGGGCTCGACCACGATCACGGCGCTGAAACGTTCGCTGAAGCTCGCGATTGTCTGGCCGATGGCCGGTATCGCTTCGGCATACTTGGCGAGATAGTCGGCATTGTCGCGCGGCGCCGGGCCGTCGGCTGCGAGCGCTGCACGCCCGAGGATCACCTGGACATCGTCGCCGCCCGCGTCGCAGTTGAAGTTCAACGACACCCGTGGGTTCGCGGCGACATGCGCGACCTTGCGGGCTGTCGGCTCCGAGTAAATCACGATGCGGGCGCCATCCCACACGAACCAGACCGGCCGTGGCTGCGGCGCACCGGAAGCCGAGACGGTCGTCAACCAGATGACCTGCTCCGAGCTGAGGCGCGCCAACGCCCGCTGTTCGATCGGTCGCGTCCAGTGTTCCATGGCTCCTCCCGGTCGAGTCAGCTTGCCGCTGTCCAGAAACCGTCGTGAACGGTTCTCGCCTCGGCTTCGATGAGCGGCCCGATCACTTCGGTCGGGTGGCCACCGTGGGCCAATAAGGCCGCGCAGCCCAGCGGCAGGTTTTCGGGCCCGTTACCGGCCACTGCGTAGAGCGACGCCTCGCTCAGGGCGAAGACCACGCGGCGGACACCGCCCCAGAAGATCGCGCCCGCGCACATCGGGCAGGGCTCGGTGCTCGCGTACAGCGTGCAGGTCTCAAGCAGCTCGCGCGGAAACAGGCGGCTGGCTTCGCGCATCAGATTTGTCTCCGCGTGGCCAGTGCAATCACGGCCTGTGACAACCGTGTTCTCGGCCTCGAGGATGACATGGCCTTGCGGATCCGCCAGCAGCGCCCCAAACGGATGGTTACCATGGGCGCGCGCCTGACGGGCGCGCTCGATCGATTTGCGAAGCAGCGCAAGCTCTTGTTCTGTCATAGGATCCTTACTCGCACAGGGCGCAAACCCAGACCGGGCTCGGGCGGGGCTCGGATAATGTTACAACAAGAACACAACGTCGCCTGTCGCAGTGGAGGATGTCATGACCAAACCTGTCGCCGGCCCTCCGATCGATCAGCGTCTGGACCTCGGAAACGTCACCCGCGCCGAGTTCATCAACGCCATGGTCCACCTCTACCGAGGTGAACTCGGCGAGGCTACAGCCTGGCGCGGCCGCATCGATACGACGTCGCATTGGGCGATCGTACTGAGCGCCTCTGCCTTGAGCTTCGTGTTTGGGGACCCGTCTGGCGAGCGCCACGTGCTGATCCCGATCATCAGCGTGTTTTGCGTGTTCCTGCTTCTCATGGAAGCGCGCCGCTATCGGTTTTTCGACATCTGGCGCTCGCGTGCGCGCCTGATCGAAATGAACTTCTATCGACCGCTGCTCGACGGCAGCCGACCGCCGCAACCGGATTGGACCGGGCGTCTGGCGCAAGACCTCGAGTGGCCTACGTTCCACCTGCCGTGGTGGGAGGCCGCCGGGCGGCGACTGCGCCGCAATTATCAGGGCATCTTCCTCATCCAGCTGGGCAGCTGGCTGGTCGCGCTGATGACCTTCCCGGCGCCCACGACCATGTGGACCGAGATCGTGGCGCGGGCGGGGGTCGGGCCGGTTCCCGGCGCCTGGATGATGGCGGCCACCAGCGTCTTCTATGCGGGTCTGGTGGCGCTCGGCCTTTTCAGCTTTTGGGCCAGCCGGATCGCCAAAGGACTGCCCGCGGGCCATCCCGACCGGCTCGGTCGGGGCCGCCCCGACGATGTA
The DNA here is from genome assembly GCA_016789175.1 of Anaerolineales bacterium. Taxonomy (GTDB): domain Bacteria; phylum Chloroflexota; class Anaerolineae; order Anaerolineales; family UBA6663; genus UBA6663. The sequence continues at coordinate 8,252 of JAEURK010000307.1, forward strand.
TGAACGACGATCGCGGGCGTCAGCGCAACTCGCCCGAGTCGAGCATGGCCAGGATGCGATCGCGGTAGGTCAAATCGCGGCCAGGGAGCTCGGGGTGCAGCTGCGCTCCGACTTCGAAGAAGTAGCGTCGGTCGCGGCCGAGCGCCTGCCCGGCGGCGGTGTGCATGTCGAGCGCGTAATCCGGGATCGACGGCCGGGCCGTGCCGTTGGCCACGGCAGCCATGACCCAGTTGATCATCTCGTCGCTGGTGCGATCCTTCCGACAGGCGCACAGATATCGGACGGCATGGACAGCGAAGAGTTTGCGCTCACCGACGCTGCGATCGAACCCGCGCACCGTCTGATACAGAGCATGCAACAAGACCGGGGCGTTCACGTCTCCGAAACCGACATCCTCGACCGCGATCACGAGCAGCCGTTGCCAGAGATAGTCCTCGAGCGCGGGGCTGGTCAGGATCATCTCGTAGGCCAGCAACACCGCGTTCTCGGTGTTTCCACGCCGGATCTCTTTCTGCAGCGCCGAAATGACCTGATCGGCCGCGAGGTCGTGATAGGTCCTGACCGACACCCAGGGATCGCGAGTCGTTTGAGCCATTGAAACACCCCTCTCATCGTCTTGATAATGTGGAGCACGCCTGCGACGAGCGGACCCTGACCGGGTCACTGCCCGCTCGCAAAGCGAGTATAACAGCCGTGATCTCGTTCCCGCGCTCAACGGGCCGCAGGCCTGCACCGGCCCGATGGATTCTGCTCTACAATCATCGGCCATGACGTCACCCCCGGTTCCGGCCGCTGCGGCGAAGCACACCCCGCTCCTACTGGTCATTCTGCTGCTTGTCGCGGGTATCGGCCTGTTCTGGGGCTGGCAGGTCTTTTGGTTCCTGACCGACGACTCGTTCATCTTCTATCGCTACGTCAGTAACAGCGTGCTCGGCTACGGCTACACCTGGAACCTGCCACCGCACCGGCCGGTCGAGGGCTACACCAGCTTTCTGTGGGTGCTGTTGCTCGACGGAACCTGGCGCCTGACCGGCAGTCAACCACCGGACTCGGCCAATGTCCTTTCGCTGGCGTCGGCGTATGTGACGACCGCGCTGACCCTCCTGATGCTGTGGCGTCTCGAGTTGCGCCCGGCGCTGCAACGCATGCGCTTGCCGCTGATACTCCTGGCGCTGGCGGGGGTTCTGACCAATCGCACGTTCCTGGCCTGGACCAGCTCGGGCCTCGAGACGGCGCTGTTCAATGCGCTGCTGACCGCCTGGGTGTACGTCGTCCTTTTCGTTAGCCCAACCCAGCGGTGGCGCTGGCTGCTCGTGACCGCGACGGCGACACTCAGCGCACTGACACGCCCGGATGGCCTGCTCCTGGTGGTCGCCAGCGGCGCGCTGGTGGTTCTGGCGGCTGTCGGTGGGCCAAGACCACGCAGGCCCAAAACGGATTGGGTGCTGGCGGGAATGCCGTTTCTTGGCCTGGCCATCCACTTTCTGTGGCGCAGGTCGTATTACGGTGAATGGCTGCCGAACACGTTCGCGGCCAAGTACGTCAGCGCCTGGCCCGAAAGCGGCTGGCGTTATGCCTTGTCGTTTGTGATCGAATATGCCTTGTGGTTCTGGCTGGGCCTGGCCGTTGTGTTCATAGCCCTCAACCTCAGTCCGATCTGGCGGCGGATCCGCGCCGGATGGTCCGCCACGAGAGGCCTACAGGGACTTCCGATCTCGGCGCTGAGCGGCGTCGTGGCCGTCGGCGCCCTGGGCGCGCACTTCGCGTACTACACGTTCGTCATCGGCGGCGACTTCTTCGAGTATCGAGTCTATAGTCATCTGGTCGGGCTGCTGTTCGTCTCCAGCATCTGGCTGATCAACGCCGTCAATTGGGGGCCGCGGCGCGCTTTGGCTTACCTCAGCCTGTTTGTAGCGTGTGGCCTCCCAATCCCGTGGACGCATTGGCAGTTGTCGCAGCCGCTGACGACCCGCGAGCAGACCCAGCCCCTGATCCTGGCGGTCGCGCCCCACCTGCCGGCTTTCGCACAGGCCTACGTCGGTCTGTTCGACGATCTCCAGGCCTGGTTGATCACTCACGGCGTCTGCGTCCGCCACCAGACCCACAAGATCTTCGTCCAAGAGCGTCTGGCGCTCTATCCGAGCCGCGACCGCGGCCTGTTGATAGCGCCTGACCCTCATCCGACGTTTGTGGCCGGGGCTGTCGGCGTCATCAGTTGGCAGTATCCAACGGTCAACATCCTCGATTCGCTGGGCTTGAACGATTTCGTGATCGCGCGAAATCCGACTGATCCCGATCGACCGCGCTTCATGGCCCACGACCGGTTTGCGCCGCCGGGTTACTTGGAGTGCTTCGAACCCAACTTCAAAATGGTGGCCGACAACAAGTACGTGGTCGCTCAACGGATCGGCGACACGCCCCAACGCATCCCGGACTGCGAATCCCGCGACTGGCCGGCCGGAGCGTCACTGCCCGTACGCGACGACGGCGAGCACCCCCCCGAGAACCTGGAGCTGGCCCAGCGCGCCCCGGCCGTCGATCGCTATCTCTGGACCATCTGGCCGGCCGACCCGACCTATCTGTATGTCGTGCCACCCGATCAGGACGGGACGCAAACAGCGGCCGAGCTCAATGCGGCCCTCAACCGTTACGCCGGCCCAGCCTGCCTCGTTTGGCAGCCGGCCGGGGCCGGGGCACGGCCCTATCTGTTCACCTTCCTGCCTGGGCAGCGCCGCCCACCGCTCTCCGAGGTTCAGACTCGCTTCCCGTGGGCAAGCATCGTCGACGAAAGCAACCTGGCCGAACCGTTCGCTTACAACCTGGCGTATGCAGCCCCTTATGAAGCGCCCGCGGTTGTCGCCCCCGAGCAGCGCCACGAGGCCGTCTGGTCGAACCACCTGGCCCTGCTCGGACTTGATCTTGACGCCGACAGCGTGGCACCCGGCGACACCGTCTGGCTCACGCTGTATCAAAGCGTCACGGCGCCCTTGAGCGATGCATCCTTCAGCTTCTTCGTGCACCTGCTGAATGACGCCAACCCGACCGGCCCCGAGCTGATTGCCCAGGATGATGGTGAGGCTTGCCGTGGCCTCTACCCGGTCACCGCCTGGGAGGCCGACACGCTGATCGCATTCCGGGTCGCCCTGGTTGTGCCCGAAACCACGCCGCCGGGCGCATACACGCTGGTCATGGGCCTATACAACTGGCAGACCGGACAACGCCTCGCCCTGACGCAACCGGTCGGCGACGCAGACAGCGTCACGTTGTCGACGATCGTCGTTCGTCACCGTTAGCACCGCGCCCGGCCCACGCGCCGACCACCACATGCAGCCGGGCCCCATCGGAGGGTCACCGGGGCCCCTGGCCAGCCCAAAGGCAACGCGTGTCTGGCATCGGCTCGATCGACGGCACGACGCTCCGGCGCTGGTGCCTGCCCGGTGCCGGTCACGGGATTGAGCGTCACCGCCCACCGGAGACCCACCTGGGTGACAGGCATTGGCCGGGTCTTACCCGAATGGACACCCTGGCGGGGCGCGATTCCTCTGAAAATACCGATTGGGTCGAAAACCCGACACACGTCATCCAAGTTAGAGTAATCCATCACTAGGGCCCACCAGACGTTTCGGATATGCATAAGGGTTAGTGTTCAGGTGTGTTCTGTTGACCTTTATGTCGACTACATTCCCGCATGCCTGGATCTGGAGCCCTAATGGCAGAGAAAACCTTTGTGACGATCGACGGCAACGAGGCCGCAGCCTCGGTAGCCTTCCGACTGAGTGAAGTCGTAGCGATCTACCCGATCACGCCCTCGTCTCCGATGGGCGAGTTCGCGGACCAGTGGGCGGCCGAGAACCGCGTCAACCTGTGGGGGACCACGCCGCTCGTGGCCGAAATGCAGAGCGAGGGCGGCGCCGCGGGTGCCGTTCACGGCGCGCTGCAGACGGGCTCGCTGACCACGACGTTCACGGCCTCGCAAGGCCTGCTGCTCATGCTGCCCAACATGTTCAAGATCGCGGGCGAGCTGACGAGCACGGTCTTTCACGTCGCGGCGCGCACGCTCGCCACGCACGGGCTTTCGATTTACGGCGACCACTCCGACGTGATGGCTGCGCGCAGCACCGGCTGGGCCATGCTGGTCAGCAACTCGGTCCAGGAGGCGCACGACTTCGCCCTCATCGCTCAGGCGGCCACGCTTGAGGCTCGCGTGCCGTTCGTCCATTTCTTCGACGGCTTCCGGACGTCGCACGAGGTCCAGAAGATCGCGTATCTACCCGACGACGTGCTGCGCGCCATGATCGACGACGAGCAGGTGCGCGGTCATCGCGCCCGCGGCCTCACGCCCGAACATCCCGTCCTGCGGGGCTCGGCCCAAAACCCCGACGTCTTCTTCCAGGCCCGTGAAGCGGCCAACCCCTATTACCACGTCGTCCCGGCGGTGGTCCAAAACCACATGGATCGTTTCGCCGAATTGACGGGTCGCGCCTATCGGCTCTTTGATTACGTGGGCGCCCCCGATGCCGAGCGCGTGATCGTGATCATGGGCTCGGGCGCCGAGGTGGCCGAAGAGACGGTCGCGGCTCTGAGCGCCGACGAGAAGGTCGGCGTGCTCAAGGTCCGCCTGTATCGGCCGTTCCCGGCCGAGCTGTTCGTGCGCGCCCTGCCCGCTACGGTCAAGACCCTGGCCATCCTCGATCGCACCAAGGAACCCGGTGCGACGGGCGAACCGTTGTACCAGGACGTGATCACGTCGCTGTCAGAGGCGGTGGCGAGCGGCGCGTTGGCCCGCATGCCGCGCGTCATCGGCGGTCGCTACGGCCTGTCGTCGAAGGAGTTCACGCCGGCCATGGTCAAGGCCATCTACACTGAGATGGCTAAGGCCGCCCCGCGCAACCACTTCACGGTGGGCATCGTCGACGACGTAATGCACACCAGCCTCGATGTCGACTATTCCTTCAGCACCGAAGATCCGTCGACGGTCCGGTGCATGTTCTACGGCCTGGGCGCGGACGGCACGGTCGGCGCCAACAAGAACTCGATCAAGATCATCGGCGAAGAGACGGCTAACAACGCCCAGGGCTACTTCGTCTACGACTCGAAGAAGTCGGGCTCGACCACGGTTTCCCACCTGCGCTTCGGCCCCAAGCCGATCCACTCGAGCTATCTGATCACACGCGCCAACTTCATCGCCTGTCACCAGTTCAATTTCATCGACAAGTTCGACATCCTGGCGACCGCCGAGCGCGGCGCGGTCTTCCTGCTCAACAGCCCATACGGCCCCGAGCGCGTGTGGGATCAACTGCCGCAGCCGGCGCAGGAACACATCATCCAGAAGCAGATCAAGCTCTTCGTGATCGACGCCTACCGCGTCGCGCGCGAGACCGGCATGGGTGGCCGAATCAACACCATCATGCAGACCTGCTTCTTCGCGATCAGCGGCGTGCTGCCCCGCGACGAGGCCATCGACGCCATCAAGTACGCGATCAAGAAGACCTACGGCAAGCGCGGCGAGGCCGTGGTCAAGAAGAACTTCGAAGCCGTCGATGCGACCCTGGCCAACCTGTTCGAGGTCAAGATCCCGGCAATTGTCAGCAGCGCGCGGCCGCTTCACCTGGCCGTGCCGGATGCCGCGCCCGACTTCGTCAGGCAGGTGCTTGGGCCGATGATCGCCGGCCTCGGCGATGACCTGCCGGTGAGCGCCATGCCCGCCGACGGCACGTTCCCGACCGCGACCACCCAATGGGAGAAGCGTTGCATCGCTCAGGATGTGCCGGTCTGGGATCCGGACGTGTGCATTCAGTGCGGCAAGTGCGTGTTCGTCTGCCCGCACGCCGTCATCCGCGAGAAGATCTACCCGGCCGCCGAGCTCGAGAGTGCGCCTGCCGGCTTCAAGTCGACATCGGCGAAGTGGAAGGAATACCCGGGCTATCGCTACAGTCTGCAGGTCTCGGTCGACGACTGCACCGGCTGCAGCCTGTGCGTCGAGGTCTGCCCGGCCAAGAACAAGTCGCAGGCCAACTTGAAGGCCATCAACATGACCCCGCTGTTCGCCTCATCGGACGGCGCCTCCGGGGTCGGGTCGGACGGGGCTGCCTTGAACGGCGGCGGCCTGCGCGAGGTCGAGAACGTCAATTGGGACTTCTTCCTCAAGCTGCCCGAGATTGACCGCACCAAACTCAACCTGAGCACGGTCAAGGACTCACAGCTGCTCCGCCCGCTTTTCGAGTTCTCGGGCGCCTGCGCGGGCTGCGGCGAGACCCCGTACCTTAAGCTGGTCTCCCAGCTCTACGGCGACCGGGCCGTGATCGCCAACGCCACCGGCTGCTCGTCGATCTACGGCGGCAACCTGCCGACCACGCCCTGGGCGACCAACGAGCATGGGCGCGGCCCGGCCTGGGCGAATTCGCTCTTTGAAGACAATGCCGAATTCGGTCTGGGAATGCGTCTGACCCTCGACAAGCAAACCGAGTACGCGCGCGAACTGGTGCTGCGGCTCGGCGAGGCTCTGCCGGAGGCCCTGCGCCAGGGCCTGCTGGAGGCCGATCAGACCACCGAGACCGGCATCCAGTCCCAGCGTGAGCGAGTCGCGGACCTCAAGACGCGCCTGAATGACCTGCTGCTCAAGGCCGACCCGGCCACTCAGGGTCCGGCCCGTGAGTTGCTCAGCCTGGCCGACGTGCTCGTCAAGCGCGTGGTCTGGATCGTGGGCGGCGACGGCTGGGCCTACGACATCGGCTTCGGCGGCCTCGACCACATCATGGCCTCGGGCCGCAACGTCAACGTGTTGGTCCTCGACACCGAGGTGTACTCGAACACCGGCGGCCAGGCCTCGAAGGCCACCCCGCGCGCCGCGGTCGCCAAGTTCGCGGCCTCGGGCCAGGGCCGCCCCAAGAAGGACCTGGGCCTGCTGGCGATCTCGTACGGCAACGTCTACGTCGCCCGCGTGGCGATGGGCGCCAATGACGCGCAGACCATCAAGGCCATTCAGGAAGCTGAAGCTTACCCGGGCGTCAGCCTGGTCATCGCCTACACGCATTGCATCGCGCACGGCTATGACCTCAAGTTCGGCCTCGATCAGCAGAAGAAGGCCGTGCTCAGCGGCTACTGGCCGATCTTCCGTTACAACCCGGCCACACCCGAAGATCAAAATCCCTTCACGCTCGACTGCAAGCCGCCGAGCCTGTCGTTGGACAAGTACATCTACAACGAGACGCGCTACCGCATGCTGCTTCAGACCAACGAAGAGCGCGCCGAGATGCTGTACAAGCAAGCGCAGGGCGACGTCGCGCGCCGCTGGCGCCAGTACGAATTGCTGGCCCAGCCGATCAAACCCGCGGCCTAAGTCATCGGTGCTGGCGGCGGCCGCTCGCGGTCGCCGCCAATACCTGTGGGGGATACCATGCCCGATCTTTCAACCCGTTACCTCGGACTCGATCTCAAAGGGCCGCTCGTACCCGCGGCCTCGCCCCTGAGCCGCGACCTTAGCAAGCTGCGCCAGATGGAAGACTCCGGGGCCGCAGCGGTCGTGCTGCACTCGCTCTTTGAAGAGCAAATCGCGCACGAGTCGAACGCCCTCGACTTCTTCCTGACCCACGGCTCCGACAGCTACGCCGAGGCGCTCTCGTACTTTCCGGAGCCGGTGGCCTATCGACTTGGGCCGCAGCAATACCTCGAACACATTCACAAGGCCAAAGCCAGCCTGGGCATCCCCGTGATCGCCAGCCTGAACGGCATTTCGACCGGCGGCTGGTCGCGGCGGGTGACCGACGTCGACTGGATCCGTTACGCGCGCCTGATCCAGGAAGCCGGCGCAGATGCGCTCGAGTTGAACCTGTACTTCGTCCCGACCGACCCGGAGCTGAGCGGCGATCAGGTCGAGGACCTGTATGCCGACCTGCTGATCGACGTCAAGCGTCTGATCGACATTCCGGTCGCCATGAAGCTGGGGCCCTACTTCAGCAGCTTCTCGAACATGGCCCGGCGGCTGACCCATGCCGGCGCCAACGGCCTGGTGCTGTTCAATCGCTTCTATCAGCCGGACCTCGACATCGAGAACCTCGAGGTGACACCCCATCTGCTCCTCAGCCATCGCGACGAGCTGCGGCTGCCGCTGCGCTGGATCGCCATCCTCTATGGGCGCGTCGCCGCCGACCTGGCGCTTTCGACGGGCGTCCACACCACCGAGGATGTCATCAAAGGCATCATGGCCGGCGCCAGCGTCACGATGATGGCCTCGGCCCTGATGCGCAATGGTATCTCGCACCTGAACGCGGTTCAGGACGGTCTGTTGCGCTGGATGGAAGAGCATGAATACGAATCGCTGTCGCAGATGCGCGGCAGCCTCAGCCAAAAGTCCGTAGCCTTCCCGGCGGCCTACGAGCGCGCACAGTACGTGCAGATCGTGGGCACGCTCGACACCGGGCGCTGAACCACCTTCACAACGAGTGTCCCTGGACAGCGCGGGTCGCCTTGAGGCAACCCGCGCTGTTTGGTTTCGGCTCCGCGCGGGGACCTTACCGGCCCCGACCCCGGTCTCCCCGGCCAGTCAGGGCTGCGAGTCGTGACCGGCCCAAGATGACATTCGTCACGGCAGTCCAATGCAAGTTGTGGTTGCGGCCAATCGCGCTATCATTTAATATTGCAAATGGTTGCAGAATCTAGCAACTGCAGCAGGCCGAAAAACCAGCCGCACAGGCGGCACTTCCGACGACCGCAGGAAACGCCCTATGGACGACCTTCTTACCACGAAAGAGCTGCTGGACCTTCTGAAGATCGACCGGACGACCGTTTATCGGATGTTGAACGATGGTCGCCTCTCCGGTGTCAAAGTGGGCGGACAGTGGCGCTTCCCGCGCAAGGATGTCACGGCACTGCTCTCGGGCAAAGCCACAGAACCGGACAATCCTTTGGTCAGCGCCGAGATTCTGCCGGTGCATTGCCTCCAGGGTATCCAGAGCGTTTTTGCCGAAGTGGCCTCACTTGGCGCCGTCACGACAACGCCGGAAGGCGAGCCGCTGACCGAGATCAGCAACTCCTGCGCCTTCTGTAACTTGATTCAGAGCTCTCCCAGTGGGAGAAAGGCCTGCACCACATCCTGGCAACAGCTGGCCCACAAGCCCGAACATCGCACGCCCTTCGTATCGTGCCATGCCGGCCTGCAGTACGCCCGAGCCCGGATCGAGATCGACGGAGCTTATGTGGCGATGCTGATCGCCGGGCAGTTCCACGCCGCACTGCCGGACCCCGTCGAAGAGGCCGCCCGTATCAAAGCCCTGGCCGACGCGCACGGCCTGGATGCCGGCGAGCTGGCCTCGGCCGCGCAGGATCTTCCCGTGCTGAGCGCCAGGCACCGCGAACGGATCGGGAGCTGGCTCGAGACAGTGGCCGGGACCTTCGAGATGATCGGCCATGAACGCGCGGAATTGATGCAACGGCTGCGCCGCATCGCCGAGATGAGCGCCTTTGATAGCCAGAGCGCCGCGCCATAGCCGGCCTACGGCGGCGCCCCACAGGCGCAGAACAAGCGACCGACATGTCTACACCCGAGGTATTCAAGCTCCAAGCCGAATTCTGCCAACGGATGAGCAACGCCCCACGCCTGCAGGTATTGCATGCGCTGCGCTCCGGTCCCAGTCGGGTCAGTGACCTGGCTGACGCCACGGGCCTCGCCCCTGCAGCCGTCTCCCGTCACCTGTCGGTGCTTCGGGGGGGCAACATCGTCACGGCCGAGCGCAATGCCCAGGAGATCGTGTACGCCATTGCCAACCCCAAGGTGGCTGAGATTTGCGACCTGATGCGCTCCGTCCTGGCCGAACAACTGCGCCACAACGCTACAGTAGCCGATGCCTTTGACCCGGATAGGTCGGCGCCCTGATCTGCCGGCCCCGCCTGCCCACAACTGCCTCTCTTGCTCCCCCTCGATCGTGGCCCTGCGCGGCTGCTGTTATGTCCGCCTGTTCGTGATATTCCTCACAAATTCCGGTGACATCAGGCCTTTTCGGCTGGCGGAATACGAGAATACTATTTCAAACAGTAGCAAGTTATAGCAAACGATGCAGGAGATGCTTCTTGAAGGGCATACAGGTCTGGCTTACAGGGTTGATTGTCACAGTCGCCGCGATCGCGCTACCGGTCCTGTTCTTCAGCACCAAACCGGTTGAGGCCGGGATCTCACCAGCGGCGGCCCTGCCGCAGCACACGATACACACGAGTCACGTCGATCTGATGCCCGGGCCTTACGCGACCGGCCAGGAGGTCACAATGGCCTGCCTGACCTGCCATCCCGACTCGGCCGGCGAGGTCATGAAGACCAGCCACTGGACCTGGGAGAGCGAGCCCTTCACCGTCCCCGGCCGAGACGAACCCGTGACGATCGGCAAGATCAATCAGATCAACAACTTTTGCATCAGCGCGATCGGCAATCAGAAGAGCTGCAGCAGTTGCCACGTCGGTTACGGCTGGGAAGAGGGCACGGCCAACGCCAACCTGGCCCAGGCCGAAAACGTTGACTGCCTGGTCTGTCACGCCCAAAGCAGTTACGCCAAGGGCAGCTACGGCGACCCGGCTGAGGGCATCGACCTGGCCGCAGCAGCCCAAAGTGTCGCGGCGCCGGGGCGGGCCCAGTGCGGCAGCTGCCACTTCAACGGCGGTGGCGGCAACGGCGTCAAACACGGCGACCTCGACACCAGTTTGAGCTACGCGGTGGCCGAGACCGACGTGCATATGGGCGAGTTCGATCTGGTTTGCACCGATTGCCATGTCACGCACGAACACAGTATCCAGGGGCGCCTGGTGGCCGACAACATCGTGGTCGAACCGAGCGAACAGGTCGCGTGCACCGACTGCCACGTCGGCGCGGTCCATACCGATGAACGGCTGAACACACACACCTCGGCCGTGGCCTGCCAGACCTGCCACATCCCGTCGATGGCGACCCAGGACCCGACCAAGATGTACTGGGATTGGTCGACGGCCGGCCTGAAGGCCGAAGAGGATGATCACTACACCTATCTGAACATTAAGGGCAACTTCGAGTACGCGACCAATGTTCAGCCGGAGTACGTATGGTTCAACGGCAATCTGGCTGAGCGCTACTTGCTCGGCGACCCGATCGACCCGAGCCGGCCGACCATGATCAACCTCCCGGCCGGCGCGATCGACGACCCAACCGCCAGGATCTTCCCTTTCAAGATCCACATCGCCCGGCAGCCGTACGACACGGAGTTCAACTACCTGCTGGCGCCGATCACGGCCGGCCCCGACGGTTTCTGGACGACGTTCGACTGGGACAACGCCTTCCGACTGGCTGAGGCGCGCATGGGTCTGGCGTACAGCGGGAACTACAGCTTCACCGAGACCTGGATGTACTGGCCGACCACGCACATGGTGCAACCCAAGGAAAACGCGCTGCAGTGTAACGACTGCCACACGGCCAACGGTCGGCTGGACTGGGAAGCCCTCGGCTACCCCGGCGATCCGATGGACTGGGGCGGGCGCACCCCTCAGCCATGAACGCTGCGCCTGAGTTTACCCACCCGGAGCAACTGTGATGCGTCTTACTCGAATTCACTTCTGGATGGCCGGCGCCCTGGCCGTGGGCCTGAGCACGGCCGCCGGGCTCGCGGCGCAGGCTTTCGCCGGGACGACGGCCACGCCGATCGCGCAGACGTCGCCCATGCACCCGACCTTTGCGCTGCTGGACGCCGACGGCGCCAACGTGCTCGCCAGTGGCGCCCCCGTTTCGACCAGTCGCACCTGCGGTGTCTGCCACGATACGGCCTACATCGCCGCCCACAGCTTTCACTCGGACCTGGGCCTGAGCGCGTCTGCGCCGGCCGGCGAGGTGCCCAACGGCCAGCCCTGGGAGACCTCGGTCGGGCTGTACGGAAGTTGGGATCCGATCACGTATCGCTATCTCTCCCCCGCCGGCGATCTTCGCATCGATCTCACTCCGATCGAATGGCTCAAACTCAACGCTGCGCGCATCGTCGGCGGTGGGCCGGCCGAGCAGGCCGCCGGGGTCGAGATGGATTGTTTTCTGTGCCACCTGACCGACCCCGGCCACGTCGAACGCACAGCTGCCTTGAGCGCCGGAAACTTCACCTGGGCCAACACCGCGACCTTAATCACGACCGGGATCGTGTCGCGGTCCGGGGACACCTACACATACAACGCCAGCGCTTTCACGCCCGAGGGCGAGCTCCAGCCGGCCTTTGTCACGGTTCATGATCCGAGCAATGCGAACTGCGCGCAATGCCACGGCCTGGCGCACAGTTCGCCCGCGCCGTTGACCACGGCCGGCCAGGACCTGACCCAACGGCAGACCGCGACCACCGGCCAGATCGTCTCGGCCCAAAAGATCTCGCAATCCGGCATGAACATCGCCGATAAGGCCGATCTGGCGTGGGCCTGGGATCTGCACGCCGACCGCGGCCTCGAGTGCGTCGACTGCCATTACGCCCTCAACAATCCTGTCCTGGTGCAGACCAGCGCCAAGTCGCAACCCGACAGTGTCATCTTCGACCCCCGCCGGCTCGAGATCGGCGAGTATCTGTATCGCCCCAGTCATGAATTTGCGCGCGGCGAGAGCGCGCAGTACACGGTCTCGGCCGATCTGCGCAGCACGATGCGCCGGTGCGAGACCTGCCACGAGACGACGAAGACACACGCCTGGTTGCCGTACACCGAGCAGCACATGAGCGAAGTGGCCTGCGAGACCTGTCACATCCCAAGCCTGCACGCCCCGGCGCTGCGCTCGGTCGATTGGAGCGTGATCACGCCGGCGGCCGAGCCGATCCTGGAATGGCGCGGGGTCGAGGACGCCACCGGCACGCTGCAGGACCTGATCACTGGCTACGAGCCGACGTTGCTCCAGCGTGCCGACGCCGACGGCAAAACAACCCTGGCACCGTACAATCTGGTCACCGCCTGGTACTGGCTCTACGACGACCCGGCCGGGCCGCGCCCGGTGCGGCTCGAGGATCTTCAGAGCGCCTATCTGAGCGATGGTGATTACCACCCGGCCATCGTGCAAGCACTGGACGCGAATGGTGACGGCCTGCTGGTCGACGGCGAATTGCGCCTGGATACAGAGGCCAAACAGGCCATGGTCCGCGGCCGGCTCGAAGCCCTGGGGCTGACCAACCCGCGCCTGGCCGGCGAAGTGCAGCCATACAGCATCAATCACGACGTGGTGCGCGGGGAGGCCGCGATCCGGGCCTGCGACACCTGCCACAGCAGCGACTCGCGCATTGGCCAGAGCGTGTCGCTCGCGGGCTCAGGCCCGACGGGTGTGACCCCGACCCTGCTCGGCTCCGGAGGCCTGAGCCTGAACGGGAGCATCACGAGCCAGGACGGGGTCGTGAGTTTCACACCGGCGACCGAGGGCCTGTACCAGTTCGGCTCCGATCACATCGCCTGGGTGGATTGGTTCGGCGTGTTCGCGGTGGTGGGTGTGCTGGTGGGCGTGACAATCCACGGCGGGCTGCGGTATTCGGCGGCGCTAAGAGCGAAGAAGCCGCATGGCGGGCCGGTCAAGCGCGTGTACATGTATTCGGTCTACGAGCGCTTCTGGCACTGGTTCCAGACCTTCGCCATCCTGCTCCTGGTCGTCACCGGGTTGGTGGTTCATCGCCCCGAGATGTTTGGTGTGGCGTGGTTCGAGCAGGCCGTCCTGGTCCACAACGTCCTGGCCGTTCTACTCACCGTCAACGCTGCACTGTCGCTCTTCTATCACCTGGTCAGCGGCGAGATCCAGACCTTCATCCCGCGGCCCTATGGCTTCTTCGATCAGGCCATCGTACAGACGCGGTACTACCTGCAAGGCATCTTCAAGCACGAACAGCACCCGTTCGAGAAGACGCCGGACAGCAAGCTCAATCCGCTGCAGCAGATCACGTACTTCGGCATCCTCAACGTCCTGTTACCGTTGCAGATCGCGACCGGGGCACTGATGCTGGGCGTGCAGTCCTTCCCGCAGATGGAGACCTGGCTGGGCGGTCTGCCCTTCCTGGCGCCCTTCCATAGCCTGGTTGCCTGGACCTTCGCGGCCTTCATCATCATGCACGTCTATCTGACCACCACCGGCCACACGCCGCTGGCGAACATCGAAGCAATGATGATCGGCTGGGACGAAGTTCCGGACCTGGATGTTCCAATGCCAACCGAGCCGACGGCTCAGCCCACGAGCGGTGACTGACCCGGGCGCAAGGCCGCCCAAGGAGTGTGTATGGCAACCCTGACCAAACCGGCGCCGCGCGCGACGCAGCCCTGGACCACGCGACTGCAGGCGCTGCTGCGTCGCCCGTACCGCGACTACATTCACCCCTACCTGGGCGGCTTTCTGCTGGGTCTGGTGTTGTTCGCGGCGTTCTTCCTGACCGGCAACGGGTTGGGCGCCTCGGGTGGACTCAATCGTTACATCGTATGGGTCGAAGATCTATTCGTTCCCAACCACGTCGATAACACACCCTATCTGCTCAAGATGGCGGGCGGCGACAAAGACCCATTGGACGACTGGGTGGTGATGGTCGTCGCGGGCGCGATGGTCGGCGGGTTTACGGGCGGCTGGTGGAATGGCCGGTTGAAAATCGAGACCAACAAGGGACCACAGATCTCGGTGCGCACGCGCTGGGCCATGGCGTTTCTCGGCGGCGCGCTGATGGGCTATGGCGCGCGCATGGCGCGCGGCTGCACGTCGGGTCTGGCGCTCTCCGGCGGGGCTGTGCTCTCGACCGGCGCCTGGGCCTTCATGCTCGCCGTTTTCGGCGGCGCGTACCTGCTGGCGTATTTCGTCCGCAAGCTCTGGCTCTAGACGTAGAGCGGACGGAGGATCTCATGACCTTTCCACTTCCTGAACTTCAGGCTACCAGCGCCGCGAACCCGTGGTCGTACCTGGTATTTATCGTGATCGGATTCGCCTTCGGCTACGTGCTCGAGATCTCGGGCTTTGGCAACTCCAGAAAACTGGCGGCCCAGTTCTACTTCACCGAGCTGACCGTGCTCAAGGTGATGTTCGGGGCGATCATCACCGCCATGGTCCTGATCTTCATCGCCGTTGGCCTCGGCTGGCTGGACTACGGCCAGCTCTACGTCAACACCACCTATCTGGGGCCGATGATCGTCGGCGGCCTGATCATGGGCGTCGGCTTCATCGTCGGCGGCTTCTGTCCGGGCACCTCGCTGGTCGGCATGGTCACCGGTAAACTCGATGCGCTCTTCTTTGTGCTCGGCGCCCTGGTCGGCATCTTTGCCTTCGGCGAGACCGAATGGATGTTTGACATCTGGTGGCAGACCAGCGGTTATCTCGGCCGCTTCACGTTGATGGACTGGACCGGCCAGCCGATTGGTGTCGTCGTGACTGCCGTCGTGGCGATGGCCCTGTTCATGTTCTGGGGCGCAGAACAACTCGAGCGCCAGTTCGGTCAGCGGGATCTGGCCCGCGAGCCGAGGGCCCGGATGGCCGGTGCGGGAGCATTGCTGGCGGCAGCGGTCGCCGTCATCGTGATCGGTTCGCCGAGCAACACCGAGAAGTACGCGCGGATCGCGCCCGAGAAAGACGCAATCCTGGCACAACGGGCGGTCCAAATTATCCCGGCGGAACTCTTCCACACCATGTACGATGACGGCCTCGAGTTGATCATGCTCGATGTCCGGACGGAGGCTGACTTCAACCTGTTTCATTTGCGCGGGGCCAATCATGTTCCGCTCGAAGATGTCGCGGCTCTCGGGCCGGAGCTGCTCGCGCACACGGCCCCCAACCGCGTGATCGTGGTGATGAGCAACGACGAAGCCGATGCCACCGAAGCCTGGAAGGCGCTCTCGGCCGAGGCCGTCCCGAACGTGTACATCCTTGAGGGCGGAATCAACAACTGGTTGAGCTTCTTTGGCAAAGCCGAACCCACCTTGCAGTTGCTGCCGACCGCCGTCCCGGTCGAGAACCTGCGCTTTGCCTTCGCGGCCGCGCTGGGCGATCGCTACGACTCGTCGGCGCCGAGCCTCATCCAGTACGAGAGCCTGACCTACACGCCCAAGATCGTGTTGCAGATCCAACGTGACAAGACCGGCGGAGGGTGCGGGTAAACCGACGTTTTTGGCCTTCGCTCCCAAAACCCCACCGCCGGCCCCAAAGACTCGGCTTGGGGTAAAAGAGCGGGTGCGCAGCAGGCCCGGGGCTCCTTCCCAGACCAGCTGCGCACCCGTCTTTTGCGCCATTTCCCGGATGGAACCGGGCCAGGGATTGGAGAAAGCTGGCCCAGGGTCGGCCGTTCGGTCTCTCGAACTACCGCAATTGGACCAATCCCACCACCCTCGCCCATGACCTTAGTCAGTGTTCCAACCTGACGTTCCCCACTAGATTGTGAAATCCTTCTCGATTATCTTCTCTGGAGTTACGCATATACGCCTATCCGTATAGGTCTACATGCGAGGCGCCCAGATGAACAATAACCTCGAACGCGAAGTAGACCAATTGCATGCCGAGATCTGTGCCGGGCTGGCTGAACCCACCCGGATCCTGATCCTGTACGAACTCTCGGAGCGCCCGCGCAACGTCACCGAGCTCTCCAATGACCTCCATTTGAGCCAGCCTCTGGTCTCGCGCCACCTCAAGGTGCTGCGGGACCGCGGCATGGTGACGGCCACCCGGATGGGCGCCGCAGTCGAATACCAGCTGGCCGACCATCGCCTGATCGAAGCTCTGGACCTCCTGCGTGCCATCCTGCGCGACTCGCTGACGCGACGCGCCGGGCTGGTCGACGCGTTCAAGAACGACTGATACAGCCATAAGGAGCACCGCATGAAGACCCTGTTGATCCTCGGCGCCGGCACGGGCGGCACCATGATGGCCAACAAGATGGCCCAAAAGCTCGACCTGAGCGAATGGCGCATCGTGGTGGTCGATAAAGACGAGACCCACTACTACCAACCCGGGTTCCTGTTTATCCCGTTCGGAATCTACGGCCCCGACGACGTCCGCCGCTCCAAGCGCCGCTACCTGCCCCAGGGCGTCGAGATCATCTTCTCGGGCATCGAGCGGATCGAGCCCGAGGCCAGCCGGGTCGTGCTCAGCAAGAACAGCCAGATCCTTTACTACGATCAGCTGATCATCGCCACCGGCACCCGGATCGTGCCGGAGGAAACACCCGGCCTCAAGGATGCGGGTTGGCGCCAGAACGTCTTCGACTTCTACACCTTTGACGGTTCAGTGGCGCTCTCGAAATTCCTGCGCCGCTGGGAAGGTGGTCGCCTGGTCGTCAACGTGGCCGAGATGCCGATCAAGTGCCCGGTGGCGCCGCTCGAGTTCCTGTTCCTGGCGCATGCCTTCTTTGTCGAGCACGGCCTGCGCGACAAGGTCGAGATCACGTACGCCACACCCCTGCCCGGCGCCTTCACCAAGCCGCGCACGGCGGCTGTGATGGGCGACATGCTCAAGGATCGCGGCATCCACCTTGAATCCGAATTCATGATCTCCGAGGTCGACAACACCCGCCAGGTGGTCTCATCGTTTGATGGGCGCGAGCTCAACTACGACCTGTTCGTCACGATCCCGGTCCACATGGGCTCGACGGCCATCCAGGCCTCGGGCATGGGCGACGCCCTGCACTTCGTCCCGACCGACCGCCAGACCCTGCAGGCCAAGAAGTGGCCGAACGTCTGGGTGATCGGCGATGCCACCGACCTGCCCGCCTCCAAAGCCGGCTCGGTCGCGCACTTCGAGGCCGACATCCTGACCGAAAACCTGCTGTGCGCCATCGACGGCCTGCACCCCGAGGCCAAGTTCGACGGCCACGCCAATTGCTTCATCGAGTCCGGCTTTGGCAAAGGCTTCCTGATCGACTTCAACTACGACACCGAGCCGCTGCCGGGCAAGTTCCCGATGCCGGGCGTCGGGCCGTTCGATCTACTCAAGGAGAGCGAGGCCAACCACTGGGGCAAGATGATGTTCCGCTGGGTTTACTGGAACATGCTGCTGCGCGGCGCCGAACTGCCGCTCGAAACGCAGATGAGCATGGTCGGCAAGCACAACTAAGGAGCCGTCATGACTAACACCCTCAGCGTCAACGCCGACGACCTGGCGCTCCTGCTCCGCAAAGTCGACGCCCAGACCGACGAGGTCAGGGCCCTGAGCGCCACGGTCAAGGAACTGAGCGCCCGGGTCGAGGCGCAGCGTGAGAGCACGGCCGCGATCAGCGAGCTGGTGCAAGACGTCACGCCGGTGGCCAACCAGGCCTTCAAGACCGTGGTGCGTGAGCTCGATGAAGTCGACGACGGCTTCGCCAGCGAAGACCTGGTCTTCCTGGTCAAACAGCTGCTCGCCAACACCCGCCGCTTCAGCACCCTGGTCGTCCAGTTGGAGGCGGCGCTCGACCTGCTCAACGAGGTCCAGACCCTGAGCAAGCCGGTCTTCACCACCGCGGTAAACGCCTTCGACCAACTCGAGCACAAGGGCTACTTCGTCTTCGCGCAAGAAGGCGTGCGGATCGCCGACCGCGTAGTGACCGAGTTCAACGAAGACGATGTGCGCGCGCTGGGCGACAACGTCGTCACCATCTTGCGCACCGTCAAGAACATGACCCAGCCCGACATCATGGCGCTGGCCAACCGCGCGGCCGACAGTCTGCATGAGACCGAAGCCGCAGTCGATCCAAACGTCTCAGTCTGGTCGCTGCTGCGCGACATGAACGACCCGAAGGTGCGCCAGGGGCTCGCGCGCCTGATGCGCGTCCTGCGCACCTTCTCCGAACAGCCTGGCGGCCAGGCTTCGTCCAACTAACTCGCCGCGCCCGGCCGCCGCGCCGGGCCGGCCCTGAAGCAAGGAGTAACCAACGTGTCGAACAAAGTCATCGCGGGCGTCGCCGTCGCGGTCAACACCGAAGGGTTCATGACCAACCCGGCCGAGTGGACCAGGGAGATCGCGGTCGAGGTCGCCAAGGAAGAAGGCATCGGCGAGCTGACCGAGAACCACTGGAAGGTGATCGACTTCTGCCGCAGCAGCGCCGAGAACGGCAAGTCGCCGACCCTGCGCACCATCACCAACGGCACCGGCCTGACCACCAAAGACCTGTTCGCGCTCTTCCCCAAGGGCCCGGCCAAGAAAGTCGCGCGCATCGCCGGTCTGGGCAAGCCGGAAGGCTGTGTCTGAAAATGGCAATTGCTGACTGTTAATTTCTGATTGCTGATTGCCTTGAAACGCCAATCTGCAATCAGAATTCAACGATCAGCAATTCTTCGAACGGGAGACCTATCAACATGAGCAACGAGAACCGCCACATCGCTTTCATCTGCTCGAAGGGCAACCTCGACATGGCCTACCCGGCCCTGGTCATGGGTTGGGCCGCACTGGGCAACGGCATCGACGTCACGATCTTCTTCACGTTCTGGGGCATGGACATGATCCGCAAGTCGCGGGTCGACCATCTCGAGATCGCGCCGGTGGCTAATACCAGCATGAAGATGAGCATGATGGGCATCGACACCGGCAACCTGGGCATCCCGAACATCATGGGCGTGATCCCGGGGATGACGGCCTTTGCCACCAATCTCATGAACGACAAGATGAAGAAGCTGGGCGTCCCGCCGGTGCGCGAGTACCTGCAGATGCTCTCCGACGCGGGCGCGAAGATGTATGCCTGCAAGATGTCGGTCGATATGTTCGACCTCAAGCAGAGCGACTTCATCGACGGCGTCGACAGCATCGTCACGGCCGGCGACTTCATGGATATGACCGACGGCGCGCAGATCATTTTCATCTAACCGGGTCGGCGCTTGTCGCTGCCCGTTCCGAATCGCCAAAAGATGACACGAGAAGGCCGGGGCAGTTCCCCGGCCCTTTCGCGTGTTTCCATCGGGCGATCAAGTCCGCGCGCCGGCCGCGAGGTTCCTGCGCGCACCGGCCAGAAGGCGCTGTGCCCGCACATCGGCCGGATAGGGCTCGAGCAGCGCGATCGCTTCGCGCCAGCACGGCTCGGCCTCGGCCCGGCGCCCCTGGGCCGCGACCGCCTCCCCCAACACGCCCAGGGCATTGGCCAGCTCGACCGGATCTTCGAGGTTTCGGAGCAAAGCGACGGCGTCGCGCAGGCTCGCTTCAGCCGCCTCGAAGTGGCCCTGCGCCTGCAAAGCGTTGCCGAGGTTGTTGGCCACGAAGGCCGCGTGTGACCAGAACCCGGCGGCGCGCAACGCGTCCGGGTCGAGGCGTCGAAAGACGGCCTCGGCTCGGACCAGATCGCCTAGCTGGAAGAAGAGCGTGCCCTTTGAAAGGCCGATGTTTGTTCGGTCCAGCAGCGTGGGACCAGAGGTGGGCAGTCGCTCGAGTGCGCGGTCGAAGCGGGCCAGGGCCTCGTCGGTTCGCCCGGCCGCAGCGAGCGCATTGGCCAGGTTATAGAGCAGGCGCACCACGTAGAGCCGGTGACCCAGCGCCTCGGCCAGGTCAACGCCCTCCCGAAGCAGCGCCTCAGCCTGGTCATACCGGCCAACAGCAGCAGCCACCTGTCCCAAGGTGTTGAGGATCGACAGCAGCCCGCGGCGCTGATCCGGTTGGGCGCGCAGGGCGGCCAGCGCCAGACCGCCGATCCGTTCAGCCTCGTCGTATTGGCGCAAACAACGATGGGCCTCGGAGATGTTGACCCGGGTCCGCGCCACGAGGCGCGCATCGTTGGTCGTCAGCGCGAGGCCCTCTGCCGCCTGACTCTGCTCGAGCGCCTGGCGATAGCGGCCGTCAAGCCGCAGGCACTGCCCGAGGTGGTCGCGCAGCCGGCACTGGAGTACGCGATCCACCGGCGTGGCGCGCACAGCGCGCTCGAGCACGCGAGCCCACTCACGCCAGCCGGCCCGCCGTTCCATCCCATCGAAGTGGCTGATCGCCAGCCAGCCGGCCTCACTGCGCGCCTCCGGAACATCCAGCCCAAACTGAATGGCGCGGACGAGGTTCGGCCACTCGAGATCGGGCAGTTCAACCGCCTCGATCGTATCGACTTGATCCTTGCTCCAGAACATCAGATTGGCGCGGATCCGCTTGCGAAAGAAAGCCGCCCGATCGTCCAACGTGCCAAACATATCCGTTTAGGATAGCACAACGCAGTTCGACGGCAGGCGCATTCCGACCGGGCTGGTACGGGAGCGTTGTCAGTCCGGTGGAGCCGCGACTCACAACAGGGCCGATTACATTGCCGCGAATAATGCGAATGACGTTACGGCTCAGGCCTGCGAAATGAAACGCGAAAGACCGAGGCTCCGGTGACCACCCCTGTAGTCTCGTTCATCGCCCGTCGCTTGCCGACGGGGCTGAGAGTTCACGCCTGGAGCAACAACACTGCGTTCCTGGGCGACTGACGGTCACCCTACGCGCCTCTGGGCCAGCAGCGCCCATAAAAAGTCTTCGCCAAAAGCACCCTCCTCGGCCGACGGCTTGCGCATCGGTCGAAGCTCGAGCACATTGAGGTACCGGCCCCAGAAGTCGCCTAACTGCTCATCCGAGAAGCCCAACCCGCCGCCCAGCGACCGCTGCTCGTACACCTCCCGATCCGTGAAACCGCTGCTTGCCTTGGTTTGAAAGCACACCAGGCCAAAACGCCCGCCCGGCCGCAGCGCCTGCAGCACGAGCGACACATAGGCCGGACGTCGATGCGGCGCGATGTGATGAAAACACCCGGTGTCATAGACCAGATCAAAGGACCCCGGCTCGATCGCCAGGTCGAAGATCGACCGGCATTGAAGCCGGACATCGGCGCCGGTCGTTCGAACCCGCTCGGCCGCCCAATCGATCGCCTTTTGCGAGAAGTCGATAGCATCGACTTGAAAGCCATGGCGCGCCAGAAAGATCGCATTTCGACCATTGCCACAGCCCAGCTCCAGGGCGCGGCCCGCCCCGAGACGCCCCTGCCCGGCCCACGCCATCAGGTTTTCGTCAGGCCACTCGACGAAGAAGGGGCACGGTTTGGCGCGATCCTTGTAGAAGTCGCCCCACCACGCGCTGCCACGATCCGCCAGCAAGTCATCGAGCAGGGCCAAAAGCTCGGGCTCGGTTCCGATCAGCGTCGTGCCCATGCATCCTCCCCAATCTCAATCTGACCAGTATACAAAAACGATGCCCGTCATCCCCCTGATGACGGGCATCGCCCCCTAACAGTTGAGTGGCGCCCGGGCGCCGGCGGCCCCGACGAGCCGGGCTCAGTTGCGCGTGGTGCGCTCGATCAGCCGCCCATCGGCGCCAAGCACGTCGACCACCATCGGCATCTGGCCGACGGCGTGGGTCGAGCAACTCAGGCATGGGTCGAAGGTGCGGATCACGGCCTCGACGCGGTTGAGCGCGCCGTCGGTCACCTTGCCGCCCTGGATGAACTGCTTGGCGGTCTGAAGAACGCCGCGGTCCATGGCCATGTTGTTGTTGGCTGTGGCGATGATCAGGTTCGACCAGGTCATCAGGCCGCTCTCGTCGATCTTGTAGTGGTGGAGCAGCGTGCCGCGCGGCGCTTCCGACATGCCCACGCCCTCGCTGCGGTTCGGGCCGGCGAAGGCGCGCACCCGCTTGTCGAGGATCTTGGGCGACTCGAGGATCTGTTGGATCTTCTCGATGCCAAACAGGAGCTCGATCAGGCGGGCGTAGTGATAGTAGAACGAGCTCAGCGGGACGCCGCGCTGCAGCTCTCGGAACTCGACCCACTCGCGCTCGGCCAGCGGCGTGCCGACGTGGTCGATGATGTTCAGCCGGGCCAGCGGGCCGACGCGATAGATGCCGTCGGGATAGCCCATCGGCTTGTAGTAGGCCGACTTGAGGTAGCTGTAGTTCTCGACCTTTTCGCCGATGTAGGTGGCGTAGTCGGCCGGCTCGAGGTTGTCGCCCACGATCTTGCCGGCGGCGTCGACGATCCGGACCTTGCCGTCGTAGTGCTCGAGCCCGCCCGTCTTCGAGACCAGGCCCATGAACAGGGTCGGGAAGTTGGCGAAGGCCCGCATCTCCTCACGGAACGTCTCCTGGACCGGTTTGAACCAGGCCAGGGTCCGCTGCAGGCGCTGCAGCGCTTCGGGGATGTCGGCCAAGATGGCGTCGCGGAGCTCGACCTTGAGCGGTTCCGCCAGGCCGCCGGCGACGATCCAGCCGGGGTGGACGCGCTTGCCGCCCAGGCGCTCGATGACCTGCTGGCCGAACTTGCGCAGCCAGATGCCGTCCTGCGCGATTTGCATGTTGGCTTCCGCGACGCCAAAGATATGGCGTTTGGCGGGATCCGCATCCATGCCGAGCAGCAAATCCGGGCTCGAAAGATGGAAGAAGCTGAGGGCGTGCGACTGCACGATCTGGCCGAGGTTGATCACGCGGCGCAGATCAGCGGCGACCTCAGGCACTTCGACCGCCATCAGCGTGTCGCAGGCCTTGGCCGAGGCCACCAGGTGGCTGACCGGGCAGATCCCGCAGATACGGGCCATCAGCGCGGGCATCTCCTGGAACGGACGGCCTTCGCTGAACTTCTCGAAGCCGCGGACCTGGGTGACATGGAAGTGCGCGTCAGAGACATCGCCCGCATCGTCGAGCTGGATCGTGATTTTGGCGTGACCCTCGATCCGGGTGACCGGATCGATCATGATTTCTTTGGTCATTGTGCTCTCCTCGCTCCTACTTGCCAAACCGGGTCAACGCCGGGACGTCGGGCATGCGGCCGGCCAGCAGTTCCACCAAGGCCGCAAAGATCGTGTCAGCGCTGGGCGGGCAGCCCGGCAGGAAGACATCGACCTTGACCACGTCGTGCACCGGGCGAACCCGGTCGAGCAGCGGCGGGACCACCAGGGTCGGGATCTGCGGGTCGAGCGTGGCCAGCTCAAAGTAAGCATGCTGGAGCACGGCCTTCTTGCCGACCAGGTTACGCATCGACGGCACATTGGCCGTCACAGCGCAGTCGCCGAAAGCGATCAAGGTCTTGGTATGAGCCCGGATCTTCTTGATCTTGTGCAGGTCCTCTTCACTGGCAACGGCACCCTCGACCAGTGTCACGTCGACCTCGTCCGGGAAGGTCTTGAAGTCGACCAGCGGGCTGTAGACCAACTCGGCCTGTTCCGCCACCGCGAGGAGGCGCTCATCCAGGTCGAGAAAGGACATGTGGCAGCCGGAACAGCCGTCCAGCCACACGGTTGCAATACGCGCTTTGGCCATAAAAACTCTCCTGTCTGGGTGGGCGCGTTCAGCGTCCGCTGTTATTGCGCACGCGCGCCATTGCCGCGAAACGCGGTCGCGCGTGGACCATCTCGGCCACCGACTTGCCCTTTTCGAACAAGGCGCCGGTCGGGCAGATGTGCACACATTTTCCGCACGTTGTACAGGTCTCCGACTCGCCCCACGGCGTGCCCAGGTCCGAGATCAGACGGGTGTCGACGCCGCGGCCGAGCAGATCCCAGACATGCGCGCCCTCGACCTCGTCGCAGGCCCGCACGCAGCGCGCGCACAGGATGCAGCGGTTGTGGTCAAGCGCGAAGCGCTCGTGCGACGCGTCGACGCTCACCTTGGGATAGAGGTACGGATAGCGGATGTGGTCGACGCCCAGCTTCTGGGCCAGCCACTGCAGCTCGCAGTGACCGTTGGAGACGCACACCGAGCAGATATGATTCCGCTCTGCGAACAACAGCTCGATGATCGAGCGGCGGTACTTCTGGAGGCGCTCTGACAGCGTGATCACTTCCATATCCTGCACGACCTTGATCGCGCAGGCAGGCGTCAGCTTGGGCGAGCCCTTGATCTCCACCAGGCACAGCCGACACGCGCCGACGTCACCCAGGCCTTCGTAGTGGCACAGCGCCGGGACGAAGACGTCGTTCTCCCACGCCACCTCGAGCACAGTTTGATCGCTCCGCGCCGAGATCTCGCGATCGTCGATCTTGAGCGTGACGACCGTCGCTTCGGTCATTGTCGGGCTCATGCCACCACCTCCTTGGCCTTCACCGCGCCGGACTTCAGGCCGGAGCACACGCCCGCCGGACAGGTCTTGTGTTCGATATGCGCCAGGTATTCCTCGCGGAAATACCGAAGCGTGCTGATGACGGGGCTCGGCGCCGTCTGGCCGAGGCCGCACAGGCTGGTCGAGCGGACCACGTCGCACAGCTCTTCGAGCTGCTCGAGGTCGGTCATCGTCGCCTGGCCCTCACAGATCTTGGTCAGCAACGCGTGCATCTCGACCGTGCCCACGCGGCACGGAATGCACTTGCCGCACGACTCGGTCATGCAGAACTCCATGAAGTAGCGGGCCACATCGACCATACACGACGTGTCGTCCATGGCGATCAGACCGCCAGACCCCATGATCGAGCCGAGCTGGACCAGGGTTTCGTATTCGACCGGGCGATCGAGATACGCCTCGGGGATGCAGCCGCCCGAGGGCCCGCCGGTCTGCACAGCCTTGATCGTGTGCCCGTCGAATGGGCCGCCGCCGATGTCGTACACGATCTCGCGCAGGGTGATGCCCATCGGCACTTCGATCAGGCCCGTGTTCTTGACCTTGCCGGTTAGGGCGAAAACCTTGGTGCCCTGGCTCTTGCCGCTGCCGAGCGCCGCGTACCACTCGGCGCCGTTCTTGACGATCGGCGCGATATTGGCAAAGGTCTCGACGTTGTTGATCAGGGTCGGGAAGCCCCAAAGGCCGGAGGCCGCCGGATACGGGGGCCGCGGGCGCGGCGAGCCGCGCCGGCCTTCGATCGAGGCGATCAGGGCCGTCTCCTCGCCGCACACAAAGGCGCCGGCGCCGAGACGGACGTCGATCTTGAAGCTGAAGTGAGTGCCGCCGATGTTGGCGCCCAGCAATCCGGCGCGCTCGGCCTGCTTGATGGCCAGCTTGAGGCGCTTGACCGCCAGCGGGTACTCGGCGCGCACATACACAAAGCCCTCGGTCGCGCCGACGGCGTAGCCGGCGATGGCCATGCCCTCGAGCACGCGATGCGGGTCGCTCTCCATCACGCTGCGATCCATGAACGCGCCGGGGTCGCCCTCGTCGCCGTTGCAGATCACGTACTTGCGATCACCGACGGCCTTGGCGACCGTGCTCCACTTGAGGCCGGTCGGGAAGCCGCCGCCGCCGCGACCACGCAGACCACTGCGCATGATGGTGTCGACCACGTCGGCCGGGTTCATGGTGGTCAACGCGTTCAGGAGGGCCTGGTAACCGCCCACCTGGATCGAGTCTTCCAATCGCTCCGGATCGACGACGCCTGAATGCTCGAGCACGATCTTGTGCTGGCGGGTGAAGAAGGGCTGAGCGGTGTCGCAGGCCAGATCCGCGACCGGTGCGGCGCCCAGGCTGTCGACCAGGGCGGGCACCGCCTCGTTCGAGACATGGGCGTAGGTGCGGGTCTCGGCCGCCTTTTCGGCGTCGGCCTGAGACTCGACGTAGACCATCGGACCTTCGGCGCACAGGCCGCAGCAACCGACAGCCTTGACACGCACGCTCTTGGTCAGGCCCTTGGCCTTGACCTGGGCGTCGAATTCCTTCTTGATCTTGTCGCTGTGCGACGCCAGACAGGCGGTGCTGGTGCACACGCCCACGATGTGTTCAAAAGCCCGGCTGCCGTTTTCTTCCTTCTCGGCTGCCAGGGTGAGTTCTTCGGGGGTCATGCCGGCCTCCACTCTGTGACCGCAGTCATCATGGGCTCCGGCTGCATTTTGCCCATCACGGCGCCATCGAAGACACCAGCCGGTGCCAGACCGCAGGAGCCGATGCAACGCGCGGCCATCAACGAGATCTTGCCATCCGGCGTGGTCTCGCCGACCTTGATGCCGAGTTCCTGCTCGAGTTGGGCCAGAAGCTGCCCCGAGCCCTTGATGTAGCAAGCCGTGCCCAGGCAGATCACGCAGGTATGCTCGCCCTGGGGCTTGAGGCTGAAATAGTTGTAGAACGTCGCCACGCCGAGGACACGGCTGAGCGGGACGCCCAGGCTCCGCGCCACGAACAACAACGATTCGGGCTCGAGAAAGCCAAACGATTCCTGCGCTGTATGCAGGGTTTCGATCAAGGCCGCCGGTGCGAAGTTATAACGTCGCATGGTGGCTTCCACGAGGCGCCACCGCTTGTCATCGGTTGGCGGCGCCACGCGTGCGCTCGGTGTCGGCATAGGACCTCCTGGCCAATCAAGGATCTATGGGGCTCTGCACCCCCGGTCACGTATCCTACGGATAAGCTTCACGTCCTGACACTGCCAACCATCCCGTACAGTCACGTCAAATGACACAGAAAAAGCCGCCAGATGGCCCGAGTCGGCCACCAAGTCGACCAATGCGTTCCGATTTGGCGGGCCCGTTTGGACCACTCCCTGGCCGTTTATTGCACCCCACGCCTTTCGAATCCGGAAACCTACCATCGTTCCATGCGTGAGATTCGTCACTGGCTCGCTGGCGGGCAGACCCTTAACGTGGGGCGCAGACCAGAGTCCGGGCACAGGGGATATCCGAGTGTGATCACCTCGCGAGTCTTGATCGTCGGCGAGCATAGCCTTGTGAACCTCGGT
>JAEURK010000324.1 GCA_016789175.1 Anaerolineales bacterium
GACGCGGATGTTGGCGGGGCCGTGGTCAATGGCCATGGCCCGAGTCAGGTTGACTACCGCGCCTTTAGAGGCGCAATAGGAGGCCGCGTTGCCGCCGCCTTTCAGCCCCCAGCCTGAGCCGGTGTTGATGATCGACCCGCCACCGGCGTTGGCCATCACAGGCACCGCGAACTTGCACATCAGGAAGATCGATTTGACGTTGACGGCCATCACCCGGTCCCACTCTTCTTCGGTGGTGTCGATCACGTTGGCGCGGCGGATGATGCCGGCGTTGTTGAACAGGATGTCGAGCCGGCCGAAGCGCTCGAGGGTCGTGGCGACGACGCGCTCGCAGTCAGCGGCGTGGGTTACGTCGCCGTGGATGAACAATGCTTGGCCGCCTTTCGCCGCGATCTCGTGGACCACGAACAGGCCCTGGTCCTCGTTGAGATCGACAACGACGACCGCGGCGCCCGCTTCGGCCAGCGCCAGCGCGGTGGCGCGCCCGATGCCCGAGGCCCCGCCTGTGACGATCGCGGCTTTGCCGGTGAGTGTCGACATCTCTCTTCTCCTTGTGCGTACCAGACCTGGCCCATAAGACAAGCTTAGGTCGGGATCTAGACCACGCGATACACCGCTCGCTCGTGATAGCCGGTGATGACTCGGATGTGGCCGGCCAGGAGCGCGTCGATTTCCGCATCGCCGCTATCCACCTGCAGCGGCTGGCCACCGAGCCCGCTGAGCTTCTCGGATGTGGCGACAACCACGATGTTGTCGCGGCTCACGGCCCGGATCACGGCCGGGCTAAGTTGTTGATTGCCGCGCCCGAACAGGAACCCCTGACCCCCGATCGGCGTGACCACGATCTGGACGTCGTGCCCGGCGATCAGGTGCGCGAGCTGCGACTCGGATACGTCGCGCGCGATCAGGGCTCCGTCCTGCACGACATCCACACCGACCAGCGTCTTCTCGACCCCCAGGCGCGTTGCGATGGCGCGCGTGGTGGTGCCGGGGCCGAGCACGTAGAGCCAGCCCGGGCGCATCTGCTCGACCACGTCGGCGGCGATGGCGTCGAGCTGCGCGGCCTCGGCGGCCGGCGACGGCGCCTTGCGATTTTGCATCTGGCGCGGCGCCACCGGCACGCGTAGATAGCCGTATAGACGGGGCGCCACGTCGCCGTTGCGATAGGCCTCCTCGTCGAGGTCGAGCACCTCGGCATCGCGCAGCGCGAGCGCGTCGTTTTTCAAAGCATGCACGGCCAAAATCCCGGCGTCGTGCGGATGGTGGGTGAAGACCGCCGAGTGCATCTTCACGCCGGCTGGGATGCCCAGCGCGGGCAGGTCGGTGCCGATTGCGGCTGCGATATCGCGGGCCGTGCCGTCGCCGCCGGCGAACAGCAGCAGCGCCACACCGAGGTCGCGCATGGCCTGAGCGGCGCGCCGGGTGTCGGCGGCCGTGGTCCGCCCAAGGTTAGAAAAATCGGCCGAAATTGTTCCAGCGATTGTTCCAGAGCCCTTGTTTTCCCGAGAATCGTGGGTGGACCTGTCAGGTCGAAGGTTAGAATCTACCACCACCGGGTCGAGCGCGCAGATCCGGGCGACGTCGGCGCCCATCGGGCCAGGGCACGTGATCAACTCGATATCTCCGGCCACGCCGTGCAGGACCTGCAAGGCCTCAGCCGCCCGCGCCGCGGCGCGGGGCACGGCGCCCAGCATCAGCGCCCGCGTCTGCGTTTGGGCGCCGTCGCTGCCCTTCAACCCGACCCGGCCCCCCAGGCCGGCGACCGGGTTGACGATCAGGCCAAGCCGCTTCACGTCAGTCGCCCCCGGTCGCTTTCGCCTGCCCGGTCTTGCGCAGGTAGGCGCGCCAGGTGACGGCCCACTGAGCCGGGTCGTCGAAGGGCTCGGGCTGCGTCTTGTGGACGGTGCTGTTGTGCGGCGCCGTCCGCACCAGCTCGGGCTGAGTGTAGGCCTCTTCGGCGATCTGGCGCAGGATGGCCGCGTACTCGTCCAGGTCCGCCTGAGAGTACGACTCGGTTGGCTCGAGCGTCATCGGCTCGGGCACGACGTACGGGTGATGGCTGGTCCAGTAGTGCGTGCCAAAGTCCGCGGCGCGATACCCGATCTCCTCGGAGTGGATGCCGGTGTCAGTCGACAGCTGCTCCCAGCTGTACCGCACCTGCTCGAGGCGGCGCTTGCCTTTGGCGTACGGGGCGCTGGCGCCGCGGATCTCGAGCACCTTCCGCATCAGGTAGTTGTTGTTGAGCACCGCGATCTCGGCTACCTCGCGCAGGCCATCGGCGCCCAGGCTCATGATCCAGGCGTAGGCCTTAAGGATGTTCTGAGCCACACCGTAGAACGGCCGCACCTTGCCGATGCTCTGCGGCCGGTCGTCGTCGAGGAAGTAGTTCTGGCCGTCGAAGGCGACCACCGGTCGGGGCAGGTAGGGCGCCAGCGCGTCCGTCACGCAGCTCGCGCCCGCCGCCGGCCCGCCACAGCCGTGCGGGGTCGAGAAGGTCTTGTGCAGATTGAAGTGGCACAGATCGAAGCCGGCGTCCCGCGCGCGCGTGATGCCCAGGATGCCGTTGGCGTTGGCCTGGTCATACGAGCACAGCCCGCCGGCCGCATGCACGACCCTGACGAACTCATCGATCCGCGGGTTGAAGATCCCGGTGTCTTCGGGGTTGGTGATGAGCAGCGCGGCCGTGCGCTCCGAGACCGCGGCCTTGAGGGCGGCGAGGTCCGGGTAGCCGTCGGAGTCCGGATAGAGCGTGATGACTCTATAGCCCGCGGTCTTGGCGCAGGCCGCGTTCGACGGGTGCGAGAAGATCGTGGTGATGACCTCGTCGCGGGCCGTGTCGCCGCGCGACGTGTGGTAGGCGCGGATCATCGAGACGTTGGCCCAGATCGCGGCCGAGCCCGCGCCGGGCTGCAGCGAGACATGGTCCATGCCCGAGATGGCCTTGAGCATCTCCTGGAGCCTGTAGACGATCGCGAGGATGCCCTGCAACGTGGACTCGTCCTGCAAGGGATGCAGAGCGGCCAGCTTGTGCGAGCGCGCGATCTGGTCGTTGACCTTGGGGCTGTACTTCATCGTGCACGTCCCCTGGCCGACGTCGATGTTGAAGTCGACGCCCAGGTTCTCCTGCGAGAGCCGGACGTAGTGTCGCAGGACGTGCAGCTGCGCCATCTCGGGCAGGGCCGGCGGCACATCGCGACGGATGCCGGCCGGCAGCGACCCGGCCACATCGCCGGTCTCGGCGCTAAGCGCCGGCTCGACTTCGGGCGGCAGCACGCCGCGCTGACCGGGCTGGCTGAGCTCGAAGATCACGGGCTCATCCCAGCTGGCCTGATGGAAACGTCGCAGGGTGGGCTTGGGTTCGACGCGGTTCATCGGGTCACCTCCGCCAGCGCGTTCACGAGCTGGTCGATGTCGCCTTGCGTGTGCACCTCGGTGATGCAGACCAGCAGGCTCTGGCCCAGCTCCGGGAACTCGGCGCTCAGGTCCTTGCCGCCGAAGATGCCGCGCGCGAGCAGCGCTTTGTTGATCTCGGCCACGGTCTTGCTTGTGCCATCGAGGTTGAGCACGATCTCCTTGAACGGCGTCGAAACCGCAAACGGCGCCGTCACGCCGGGCAGGGCGCTCAGGCGCTCCAACGCGTAGCGCGAGCGCTGCAGGATGCCGGCGCCGAGCTCGGTCATGCCCTGCGGGCCCATCAACGCCAGATAGACGCCGGCCGTGATGCCCCACAGGGCCGCGGCTGTGCCGACCCACTCCTTGCCCTCCTCGCGGATGGCGAACGAGGTGCGCTCGTAGGCGACGTCGCCGAAGCCGTACTCGCCGGGCACGGCCGTCGGCGCGACGCCGAACAGCCGCGACGGGAACTCGTGCACGAACACGGGATCGTCGTGGGTGGCGATGTAGCCGCCGTGCCCGCCGCCGAACCACTGGTGGATGCCCAGACCCTGGATGTCGCCGCAGGCGATGTCGGCGCCGTAGTCGGCCGGGGGCTTGAGCACGCCCAGCGAGAGCGGATCGGCCGCGACGACGGCCAGCGCGCCGTGCCGGTGGGCGAGCACAACCAGCTCGGCCGGTTCGGTCTCGATCACGCCCAGGAACGACGGGTTCTCGAAGTACACGGCCGCGTAGGCGTCCGACAACGTGGCCTCGAGCGCGGCGAGGTCGACGCGCCCGGTCTTGTGCGCCTGCGGGAGCACGTCCACCGCGACGTCGGGCTTGAGGTAATCGCGCACCATCGAGAGCTTGTCGGCGCTGACGGCGCCCGCGATCAACACCCGCGTCCGCCCGGTGATGCGCGCCGCCATCCGCAACGCGGTCGCAGCTGCCTGGAAGCCGTCGTAGTTCGGGACGTTGACGACGTCCATGTTGAGCAGCTCGCCCATCAGGCTCTCGTACTCG
>JAEURK010000355.1 GCA_016789175.1 Anaerolineales bacterium
GTAGGCACGAGCGAAGTGTAGCCGCGAATCCGGCGGTTAGGACCCCACCTGGGTCGTGATCGTGCGCCTGGCGCCGGCAGCCTCGAGGGCCGCGGCGACCGCGTCCGCCGAATCCGGCGCGACCAGGGCGATGACGTTGCCGCCGCGCCCACCGCCCGAGAGCTTCGCGCCAAGCGCGCCAACCGCGCGCGCGGCCGCGCACAGCCGCTCGTTGATCTCGGCCGAGACGCCGAGGGCTTCGAGCAGCCGTTGGTTCTCGTCCATCACCGGGCCGAGCAACGCCGGGTCGGCGCCCTCGATGATTGCGCGCGCCCGGGCCACGAGCGCGCCGATCGAGGCAAATAACGCCTGATAACGCTCGGGATCCTGCGCGTGCCCGGCCGCAACGTCGCCGACCGTGATCCGGGTCGGGCTGGCCAGCCCGCTGTCGGCGATCACGATCGTAAACGGCCGCGCGACATGCAACGGCTCTGACGGCTGCCCCTTGACGAACACGATCGGGCGTTCGTGCGCCACGACTGTGTTGTCGATGCCGGAGGGTTTTCCATGCAAGAGTTTTTCGCTCTCGAACGTGAGCGCCGCGACGACCTCGGGCGCCAGATGCACACCAAAGTGCTCGGCCACGGCCCGCACGGTCGCCGTCGCCACGGCCGCGCCGGATCCCAGTCCTGCCGCAACCGGGATGGTGGACTCGACCACAAGCTCCAGGTTGCGCAACGGCTGTCCACAGTGTTCGACCGCGAGCCGAAACGCCAGGGCCAGGGGATCCCGCTCGGTTGCCTGCGCCAGTCGATAGTGCCGGCCAAAGGTGCGAGCGTCGATCCATTCGCCGCGGGCCGCACGCACCTCGGCCCGCGCCGTCACCGCTGCGACCGGCACCGCGAGGGCGGGTTGACCATAAACGACGGCGTGTTCACCAAACAGGATCACCTTGCCGACGGCTACGGACGGATGCACCAGACGCGGCCCACGGCTGAGGCCGGGTGGGTCTTCTCGGGAATCTGACGACGAGCCGGCTTCCAAGCGCATCGGATCAGGTTAGCACGGAAGTGCTCTCAGGAGCTATCAACCGACCGGGTTCAGGTAGAGCACCAGCACGACGGCCAGGGCCCACAGACCGAATGCCAGCTGGAGCGGACGATCGACGAACACCAGTTCGTCAGGTGCGCCGCCTTCGCCTTTGACGTGGATGAGGTACAGGTAGCGTAGCAGCCCGTACAGCACGAAGGGGATGGTCAGCATCATGGCGTGATTGCGCGGCAGGTTTTCGGCCGAGAAGGTATAGAACGAGTAGGCCACGATCGTGCTGGATGCGACCAGGTTGATGAGCTGATCGATGAACGCCAGGCTGTAGTCGTTGAGCACCTTGCGGGTGGCGCCGCCATTCTGGGCGATGAGCAGTTCACCGCGCCGTTTGCCGAAGCCGATGAATAAAGCCAGCAGGCTGACGCAGATGTACAGCCAGGGCGAGATCGCCGAGCCGATCAGCTCCGCGCCGCCAACGGCCCGCAACAGGAAGCCGCTGGCCAACACCATCACGTCGATCAGCACCACGTGTTTGAGCCAAAACGAGTACAGCACATTGCTGCCGAAGTAGACCAGGGACACGAGCCCAAAAGAGCTGCCCAGCCCAAAGGCAGCAGCCAGCGCGCCCGGCGCCAACACGGCCAGCGCACCATAGGCGACCGGCAGAGGCAGTGCGCCGGAGGCGATCGGTCGGAACCGCTTCTTGGGATGGGCCCGGTCCTTCTCGATATCGGCCAGGTCGTTTAGGACATACACGCTGCTCGACAGCAGGCACAACACGACAAACGCCGCCCCCGTCAAGATCAACAGATCGGGATCGGTGAGCTTGTGGTCAAAGACCAGGGCCGCGAAGACGAAGATATTCTTGGACCACTGCTTCGGGCGCAGGGTCTTGAGAAGCGCGAGTAACACGAGGCCGATTATACGGTTTGAGCGGGTTTCGAGGGTACGCACGCCTCGGACCCTGCAGGTCTCGTGCCCGGCGCGCTGACGCCGTGCGGCCGGCTCCCGAAAATTACGGGACCAGGATCGGCCGAAATGCGGAGGCCGTAATCGCTGCGCTATCCGTTATCATCGGGTTTGAAGCGATCACAGCGGTGTGCGCGCAAGCGCGGGAACGCCGTCTTCACCGTCCTTCCTCACTATGCCAAAAGTTCGACTGGATCAAGCCGTCGTGGCTCGCGGGATGACCCAGAGCCGTGAACTCGCACAGCGTCTGATCATGGCGGGCGAGGTGCTCGTCGATGGGCGCGTCGTCGATCGCCCGGCCACCGCCGTGGCCGAAGGCGCCGAGATCGTGCTCAAGGCCAGGCCGCGCTTTGTCAGCCGCGGCGGCGAGAAGCTGCAGGCGGCCCTGGAGGCGTTTCGACTGGACGTGTCGGGCGCCGTTTGCGCCGACATCGGCGCGTCGACCGGCGGCTTCACGGATTGTCTGCTCAAGGCCGGGGCGACCAGGGTCTACGCCATCGATGTCGGGCACGGCATCCTTGATCAACGGTTGCGCGGCGATCCACGGGTCGTGGTGATGGAGAGCACCAACGCGCGCTATGTGGAGGCGTTGCCCGAGCCGGTCTCGCTGGTCACGATCGACGCTGCCTTCATCTCGCTTAAGTTGTTGCTCCCGGCTGCTCGACAGTGGTTGGCGGCCGCGCCGCCGTCTGAAGCGATCGGTGAAGATGCGCCGCGGGTGGTGCGCGAGCACCCGGGCGTGGTCGCGTTGATCAAGCCGCAGTTCGAAGCCGGCGAGCGCGAGGTCAGCAAAGGCCGAGGCGTGATCCGCGATCCTGAAGTGCATGAACGGGTGTTGCGCGACGTGTTCGCTTTCGCCGAGGGGGATGGTTGGGTCGTGAACGGCCACATCCGGTCGCCGCTCGTCGGCCCGAAGGGCAATGTTGAGTTTCTGGCCTGGATGGTCCGACGATGACCCGCGCACTCGGCTGGCGCCCCTGGCGCGTCGTCGCCGTGCGCTTCGGTATCGCGCTGTTCCTGGCCGCCGCGGCGCTGGCGCCCTGGCTGCTCCCTGTGCGGGCGCAGTCACCGGCCGCCACCGGGGCCGGGGCCTATTTCCTTCCAGCGATCTATGTTTCGGATCTTCCGTCCGGCGTTTTCGTGTGCAACGAGTACGAAGCCGGCGTGATCTGGGCCACCGAAGTCATCACCTTGCTGCGCAACGGCGAGAGCGCCTACGCCTATCCGCCGCCCTATGCGGGGGTGGTAACCGGCACCTGGGTCTATACGCCGCAGACCCAGGAACTGGGGTTCACCGAATTTCGGTGGCAAACCGCCACGCTCGTGTTGCCCGACCGGATCTGGGCCCGACAGTGGCTCCCCGGCCCGG
>JAEURK010000366.1 GCA_016789175.1 Anaerolineales bacterium
TCAGGGTCGCATACAACAACCGTCGCACGATGAAACTGACCATGCCGACCTCCTCCACGCCGAGAGAACGCGTCAGGTGGGTCGGCTGGCGCCGACCCACCTGACGACGGAAAATGTGACGGGCGGAATACCGCCCGTCACATCCACCGCGCTAGATCACTGGTCCATCCACCACTGGGCCGCGATCTGGTTGCCGGGCGTCGAAGGAGCCCACGGGCCGACCACGCCGAAGTCCAGGATGTTGTGCATCGTGTCCTTGACGATGATAGGCATGGGCTGATCGCCGCCGACGCCGATCACGAACGGGCCGTCCTTGACGATCTCGTCGATCGCTTCCCAGACGACCGCATGGCGCTCCGCCTCGGTAGCCGTGTCACGGGCCTTGAGGTACAGATCCTGAAGGATCTTGGCCGGGCTGCCTTCTTCGGGCGCGACACCGCACGGGTACTGCGACGACTCGGTGGGCTCTTCCGTGCAGGCCTCACCGCCCTTGGCGAAGTAGCGGCCTTCGAGCGGGAACATGTAGCGGTTCACGACCGGGAACATCCAGTCGGGGTAGGTCAGGATGTCGATCTCGGAGATGTGCGCGCCGCGGAGCATGTAGTAGCCTTCGTTCGTGCGCGTGTCGAGATCGGGCTGGCCCTGCAGGTTGTTGATCTGCACCGCGATCTTCAGGTTGGCCTCGTAGAGATTTTTCATCTCATTGGCGGCGTCAACCTGGACCTTGAGGCTGCCACCCCAGTCGCTGACGTCGATCGTCAGGACGAAGGGCTCGCCGCTGGGCAGGGTGCGGAAGCCATCGCTACCGACCGTCATGCCGATTTCGTCGAGCAGCGCATTCGCGCCTTCGATGTCGACCTCAGTGTAGGCGGCCGCCCACTCTTCGTACTTGGCCTGGCCGTCGCCGGCAAAGTGCCACGACTGCGGGCTGATGGTTGCGCCCTTGGCCTCGCCGATGCCGCCCCAGGCGACGTCGATGATGCGCTGGCGATCAAAGCCGGTCGAGAGGGCGATGCGGAAGCGCTGATCGCGCAGCAGCTCGCGGATCTCGGCGGCCTTCTCGGGGGTGTCGTTCTCGTAGTTCTTGCCACCCTCGACGTAGTACTGGTTGACCATGTAACCAGGCCACGCGCCGGCGCCGTTCAGGTAGTTCTCGAGGAAGTGGTAGCCACCCTTTTCGGCGTTGTCAGCCAGGAAGGGGATTTCGTTCGGGCCGCCGCAGATGCGGAAGGCCGTGTCGTACTTGCCCTGCGAGCAATTCAAGATGCGGGTCTGCTCGTCGGCAACGATCTCGACCTTGATCTCGTTGATGTACGGCAGTTGATTGCCTTCGGTGTCAACGCGCCAGTAGTAGGCATTGCGCCCGAAGGTGTAGTTCTGGCCGTCTTCCGAGAGCTCGGTGAGGCACCAGGCGAAGAGGCACGGATAGCCGGGGGTCTGCCACCACTTGTCGGCGTTGGCAAAGTCTTCCCAGGTCTTGTCCGAAGCGTACGTCGGGTGGAACTGCTTGAGATAGTGGGCCGGCTTCATGAAGTTCTTGGCGAACTCCCAGAAGCCCTGGGCCATGAAGTACGGGTCGACATACAGCGGGCGATCGCTCGCCTGCCACACGACCGTGTACTCATCCGGGAACGACATCTCGATCGGCGAGCCGTCGTTGTTTCGGAGGTAGGCCGGGATCGTCCACAGCTTCTGCTCTTCGTTGAGCGCGAAGTCCTCCCACCAGAACTGCCAGTCGGCGCTGGTGTAAGGCTCGCCGTCGGACCACTTCAGGCCTTCGCGCATGTGCATCGTGAAGGTCTTGCCGTCATCCGACCACTCGTACGACTCGACCAGGGCGGGCTCGTAACCGGTGAGGTCGGCCTTCCACTTGATCGGGGCTTCAACCGCGAAGTACAGCTGAACGTTGCCGACTTCCGGCCACCACGAAGCGGTCTGGATCGTGCCACCGTACTGGCCGACCGACTCGACCGGCGTGGTCACCACAGGGTTCGTGGGCAGGCGGTCAGCGACCGCCGGGAGCGAACCGGCAGACACCTGCTCGGCCAACTCGGGGGCTTCCTTATACTGATCCGTCGCAACTTCGGCCGTGGGGGCCGGGGTCGCCGACGCCTCGGCGACAACAATCGCCTGGCTCGTCGCGGTGGGCTCGGCAGCCACAGGCTCGGTCGCCTGCGGGGCCGGGGTGGCCTGGGCGCAGGACGCGGCCAGCAACCCGACAATCGTCGTTACAGACAGCCACAATTGGGCTTTGCGCATGGCGTGTTCCTCCTAAGAGATGAAAAACGGGATTGCAAGATCCCATCTGGCGCT
>JAEURK010000379.1 GCA_016789175.1 Anaerolineales bacterium
GATTGGCGCCAAGCGCCAGGTAGACGGTCTCGCTCAACATGGCCACATTGTCGCACTGATTCGGGCCCGCTGAACCTCGAAGCAGGGCAATCGCCGCGCACTTTGAGGAATCGGTCTTTTCCGCGAATCGGGCGAATTCCGGTGACGGTTGAGCCAGCCTGTGGCAGGGTGTCAGCCCAGCAGCGTCATCCGACAAATCGCCGTCTGTCCGACGGTCTCCTCGACCTCGATCTCGAGCGTCGACAGCGCTGCCAGGCTCTGGCCGCCCGCCGCGGCGCGTTCTTCGAGCGCGGCGCGAACCTCGCCGCCCAGCCATTGGGCGAGCAGCTCGGCCGTGGTATTGGCGATCGGCAGGAGGACGCAATCCTCGCGCGGGAAGACGTACCGACGGGCGCCAAAGACCACCTGCACCTCGCGGCCGTCGTCGGCCACCTGGATCAACGGATTGTGCAAGGGCAGCAGCATGCGGTGATCGAGCCTGTCGCAGGCCGCGCGCAGGATCTTCTTGAGCGTGACGAAGTCGAAGACGTAGTGATCGGCGTTCAGCCGGCCCTCCAGCGACGCCGCTGCCCGATAGTTGTGGCCATGCAAGGCCTCGCAACGATCGCCTTCATACGTGATGAAATGACCGGCGCAGAAGACCGTGTAGTCCTTGGTGACGCGCACACGAAAATCGGGCATGGCTCCCCCGTCACGGGGTCGGTGTGGGGCCGGCGTCGCCCTCGCCGGTGACGACGCGCGTGGTCGTGACCTGCCAGCGCGTGATTGTGGCAAAGCGTTGGCTCTCGTCGCTCAAGGCCCCGAGCGAGACGTTGGCGATGTTGTTGCGCACGCCGTAGGTGGTGGTCGGATAGTACAACAACAAAGCCGGCACGAGGTCGGCGAAGCGCGTCTGGAACGAACGGTAAATGCGCGCGCGCGCCCCGAGGTCGGTCGTGATACGCGCCTCTTCGAGATACTGGCTGGTGATGCGATCGTCCAGCCCGCTATAGTTCTGGCCGCTCTCCACCTGGGTCTGATGCCAGAACGGATACGGGTCGGGGTCGGGGGTGCCTGCCAGGCTAAAGTCGATCAGGAGCGCCTGATAGGTGCGGGTGTCGAGATACTGAGAACGCAGGGTCGAGGCCGGCACCGACGTCACCTGCACCTGGATGCCGATCGCGGCCCAGTCGGCCTGGGCCATCTGCGCGATCCGCATGTGGCGCTCGGTGTCGGGCACGATCAACATGAAGCTGAAGAGTACGCTGTCCTTGCTGCGGACGTAGGTGCTGGTGCCGGCCACCGCATCCGCCGGCAGCAGCCAACCGGCATCATCGAGCAACTTGGCCGCGCGGGCCGGATCATACGGCGCCGGCGCCAGGTCACTGGCATGCGCCCATGAGCCCGGCAAAATCGGCGAGTTCGCCACGCTGGCCTGGCCGTTGAGCACCTCGGCTACGACCCGATCGCGGTTGAACCCCAGCAGCAACGCCTGGCGCACGCGCTTCTCGCGGAAGAACGGCAGAGTCTCATCCCGCAGATTAAGGAAGACCATCGTGGTCTGCGGCTGATAGGCCGTGTACAGGTTGAGATCCTGTAGCGCCATGGCCTCCGGAAGGAGCGACTCGGGCACGCGCGCGAGGCCCTGCACGCTGCCGGACTGATAGGCCTCAAAAGCGGCCTCCGAGTCGGCGAAGAAACGGAAGTTGACACCGCCCATGCCGGGCTGACCGCCGATGTAGTTCGGGAAGGCCGTCAGCTCGATGCCTTCGACGACGTTGTCGTCACCGACCCGCCAGCGCTGGAACTGGAATGGCCCGCTCCCGACCGGCTGCAGGTTGAAGGGGGCCTGGGCCAGACCGGCCGGCGGCGTGTCGCCCAGGACATGGCGGGGCAGGATGCCGAAGCTGGTGTAATCGAGGAAAGGTGCAAACGGCTCAGGCAGTGTCAGCGCGATGGTCTGCGACCCCGTCACGACCACGCCCACCGTGCTCCACAGGTTGCGCAGGTCCTGGCTCAAGGGCGAGGACGGATCGCGCATCAGGTCGATCGTGAAGGCCACGTCATCGGCCGTCAGCGGCTGGCCGTCGTGCCACGAGGCCGTCGGCTTGAGGATGAAGGTGTAGGTCTTCTGATCTTCAGAAACCACCCAGTTCGCCAGTTCGGGCGTAGGGCGACCACGGCTATCGGGGCGGGTCAGCCCGCTGAAGATCAGGCGGGTCAGATCGCGATCCACGGGGTTCAACCCGGCGAAGAGCGGGTTAAGCAGGCGCGGCGCGCCGACCAGGGCCTCGGTGTAGGTGCCACCGCCCTCGACCGGCACGGTCGTGATCGTCTCCTGGGGGCGCGGTCGCAACAGCAGTGCGACGACCGCAATCACGCCAAGGACCGCGAGACCGATTTGCCACCAACGCAGTGGGCGCATCATGGGTGTTGGGAAACGAAAGGCGGAGGCGCCGCGTTGATCGCGGTCTCCCCCGCCCCGTCAGGGCCTGTCAGCCCGGCCCTCAGCGCACCCAGATGGTGGCCACAGCGGCCAGGACGAAGAAGATCACGCTCACCACGATCGTCAGGCGCAGCAAGAGCAGCTCCACGCCGCGCCGGGCGCGGAACACGCCCCCGCTGTCGCCACCCGACAGCCCGCCCAGGCCGGCGCTCTTGGACTGCAGGATGATCGCCAGGACGAGCGCGACCGAGACGATGATCAAAGCGATGTCGAGATAGTCACGAATCTGCATGCGTTGCGTTCTCCAAACCGTGCATTATACCAGCCCGGTCTGGCTGCTTTCTAACCAGGAATAAAGAAGAAGACCACGCCCAGGATCAGGTAGACAGCCACCAGTTGGGCCCCCTCCAACCAGTTGGTTTCGCCGTCGGACGCCACCAGGGACGTGATCAAAACCGACGCCACCAGCGCCACCAGCTCGAACTGGTTGAAGACCAGGGTCAGCTGCTCGCCGAAGAGCAAGGCCACGAAAACCAGCACCGGAGCGACGAAAAGCGCGATCTGCAGGCTCGAACCCAGCGCGATCTCGAGGCTCAAGTCCATCTTGTTCTTGATCGCCACCTGCACGGCCACCAGGTGCTCGGCCACGTTGCCGATCAGGGGCACCAGGATGATGCCGATGAAGAACTCGCTCAACCCGAACTGGACCGTGACGGCTTCGACCTCGCCCACCAGGACCTCGGACAGCCAGACGGTGGCCAGGGTCGCGCCGGCCAGCACGATCAGGGAGACGTTGACGGACCAGGCCGGTGCTTCCGACTCAGCTCCGCCCGCATGGGCCATGGCGCCGCCGCTCTTGATGCCCTTGAAGGCAAACCACAGACCCAACGCGTAAAGCACGATCATTACCACCGCCACGCCCAGGCTGATGTTCTCGAGCGTCGCGATCGGCAGGATCTCACCTTCGAGGGTGTGGTTGAGCAGCGACGGGATCGTCAGGGCCACCACCGCCAGGACCAGCATCGTGGCGTTATTGCTGACGTGTGAGCGCGTGAAGTGCTGCGTGCCGTTCTTAAGGCCGCCCAGCAACAGGCTGGCGCCCATCACCAGCAGCAGATTGCCGATGATCGAGCCCGTGATCGAGGCCTTCACCAGGTCGAGCAAACCCGCGTTGATGGCCACGATCGTGATGATCAACTCGGCCGCGTTGCCCAGCGTGGCGTTGAGGAGCCCGCCGATGCGCGGCCCGGTCACATGCGCCAGGGCCTCGGTCGCTTCACCGATCAAGCCGGCCAGCGGGATCAAGCCGGCGCAAGCCAGCGCGAACAACAGGATCGGGTCCGCGTGCATCAGTTCGGCGATCAGCACCGCCGGCAGCACCAGCAGCATGTAGTGGACGGGTTTGATGTGCTTCAGCATCTTCATGGGCGGGATTTTACATGAGATGATCAAAGTCAGACACCGGGAATGTCCCGATGTCGCCCGATGTCGCTACGGGGCACATCGGGGCACTCCCGGTGTCGTATCTGAACGATCTCGGCTAAAATACCAGCGCTATGGCTGTCGCTGGCGAAACCCCACTGCTCAACAAACGCTACAAACTGCTTCGACCGATCGGTCAGGGCGGGATGGCCGTGGTCTACAAGGCGCAGGATCTGTCGCTCGGCCGCATCGTCGCGGTCAAGGTGCTGCGCGAGAACCTGACCGGCGATGCCGAGTTCCTGGCGCGCTTCCAGCAAGAGGCGCGCGCCGCCGCCAACCTCGCCCACCCCAACATCGTCACCGTGCATGACTTCGGGCGCGATGGCGGCCGGTATTACATCGTGATGGAGCACATCGAGGGCAAGGACCTCAAGGCCTTCATCAAAGAGCACGGCCCCTTCACGGTCGACCAGGCGGTGGATCTGGCCGTCCAAATCTGCGCCGGGGTCGGGTACGCCCACCGCGCCGGCCTGGTGCACTGCGACATCAAGCCGCAAAACATGCTGGTGACCGCCGATGGGCGGATCAAGATCACGGACTTCGGCATCGCGCGCGCCCTGGCCTCGATCCGGCCGGGCGAAGTGACCGACGTGGTCTGGGGCAGCCCGCAGTATTACTCACCCGAGCAGGCCGCCGGCGAGCACCCCACCCCGGCCTCCGACGTCTATTCGATCGGCATTGTGCTGTTCGAGATGCTGGCCGGGCGACTTCCGTTTGTGGCCTCGTCGCAGCAGCAGCTGGCGATGATGCACCTGCGCGAAGACCCGCCGCGGCTCACGCTCTTCAATCCCAACATCCCGGACACACTCGAGCTGATCGTGCACAAGGTGCTGGCCAAAGAGCCCGCC
Source organism: Anaerolineales bacterium (assembly GCA_016789175.1). Taxonomy (GTDB): domain Bacteria; phylum Chloroflexota; class Anaerolineae; order Anaerolineales; family UBA6663; genus UBA6663. The sequence goes on from JAEURK010000379.1 coordinate 4,756, forward strand.
GCCCGCTACCGCACGGCGGATCAGCTGGGGCGGATCCTGATCTCCTACCGGCAGGAAGGCGACGGCCGCACCGGCCCGCTCTCGGCTGCGACACCGCCGGCCGGTGTGCCCGCGGCTCGGGTCGCCCCCGTCGCGCCGACCCTCCCGGCCCTGACCCGACCCGCCGCGCCGCAACCCGAGGCCCATCAGCCCGAGCCGGCACCGGCCGAGGAAGGTCTCGACTGGGTCGCCCTGGTGCTGGGCTTTACAGCCTTCCTGGCCGTCGCCGGCCTCATTCCGCTCTGGGTTTGGGTCTATCAGGTCTGGGTCCCCTGACGGAATCTGAGGCACGCCTCCTGCAAAGCTGTTTCGGATGACGGCTTATGTCCTGCCTGGAACCGTGCTTATCAAACGTTTAGCTCTTCAACAACAAACGATAATGCGATTCTTACGGGACCGGATGGTATAATCCCATTTAACCTTACGGAAACCTCGTTTTTCCTTAGAGTACCCCGGGGAGGCACATGTGAATTCGAGCAGAGTGCGCAGCGCGCTGATGTACATCCTCATCATCGTTGCGATCGTGGTCCTGGTCGTGACGTACAACAATTCTGGGCGCGCCAGCGACACCCTCACGTTCAACAAACTTGCCGAACAGATCCAGGCCGGTCAGGTTTCGGCCCTGGTGATCGATAACGACACGATCACGGTCAAGTACATCGACCAGCAACGGCCGGACGCCGAGTCGCGCAAAGACAGCGACGGGCCGTTGTTCGAGCAACTTCTGGCGATCGGGGTGACACCCGAGCAACTCGCGACGATCAGCAAAATCGAGTTTGCGCGGCCCAGCGATTACAGCAGCCTGCTGAATATCGCCGGGCTGTTCCTGCCCGCTCTGCTGGTGATGGGCGCGATCTACTTCATGCTCCGCCAGGCCCAGGGCAGCAACAACCAGGCCATGGCCTTCGGCAAGAGCCGGGCGCGCATGTTCAACAGCGACCACCCGACCGTGACGTTCGACGACGTCGCCGGCGTCGAGGAAGCCAAGGAAGAGCTCAAGGAAGTGGTCGAGTTCCTCAAGGAGCCCGACAAGTTCATCGCTCTCGGCGCACGCATTCCGAAGGGCGTGTTGCTGGTCGGCCCGCCCGGAACGGGCAAGACCCTGCTCTCCAAGGCCGTGGCCGGCGAGGCGGGCGTGCCCTTCTTCTCGATCTCGGGCTCTGAATTCGTCGAGATGTTCGTGGGCGTCGGCGCCAGCCGCGTGCGCGATCTGTTCGACCAGGCCAAGCGCCACTCGCCCTGCATCATCTTCGTCGACGAAATCGACGCGGTCGGGCGCCATCGCGGCGCCGGGCTGGGCGGCTCGCACGACGAGCGTGAGCAGACCCTCAACCAGATCCTGGTCGAGATGGACGGCTTCGACACCGACACCAACATCATCGTGATCGCGGCCACCAACCGGCCCGACATCCTCGACCCCGCCCTGATGCGCCCCGGCCGCTTCGACCGGCGCGTGATCCTCGATCGGCCGGACATGAAGGGCCGCGAGCAAATCATCAAGGTGCACGTGCGCGGCAAGCCGCTGGCCGCCGATGTCGACCCCTCGGTGCTCTCCAAGGCTACGCCCGGCTTCGCCGGCGCCGACCTGGAGAACATGGTCAACGAGGCCGCCATCCTGGCCGCCCGCCGCAACAAGAAGGCCATCACGCACAAGGAATTCGAGGAAGCGATCGAGCGCGTGATCGCCGGCCCCGAGCGCAAGAGCCGGATCATCACCGAAGAAGAGAAGCGCGTGATCGCCTATCACGAGGCCGGACACGCGGTGGTGATGCACACCCTCGAGCATTCGGACCCGGTTCATAAGGTCTCGATCATCGCCCGCGGCATGGCCGGCGGCTACACGCTCAGCCTGCCCGATGAGGATCGCACTCTGGCCTCGAAGCGCAAGTTCCGCGACGACCTGGTCGGCCTGCTGGGCGGCCGGGCCGCCGAGGAGATCGTCTTCGGCGACATCACGACCGGCGCCTCGAACGACATGGAGCGCGTCACCAAGATCGCGCGCTCGATGGTCACGCGCTGGGGCATGAGTGACAAGATGGGCCCGATGGTCTACGGCGCCAAGGAGGAGTTGATCTTCCTGGGCCGCGAGATCTCGGAGCAGCGCGACTACTCCGACGCCGTCGCCGAGCAGATCGACACCGAGGTGCGCACGCTGGTCAGCGAGGCCTACGACCGCGCGCGCCAGATCCTGACCCAGTATCGCGACCGCCTCGATGCCGTGGCCGATCGCCTGATCGAGATCGAGACCATCGACGCGATCGAGTTCGACCGGATCTTCCCGTCGCCTCACCCGCGCAAGCGCCGCCCGGCGCCCGAAAGCCAGGCGCCCACGCCGCAGACCGGCAGCCTTGGCACTCCGGCCCCGGCCGTCGGCTCCGCCGACTGACCCGCCTTAAAGCAAAACGCCCGCCGATCGAGCGGCGGGCGGTTTGCTTTAAGGCTCACGGCAGCGCGCGTTCGAG
>JAEURK010000386.1 GCA_016789175.1 Anaerolineales bacterium
CAGTTTTGTCATTGCCCACCGCCTCAGCACCATCCGCGATGCCGACAACGTGGTGGTGATCGATCGCGGTCAGATCGTCGAGCAGGGCACGCACATGCAGTTGATGGACCGGCGCGGTTTCTATTACCAGCTCCACCTCAGCCAGTACAAGGGCCTCGAGATCTGAGCGATCCCGGGAATGGCCGGACATAGCCGCATATTGCCGCATATCGATCGATATCCGGCAATATCCGGCCATTCCCGGGATCGCCTCCCCCTCCGGCTGGATATCGCCGCAACGTGCGGATATCCGGCCATATCCGCGTATCGTCACCAACGCGACACATCGGTCCCTCGCCGCGTCTTTCGGGCTTTCCTCAAGAACTGCCCCTTGTTTCGAGGCCAAGAAATCGGATACACTCTGGCGCAATTCAAACCGGATGTTGGTTTGGTGGAATTCTCAGGATAGTTTGGTCCCCGTGTCGGTGTCGAATCCAGGCAGTGTCGAGCGTCGGTAGGTTAAGCGGTTCGAACAAGCCAATCACACAAGGAGACGACATCATGCAATACCTGCTGCTGATCTATCAGGACGAGAAGCTGGATGCCAATATGTCCAAGGCGGAACAAGACGCCTGGATGGGCGAATGGTTCGCCTACGATAAGCTGATCCGCGAAGCCGGAATCAGCGCCGCCGGGGATGCCCTGCACCCGACCTCAACAGCCACGACCGTGCGGTCGCAGGCCGGCAAGATCATCACCACCCATGGCCCGTTTGCCGAGACCAAGGAACAACTGGGCGGCTACTACGTCCTGAACTGCAAGGACCTGGATGAGGCCATCCTCTGGGCTTCGAAGTGCCCGGGCGCCCGTAGCGGCTCGCTTGAGCTGCGCCCGATCGTCGACTTCAGTCAGGGCGGTTGAGTCCGATTTCAACGCGCTATGTCGACCCCTGAAGCGATCCTGGGTGAACTGGAAGCCGTACGCGCAGAGACGCTCCGCCGCCTGGCGCCGCTCACGCAGGCGCAGCTCGACCAGCGACCACCCGCGACGCCTGAGAACAGCGGCGCCTGGTCGCTGGGCGAGATCTTCGTGCACATAGCCAGTGACGAGATCTACCTGCGCGAATTGATCGCCCGACCGCTGCTCGAGGGCATCCAGCCGCCGGAGGGCGTGGGCTTCAGGCCCCCGCCCCCGGTTGCTGGTCTGCCCAAGGACGTGATCGAATTCTGGTTCGAGCGGGCGCGGAGTGTCACGCGTCGCCTGCTGCGCGAATGGCCGGCCGAGGCGGATGGGACGACGCGCCATGATGGCGGCCTGGTCGCGCTGTTTGGTGGATCGTCGCTGAACGCGCTCGAATGGCTGGAGTCTTTTGGCGGCCACGAGGCCTTCCATCACCAGCAGATCGACGCCGTAGTGCAAACCGTCACCGATGTCGAGGCCGAAGCATGACGGCAACCCCCCGCTCAAAGCGCTCACCCGCCGATCGCGCCCGACGGATGGAATGGCGCAAGCCGCCGCCTGATCTGGTTGAAAGGTTCAACGCCGCGCTCCCGGTTCACCCGGACGCGAAGCCGCGCAAGATGTTCGGCTTTCCAGCCTGCTTCGTCAACGGCAACTTCTTCGTTGGCCTGCATAACGAAAACACGCTTGTGCGATTGCCGGGCGAGTTGAAGAACAGATTTCCCGAGCTCGAGCAGGCGCCCCCCTTCGATCCGATGGGCACCGGCAAGGGCCTCAAGGATTGGTGGTTGATCCCGCCAGCCATCACCGGCGAGCCGCAGCGGCTGGCGGCGTTTTTCGCGGCGGCGTTCGTCGAGGTGCAGGCGCTGCCGCCCAAGAAGCCGAAAGCCAAGACCTCATCGAAAACGGAGAGGAAGCCATGAGTAGCGTCGATCAAGCCATTCAAAATCAACTCGAGAATGTACAAAAACGCTCCGGTAAGTCCCTGACGCAATTGGAGGCCTTTGTTCGAAAGAGCGGCCTCAGCAAACACGGCGAGATTCGCGATCTGCTCAAGCGCGAACTCGGGATGGGCCACGGCGACGCCAATCTGATCGCCACGCAATATCTAAAAGCCGGCGCCGGACCGGCCCCAAGCGCACCTGGCGGTGACGTCCTGGACGAGATCTACAGCGGCGCCAAGTCCGAACTACGCCCGATTCACGAGTCAGTCATGAGCGCCATCGCGAAGCTGGGCGAGTTCGAGATCGCGCCCAAGAAGGGCTACGTCAGTCTGCGTCGCAAGAAGCAGTTCGCCATGCTCGGTCCCGGCACCAAAGGTCGGGTCGAGCTCGGTCTGAACATGAAGGGCATCGCGGCGACCGAGCGCCTCATCGCCCAGCCCGCCGGTGGGATGTGCCAGTACAAGGTGTTTCTGACGAAGAAGAGCGAAGTCGATCGCGAGTTGATCGGCTGGATCAAAACCGCGTTCGATACCGCCGGGTCGTGAGCCCACACCCGGCGCAGCATCCTCCTAGGAGACCCGAGATGCCGACCAAACCTGCCAAGACCCTTGCCAAGCCCGCTGTAGCCAAACCGGCACCGAAGCCGGCGCGGGCCGCGAAAAAAACTGCGGCCGTGCCAAAGGCGGCTACCGCGAAAGGATCAGGCGCCGGTACGCGTGAGAAGCCGTGGAAACTGACCACCGCAAACGGCGGATCCGAGTACATCATGTTCCGCGACGAGACGCTCGATCCGCCGGCGTTGGTCTGCAAGGTCGGCAGCACCGAGTTGCGTTATCACCTGAGTTGCATCGAGGATCTGCACGCCATGCTCCAGAAGCACGGCGACTGGATGCCCCTGGGCGCAGCCGACGAGCTAAAACCGGCGGCCGAGGGCACGGTCGAGGCCTGGGGGCGCTCGCCCAAGAACCCGGTCGGCGGGTGGTATGGCCTCCGCAAGGGTTACCGTGGGCGGTTCGGCATGTACGTGCCGCCGCTGCTCGAACAACTCGGCCTGGTCGAGCTTGAGCACAACCCCAAGAACAACCGCGTGCGCGCGCGCTAGGAGCCCTGCATGGCCACTGCCCAAGTCACCAAAAGTCTGTTTCGTCTCGAGTATTCGGTCAGCGGTGCGATCCGCTCCGCGCCCGAGCGTATCTGGGGGCTGCTGACCAACGCCGCCGATTTCCCGCGTTGGAACTCGACAGTCACGCGCATCGAGGGTCGGATCGCGGCGGGCGAAAAAATCGCCCTCAAGGCCAAGATCGCGGCCGATCGGGTCTTCAACCTCAGAGTCACCGATGTCGTGCCCAACCGTTCGATGGTCTGGCGCGACGGTGCTGCCCCGATGTTCACGGGCGTGCGCACCTTCACTCTTGCGCCAGCGGCCGAGGGCGCCACGACCTTTTCGATGGCCGAAGTCTACAGCGGCCTCATGCTCCCCATGATCTCCGGTTCCCTGCCCGATTTCCGGCAAACCTTCGAGCAGTACTTCGCTGATCTCAAGCACGAGGCCGAGCGAACGGCAGATTAGGTCAGCGACGGAGAACCGTCAGGCGTGCGCAGCGACCGGCCGCAGAGCTTGCGGCCGGTCGCGTTGTTGAGTCCGGTGTTGGCTATACTTCCGAGCATATGGCATTTACGGTTCGGGTCGCCTTGGAGCGCGCGCATCGCCAGGAGTACGGTCAGATTCTGGCGACGCTCATCGGCTGGCTGGGCGACATCGATCTGGCCGAGGAGGCCGTGCAGGACGCTTTCGTCGCCGCCCTGGAACACTGGGAGCGCGACGGCATCCCCTTCAAACCCGGCGCCTGGTTGACGACGACCGCGCGACGCAAGGCGCTCGATCGCCTCCGGCGCGGAAAGTCGACGACCGTCGCGTCGGAGATCCTCGAGGCGACCCCGACCTACGACAACACCGATGCCCTCGGCGAGATCCCGGATGAACGCCTCAAGCTGATCTTCACCTGCTGTCACCCGGCGTTGCCGCTCGAGGGCCAGGTCGCGCTTACCCTGCATACGCTCGGCGGTCTGACCACCGAGGAGATCGCGGCGGCGTTTCTTGTGCCAGTGCCGACTCTGGCCCAACGACTGGTCCGCGCCAAGCGCAAGATCAAGACCGCCGCTATCCCCTACGACGTGCCGCCTGCGCATCTGCTGGCCAACCGCCTCGAGGCCGTGCTGACGGTGTTGTACTTGATCTTCACCGAAGGCTACGCCGCCACATCCGGCGATGACCTGATCCGTCACACGCTGTGCGACGACGCCATTCGGCTGACCCGCGTGTTGGCGCTCCTGATCCGGCAGGCCGCCACCGACGTCTCTGCCGACGGGCAGGCCGAGGTGCTGGGCCTGCTGGCCCTGATGTTGCTGCACCATGCGCGCCGGAACGCCCGCATCGGCCCGCAGGGAGAGTTAGTCGTGCTGGAGGAGCAGGAACGGGGGCTCTGGGATGCGCGCGCGATCCAGGAAGGTCTGGCGCTCGTCGAGGCGGCGCTACAAATGCGGCAAACCGGCCCCTATCAGATTCAGGCGGCGATCAGTGCCGTGCATAACCGCGCAGCTACAGCCGCGGAGACCGATTGGCGCCAGATCGTGTTGCTTTACGGCCAACTGCGGCGCTTCACCGACACGCCGATCGTTCGCTTGAACCAGGCGGTCGCCGCCTCGTTCGGTTTCGGCCCCGGGCTTGGACTGCGCTTAGTTGACCTGGTCGAGGAACCGCTGCGCGATTACGCGCCGTACCACCTGGCGCGGGCCGACATGTTCCGGCGCCTAAACCAGGTCGAACCGGCGCGGGCTGCCTACGAACTGGCGCTGGCGCTCACCCAGAACCAGGTCGAGCGCGCCTATATCCAGAAGCGTCTGGGGCTGCTGCCCGTCATCGGGACACACCGGGACACATCGGGGTAAATCGGGACACTCCCGATGTCTCGACACCTGACCATGCCGCGTCGACTCGCCCTCGTTCTCGTGCTTGTCGGCCTGCTCGGGCTCGGCCCAGTGCCAACCCAGGGCGCAGCCAGCGCGGCGCTGCGGTTCTATGGCAACGGCGTCAATGATATCGACCGGGTCAAGATCCGGATCGACGACCCTGCGACCAGCGGCGGCGCGTTCTCGGCTGACCTCGGCGCGACCGACTTCACGCTCGAGTTCTGGCTGCGCGCGACGTCGGCCGACAACCCGGCCGGCGCGATCGCCTGCGGTGCCAACGTCAACTGGATTAACGGTCACGTCGTCATCGACCGCGATCGCTATAACCAGGACCGCAAGTTCGGTGTCTCGCTGGGCGCCGGCCGCGTTGTCTTTGGCGTCAGCGGCGCGGGCACGGGCGATCGCACGCTGTGCGGCACAACCAGCGTGCTCGACGACGCCTGGCATCACATCGCCGTTCAGCGTCGGCGCAGCGACGGCCGGTTATGGCTGTTCGTCGACGGCGCTCTGCAGGCCGAGGCCGACGGCCCCGATGGCGATGTCTCGTATCCCGATGACGGTGTGCCCGGAGATTTTTGCGGCGGCCCGTGCGTAAACAGCGATCCCTTCCTCGTGATCGGGGCCGAGAAGCACGACGCCGGCACCGCCTACCCATCTTTCGCAGGCCTGATCGATGAAGTACGCCTCTCCAATGTGCTGCGCTACAACGGCCCTTTCTTCCGGCCGAGCGCGCCCTTTTCTCCGGACCCGGCAACCGTGGCGCTCTATCATCTGGATGAGGGCAGCGGCACGCTTGCCGCCGATTCGGCTGGCGCACCGGGCGGCCCCAGCCCCGGCACCCTGCGCGTCGGCGGCTCGCCGATCGGCCCCGCCTGGGTGCCCGACACGCCTTTTTCGACGCCACCGCCGTGCACGACCGGCTGTCTCTTTTTGACGTCCATCCAACGCTAGATGTTTGGGATGGGTATCTGGCGGTCTTTTGCCAGCGGCCCGGCCCAAGTCACAAATCGCCGATCATCCATGTCATGAACCGCACCGACCGTTTGCTCGCCCTGATCCAGGAGCTCCAACGCGGCGGCGCCCGCACCGCGGCCGCTCTGGCCGCGCGTTTCGAGACCAGCAAGCGCACGATTTATCGGGATATCGATGCGCTCGACCAGGCCGGCGTCCCGATCATCAGCACGCCTGGGCGCGGCTACGAGCTCGATCCCGGCTACTTCCT
>JAEURK010000398.1 GCA_016789175.1 Anaerolineales bacterium
ACGGGCCGCAAGATTCAGCAGGACGGTCAGGAGAATACTGATCACAATCGACGACGCCAAGGGGATCGAGACACGAAACCCCTCGCCGCCGAAGATGAAGTCACCCGGCAAGCGGCCGAGCGGCAGATTGAGACGGGCCAGGCCCCAGACCAAACCGCCGATCACAGCGATCGCCAGCCCGACGATGACGAGCCAACGCCCCCACTGGGCTGCATCCATGGCGGCGCTCCTACATTAACCGGGGCTGATCCCCGGCGGCCGGCGGCTCGATACCGAGGTGGACATACGCCGAGCGTGTCACGGTGCGTCCGCGCGGGGTACGATCGAGGAAGCCCTTTTGCAGCAGATAGGGCTCGACCACGTCCATGATCGTGTCGGCCTCTTCGCTGATGGCGGCCGCGATCGTCTCCAGGCCGACCGGACCGCCGCCGTATTTCTCGATGATGGCGCGCAGCACGCGGCGATCGATTTCGTCGAGCCCGAGCGGGTCGACCTCGAGCAGGGTGAGCGCCTCGGCCGCCACAGTCTGCGTGATCACGCCCGCCGCGCGCACCTGCGCGTAGTCGCGCACGCGTTTGAGCAGGCGGAGGGCGACGCGCGGCGTCCCACGCGCGCGGCGGGCCACCTCGGAAACCCCGCCCGGCTCGGCCGACACATCCAGCAGACGCGCCGCCCGACCGACGATCGACTCCATCGCGGGTTGGTCGTAATAGTCCAACCGGAAGGTCGCCCCGAAACGGGCCCGGAGAGGCGCCGTCATCAGGGCCAGGCGCGTGGTTGCCCCGATCACAGTGAAGCGTGGGAGCGAGAGGCGGATGCTGCGGGCGCTGGGGCCTTTGCCGATGACGATGTCGAGCGCGAAGTCCTCCATCGCCGGGTACAGCACCTCCTCGATCGCGCGCCCGAGACGATGAATCTCGTCGATGAACAGGATATCGCCGGCCCGCAGGTTGGTCAGGATCGAGGCCAGGTCGCCCGGGCGCTCGATGGCCGGGCCGGCCGTCACCTTGACGTTGACGCCCATCTCGTTGGCGATGACGTGTGACAGCGTCGTCTTGCCCAGGCCCGGTGGGCCGTAGAACAGGACATGATCCAGCGACTCTTTCCGCCGTCGGGCCGCGTCGATCAGGATGCCGAGGTTTTCGCGGACCTTGTCCTGGCCGACGATGTCGCCCAGGCGTTTGGGGCGCAGCGCGTAGTCGACGTCGTCGGGTTTGTGTTCCGGCCCCAACAGACGCTCATTTGTTTCAGTCATTGTGGCGATTATACGCGGAGCGCGGCGGAGTGCGAGGGGCGTGAGGCGAAGAGCGCGACTCGTCGATGTGTCACCCACACAGGCGGGTCCTGGCGGCGAGGCAGTGGGCCCGAAGGATCGCCCATCGGACTCGCCTGCCGCTCCGCTATAGCCCGCCCGGCCAACACGTCTGAAGGGAGATCCTTCGCGCCCTCACCATGCCCGGCCCACGACGCGCCTGGGGCGCTCTGGATGACATGGGGCGCAGGGGGTGCGCGGGGCGTCGTTGGTGTCAGACCCGGCATGACGCCGCTCGTTGGCCGTGCACCACGCGCCGAGTCGCGCCAGTGGTCATCCGTATCGCCGCGCGCGGCATCGCGCTCCTTGTCGTCCGTGTCATCCAGAGAGTGGATGGGCGGCGCCGAAACGGCGGGCGAGAAACGGCGGGAGGCCTGTGTTTCGCTGAGACCCGGTGGCGCGCTCGTAAGGGCGGCGCTTGTCGCCGCCCTGTGGGTCGTGGCGAGCGCCGGACAGGCAAGGCCTACTCAGGGCCGGCACTGCATCGACCGCAGAGTCGAGCACGTTTTGTTTCTCAGTAGGGCCCGAGACGTCCCGGACCTATCGACAAGCGTACGGGCCCGAAGGATCGCCCATCGGACTCGCACGTCTTGGAACAATCGGCCGAGCGGGCCGAGGCACCTGAAAGGAGATCCTTCGCGCCCTCACCGGGCCCGGACCACGAGGCGCCTGAAGCGCTCCTGAGGACGGATCCGCCTCGCCCGCCGTTTTGGCGCCGCCCATCCACTCTCTGGATGACGCGGAAGATAGGCGATACCAGACGTCGAGCACCCTGCGCTCTCCCCTCTACGCTCCCCACTGCGGTTACAATCGGGCCAATCTCACCTCGGAGCACCCCATGAGCGTCAACGTCTTTCCATCCAAACACCCGCTGGTGGCGCACAAGCTTGCCCTGTTGCGCAGCGTCGACACCAAGCCGAAGAAGTTCCGCGAGCTGGTGCGCGAGATCGCCATCTTGCTGGCGGCCGAGGCGACAGCCGATCTCGATCTCAAGTCGGTCGAGGTGACGACGCCCATGGGCCAAACGACCGGCCATGAGCTGACGTATGACATCGGGCTTGTGCCGATCCTGCGCGCCGGACTTGGCATGGTCGAAGGCGTGTGGGAGATGATCCCCCAGGCGGAGGTCTGGCACATCGGCCTCAAGCGCAATGAGCGCACCCTGGAGCCGATGCAGTACTACGCCGTCAAGCCGGTCGAACCGCACGTGCAGGTCTGCCTGATCCTCGACCCGATGCTGGCGACCGGCGGCTCGGCCTCGGCCGCGATCACGCTGCTCAAATCCTGGGGCGTCAAACGCGTCAAGTACCTGGGGCTGATCGCCGCACCCGAGGGCATCGCCCGCCTGCAGACCGACCATCCGGATGTGCCGATCCATGTCGGCGCGGTCGACAGTCACCTCAACGAGGTCGGCTACATCGTCCCCGGCCTCGGCGACGCCGGCGATCGCCAGTTCGGCACAGCATAAGGCTGAGAAGTGAGGAGGGAATGGAGAGGAGTGTCGCTCCTCCCTCCTCCCTCCTCCCTCCTCGCTCTTCCTTCTTCCCCAGATGCTCCCCCTGATCACCTTCGTCGTCGCGCTCGGCCTCAGCGTCGCCGGGACGCTGCTGGGCCTGTGGGCCGGCCGACGATTCGGGATCATGCAGGTGCCCGGTGGTCGCCGTCTACACCGACGACCGGTGTCACGCCTTGGTGGGCTGGCGCTCCTGGTCGGCTTCTGCGGCACCGGGCTGGGCCTGTACCTCCTCGCCCCGTTGCCCGAAGACGTGAACCTGCGCCTGCCGTTGCTCGGGGCACTGGCCGGCACCGCCTTCGCGACCCTGTGGGGATTGGCCGACGACTGGCTCGAATTGAGCGCCGGTCCGCAGTTCCTGTTGCAGGCCGTCACCGCCCTGATCGCGATCGCGGCCGACCTGGTGATCGGCGAGGTGACGCTACCGGCCGCCCTCAACTTCGGCGGCCCGATCGACTTTGGCTGGTACGTCAGCCTGCCGCTGACCGTGTTCTGGGTGATGGGGATGATGAACACCGTCAACTGGCTGGACGGTCTGGACGGTCTGGCGGTCGGCGTCGCCGCGATTGCGGCGGCCTGCTTCGCCGCGCACTCCCACTACAACCTGCAGCAGGAGGAGGTCGCCCTATTCTCGCTCGCGCTCTCCGGAGCCTGCGTCGGCTTCCTGCTCTTCAATTTCCACCCGGCCCGGATCTTCCTCGGCTCGGCCGGAGCCATGGGCCTGGGCTTCGCGCTGGCCGCGCTCTCGATCATCGCGCCGGCGCGCGTGATGACCGCCTTGCTGGTGCTCGCGATCCCGATCGCGGACGTGGCCTTCCAGATCGTCGACCGCTGGCGCCGCGGCCAATCCCCGTTGCGCGGTGATCGCGGACACATCCACTTCCGATTGTCGGATCTCGGTCTGCCGCAGCGCCCGATCGTGTTGAGTTATTACGCCGTGTGCAGTGTCTATGGCCTGGCAGCGCTGTGGATCGAGTCGCGCTGGCTCAAGGTCGGGATCTTCGTGGGACTGGTCGTGGTCGTGTTCGGGGTGCTGACCTGGCTCCGCAGCCGCCAGGCCGCTCCTGCGAGCTAGTACTCCACTCGCAACCCGGTCAGGTGGATCAGCAGACGCTCGAGCACCCAGATCACGGGCAGCGCCAGGGCATTGATGAACAACGCCACGCTGAGTGCGCCCGCCAGGGCCGCGGTGGCGCCCAAAGCCGGCGTCGTCAGCCATTCGGCGAGCAGCCCGCCGAAGCCCGCCCAGGTCAGTACGCCGATCAATATCACCACCAGTCCGACCGCCGGCAACCACGCACGCTGATCGGACCGCGATGGCAGCATGGCGTTGCCCACCGCAAAGAGCAAATACAACCACAGCCAGGCGTCCGGCGCGCCAAACACCGCGGGCAGTCCACTCACGGCCGTGGCCATGTCACCGCTCACGAAGGCGGCGCCGACGGGCGCAAGCCCCAGAAGCGCCGAGCCGACCCACCCCAGCATGGCTGCGCCGACCAGCAGCGGCGCGGCGCCGATCAAGGCCTCGCGCACGATATCGGTGCGCTCCGTCTCGACAAACCCGAGCCGCAGATGTCCGTCTGTCGTGCGCTCCGGGAAGACCGAGAACCGCCCGGTCCGCACGCCCAGCACGGTGGCGACCACCCAGTGGCTGGCCTCGTGCAGCACAACGCCGGGCAGCATCGTGAGGGAGTACGTGATCATGGCCACATCCGGATCGCGAAAGATCAGGAGCCAGATGCCCTGCAGATGGCGGTTGATCCAGCGCTCGGTGAGGACCAGGCTGACCAATACGGCAGCCAGGGCCAGGATCGGGAAGAGCGTGGGCATAACGGGACCACTTTACAACAGGTCGGTCCGTCGCGCCGCGCACCGGCCGCGAGCGCGTGACGGCCCGGCCGAAGGTGGAGAAGGACGGCGAATCGCGCTCAGCCTGCCCGACCGGCGATCACGATCTGCTGGCGCGAGTCGGTCTGGAACGGCTTCTCGCCGTAGCCTCCGACTTTGTCGAGCACCCGGTAGCCGGCTCCGGCGATCAGCGCGTCCAATTCTTGCGGAAAGAATTGCCGCATGCGCAGCCCCAACTCGACTGTCGCCTCACCCGCGCGCTCGAAGCGCCAGACGATGTTGTTGATCTGCGTGGCGCGATCGTAGCGGTTGCGCTCGCTCAATCGCACGCTGCCCCCCTCCGGGCCGGGGAAGTCGCCCAGGTCATACCAGCGGCCCGGATCGCGCGCCAGGATCTCGAGCGACGGGTTGAACACGTCGATGATCAACCGCCCGCCGGGCGCCAGGTGCCGGCCGATCGTGGCCAGACAGGCCCGGACGTCGTCCGTGGCCTCGAGATGGCAGAGCGAGTTGATGGGAATGAAGATCAGGTCGAACGCGGCGGCCAACGCGAAGTCGCGCATATCTGCGCACACCCAACGCACCGTTGCAGCGGCGATGCTCGCCCGGGCCCGGGCCCGGGCGAGCATCGCAGGGCTGCGATCGACGCCGACGACATCCAGGCCGCCCAGCGCCAGTGGGATCGAGAGCCGTCCGGTGCCGCAGGCCAGCTCCAGCACGCGGTGCCCGGCCCGCCCGGCCTGACGCTGATAGAACGCGAGCTCGCCTTTGGCCGGGCCAGCGTGAACACTGTCGTAGAGATCAGGATGCGCGTAGAGGGGATCCATCTTGGGAGCGTGCGAAAGCGGGGCACCTGCGGTCGGCTGCGCGCCGGCCGCAGGTGCCCCGCCTTGTGTCAAACAGTCACGGTCAGGCCGCGGCGCGCACGATCACGCCGAAGTCGGCGGCCTTGAGGCTGGCGCCGCCGACCAGGGCGCCATCGATGTCGGGCTGCGCCAACAACTCGGCGGCGTTGGCGGCCGTCACCGACCCGCCGTACTGGATCCGCAACGCGGCAGCCACGTCGGCGCCGTACAGGCCCGCGATCACGGCGCGGATATGATCGGCGATCACGGCGTTGGCGCCTTCGGGTGTCGCGGCACGGCCGGTGCCGATCGCCCAGATCGGCTCGTAGGCGATGACGGTCTTGAGCGCGTCGGCGGCCGGGATCTCGGCAAAGGCGGCCTTTACCTGGCCCGAGACGACAGCGCCGGTCTCACCGGCCTCGTACTGCGCCAGAGTTTCGCCGACACACACGATGGGCGTCAGGCCATGGGTTAGCGCGGCCCGGGTCTTCTTGTTGACGCTCTCGTCGGTCTCGCCGAAGTACTGACGGCGTTCCGAGTGACCGATGACCACGTACTGGCACAGGCCCTTGAGCATCGGAGCCGAGACCTCGCCCGTATAGGCGCCGCTGTCGGCCCAGTGCAGGTTCTGAGCGCCCAGGCCGATGCCGCTGCCGGCCAGGACCGGGGCAACCCCGGCCAGGGCCACGAACGGGGGCACGATGACGCGCTCGACACCGCTGACCGACCCGATCTCTGCGACCAGGGCTTGAGCCAGCGCGACCGCTTCGGCCGGCGTCTTGTTCATCTTCCAATTGCCGGCGATGATCTTGGTGCGCATGGATCCTCCTAGAGAAGAAGCGGAGAGCGTGGTGCGGAGAACGTGGAGCGAGGCGCGATCACACACCCGCTTGGAGGCGGCATCGCATCACGCTCCACGCGCCACACACCACGCTTACTTGTCGTTGAGCGCCGCCAGGCCCGGCAGCGTGCGACCTTCGAGCATCTCGAGGCTGGCGCCGCCACCGGTCGAGATGTGCGTGATCTGCTCGGCCAGCCCGGCCTGCTCGATCGCGGCGACCGAGTCGCCGCCACCGACCACGGTGGTCGCGCCGCAGCTCGCAACGGCCTGAGCAACCTGATTGGTGCCGGCCGCAAAACGCGGGAACTCGAACACACCCATTGGGCCGTTCCATACGACCAGGGCACTGCCCTTGAGGGCCTCGGCATAGGCCGCGACGGTCTTGGGGCCGATATCGAGGATACGCCAACCGGCCGGCACGCCGCCGGCGACGTCGATCGTCTGCGTGGCCGCATTGGCATCAAAGGCATCGGCGATCACGGCATCGACCGGCAAGAGCAGCTTGCCGCCCGCCTTGGCCAGCGTGGCCTGCGCGGTCTCGAGGCTGGTGGCCTCGACCAGCGAGTCGCCCATCTCGAGGCCCTGAGCCTTGAGGAACGTATTCGCCATGCCGCCGCCGATGAGCACCCTGTCGGCCTTGGCCAGCAGGTTGTCGATCACGCCGATCTTGTCCGAGATCTTGGCGCCGCCAAGGATGGCGACGTACGGGTGCTTGGGGTTGTCGACCGCGCCGCCAAGGTACTCGATTTCCTTCTCCATCAACAGACCGGCCACCGCCGGCAGGTGATGGGCGATGCCCTCGGTCGAGGCATGCGCGCGATGGGCCGAGCCGAAGGCGTCGTTGACGTAGACGTCGGCCAGCACCGACAGACGCTTGGCGAAGGTCGAGTCATTCTTTTCCTCTTCCGGGTGGAAGCGGACGTTCTCGAGGACGTAGACTTCGCCGGCCGTGATGACGGCCGCGGCCTCCTCGGCCACGGTGCCGACGCAATCGGGCACGAGCTTGACGGGCTTGCCCAACAGCTGGCTGAGCCGTTCAGCCGCCGGCTTGAGCGAATACTTGGCCTCGGGGCCGCCCTTGGGTCGACCGAGGTGCGAGGCCAGCAGGAGCGCAGCGCCGTGTTCGAGCAGGTACTGGATCGTCGGCAGCGCCGCGCGGATGCGCGTGTCGTCGGTGACCACGCCGTCCTTCAACGGGACGTTGAAGTCGACCCGCACGAACACCTTCTTCTTCTTGAAGTCGATGTCGCGGATGGTTTTCTTGTTCATGGTGGTTTTACCACCTCGCCGGACCGACAAAGCGCGCAAACGGGGTGCTCAAGATGTGGGCTTTGCCCCGCATCCGGAGCACCCCGTTTTCGCGGATCTTGCCGGTCGTGCCGAGGTTCGATTACAGCTTGCTCGCGACCATGGCCGTGATATCGGCCAGGCGGGAGGCGTAGCCCCACTCGTTGTCATACCAGGCCACGACCTTGACCAGGTTGCCGAGCACGAGCGTGTCCATCGCGCTGAACACCGACGAGAACTCGGTTCCGCGCAGGTCGGTGCTGACCAGCGGCAGATCGGTCACGTCGAGGATGCCCTTCATCGAGCCGGCCGCGTATTCGAGCATGGCGGCGCGGATGTCTTCGATGCTGGCTTCCTTCGTCAGGATGGCCGTGAAGTCGACGACCGAGACGGTGGGCGTCGGGACGCGGAAGGCCATGCCGCCGAACTTGCCCTTGAGCTCCGGGATGACCAGGCCGACGGCCTTGGCCGCGCCGGTCGCCGAGGGCACGATGTTCTGGGCCGCGGCGCGGGCGTCGCGCAGATCCTTGGCGCCCAGGTCCTGCAACTTCTGCGAGTTGGTGTAGGCGTGGACGGTGGTCAGCAGACCGCGATCGATGCCGAACTTGTCGTTGAGCACCTTGGCCACCGGCGCGAGGCCGTTGGTCGTGCAGGACGCGTTCGAGATCACGTGGTGTTTGGCCGGATCGTACTTGTCGGCGTTGACGCCCAGGACGACCGTGATGTCTTCATTCTTGGCCGGGGCCGAGATGATGACCTTCTTGGCGCCGCCGGCGTCGATGTGCCCGCGCGCCTTGGTGGCATCGGTGAACAGGCCGGTCGACTCGATCACGACGTCGACGCCCATGTCGCCCCACTTGATGGCGTTCAAATCGCGCTCGGCCGTGACCTTGACGGTCTTGCCGTCGACGACGATGTTGCCGTCCTTCGATTCGACCGTGTGCGGGAACTCGCCATAGGTCGAGTCGTACTTGAGCAGGTGGGCGTTGATCGACGAGTCAAACAGGTCGTTGACCGCCACCACCTCGATCTCGCTGTCGTGTCGCCCCTTGATCGTGCGATACACGAGCCGCCCAATGCGGCCAAATCCGTTGATGCCAACCTTAATCATGGAAGTCACTCCTTCTGGGAATGGGTGTTGCGTCCTTCAAAAAGACGACGAGCGCCTTTGGTCCAACAATTCTAGCAGAGCCGCGGCCAGCTTCTCCGAGTCGTGCCGCCAGGGCCGGTCTGAGTCGATCAGATCAGCCAGCACCACCTCGGCCTCCGGCCCGGGCCGCATCGCAGGCCCAGCCTGCGCCGTTGAATGCGCCGCGGAATGCGCCGCCACCGTCGGGGCTACCCAACGCAACTGCGGCAGGAGCTCGCCGGTCCGGTTCGCATTGGCCATCACCACCGGGAACAGCCCTGGCCGGGTATGGCGGTCGATCGCGCGTGCGTGCGCGCCCACATCATAGTCATCGGTCTCGCCGGGCTGGGTCGCTGTATTGCACACATAGACCTTCAACCCATGGCTGGCCCCGATCGCGGCCGCCAGATCCGGCACCAGCAGGTTCGGGATCAGGCTGGTGTACAGGCTCCCAGGCCCGAGCACGATCAGGTCCGCGTTGAGCACGGCCTTGAGCACCGGCGGATAAGCCGCCGGATCCTCCGGCCGCAATGACACCCGTTGGATCGCGCCCACCGAATGACCAAGCCGCGACTCGCCCTCGACCACGGCCGTCCCCGTCTCGCCCGCTACCTCGCCAATCAAGGTGACGTTGCGCAGGGTCGAGGGCAGCACCTGACCGCGGATGTTAAGGACCTTGCTCGACTCGACCAGGGCGGACTCAAACGAGCCCGTCACCTGGGCCATCGCGGTGATGAACAGGTTGCCGAGCGGATGTCCGCCGACGTCCTGGCTACCCGCGAACCGATACTGAAACAATTGCGTGACCAACGACTCGTCGTCGGCCAGCGCCGCGATACAGTTCCGAAAGTCGCCGGGTGGCAGCACGCCGAGCGTCGAGCGCAGCCGCCCCGAGGACCCGCCGTCATCGGCTACCGTCACCACCGCCGTGATGTTCGACGTGTAGTGCTTCAGGCCGCGCAACAGAGTCGACAACCCTGTGCCGCCACCGATCGCCACGATCCGCGGACCGCGCCCGCGGCGACGATATTCGCTCACTGCCAGGGCCACGCTCTGCCCCGGTCGCACGAACGGCGCCAGCAGGGCCGCGTTCAAACGCGTCAACGACCACGCCAGCAACCCCAGCCCAACCGCGCCCAGGATCACGGCCCGGATCGGTCGTGCCAGGAACTGCAGGGTCAGCACAGCGATGACCGGCGGCAACGCCACCTCGCGGTAGACGTCGACCAACAGGTATGCCAATCCCAGACCCAGGAACGTGATGGCCAGCAACAACACCGCCAGCCAACGCTTGATCCCGAGGCCGACCGGCAACCAGTTGCGCCAGGCGGGTGGCTTAGCCATCCAGCCTCGGCGCATTCGGCTTCAGACCAAAGTTCATTTTGCCTCTCGACTTGGGCGTCGAATAGTGACGAACATCAATTGTCTCTGTTGGCGGATTCGCCCCATGACCGAAACGGGTGACGGCTGAGTGCTGCATTGGTGTAACGCCGGTCGGCCGTGACCTCGGCGCCGACCCAGGGCGGCAAAGTCACGGGTTGGTCGGCGCGCTCGAGCTCGACCTCGGCCACGATCAGTCCGGCGTTGTCGCCCAGAAACTCGTCGACCTCCCAGACCAGCCCGTGGTAGAGGCGCCGGTAGCGCAGCTTGTCGACCAGACCGCCCCGCACCAGGTTGGCCAACATCGCATCGGCGTCGACGACCGGGATCTCATACTCGAATTCCGGGCGCTCCGGCCCACTCGCCGGCCCCTTGATCGTCAGGTAGCCGTGCTCACCGGCCCGTCGGACACGCACCGTCAGCCCGCCGTCGGCCATCAGGTAGCCCTGCCGATACGGTACGCCTGCGGGACCGGGCCGCCAGCCGTCGTCACTTAACAGGAACTTGCGCTCGATCTCGATTCCCATACCTGCTATTGTCGTGCAAGGTTGCCTTGTGTCAAATCCGACCCGCGGCTGCGGTGGCAACCTTCCGACGGTGGCGACGCAGCACGCGAGTCCGACAGGAGATCCTTCGAGCCCACCCCCTCGTCGTCACGGCCAGTGTGCCTCGGGCCCTCTGGATGACACACGCCCCGGGCGGCATCCGCGCTGCTGGATGACACGTGCGCCTGGATTGCCCCCGCGCTTTGAAAGACACCTCTGATCGTCCGTGTCATCCAGAGCGCCCAAGACGCCTTGTGGACCCGGCGCGGTGAGGGCGCGAAGGATCTCCGTTCAGGCGCCTCCGCGCGCTCAACCGGTGGCGACGCAGCACGCGAGTCCGACAGGAGATCCTTCGAGCCCACCCCCTCGTCGTCATGGCCAGTGTGCCTCGGGCCCTCTGGATGACAAAGGGCCCGATTGATGACACCGCGCACGCGGCTTGACACTGCGCACGCGGGTGGACGACCGCCCGCGTCGGATGTCGCAGCACACCTTGAGTCACACCGGCGGTCAGATGGGGCCGGCATCAGTGGCGCTGCCGCCGGCCGGATGTAGGGCGCTTCGAAACCTTCCACCGGGTCGGCCGTATAATCGTTTCACAACACCATGCCAGCCAAACGCATCCTGATCCTCGACATCGATGGCCTGCGCCGCGACGTGTTCGCCCAGTCGCTCGATGACCCGGCCCAACCTGCCCTGCAAACCCTGATGGGCGACGCTTCGCGACGGCTGGTGCTTGACCCGCTGAGCACCGCGCCGTCGATCACGTTCTGCGCGCAATCGAGCATGTTCACGGGCCGGCATCCGGCCGACCACGGCGTGATCGGCAACCAGTTCTTCGATCGCTTCGGCCGGTACGAGAACCGCGGCCCGAAGTTCTACGCCTTCGACGTCGGCGATCTGTTGGCGGTCGAGGATGCGCTACGGATCTATCAAGACTCGGACGGCCTGCTCGGCCGGATCTATCCGGCCGGGGTCACCACCCTGCACGAACATGTACGCGCCCGCGGCAAACGCTCGGCCACCGTGCATCACATGGTTGGGCGCGGCGCCGACGTCTGGATCAAGCCGGACCTGATCCAAATCGCGCGCGCTGTCAAAGGCGGCGGTCTGTTTGGGCTCGAGCCGAGCGCCTTCGACTCCGAGATGACCGACAAGGCCATCGCCCTGCTCCGCTCCGGCGATCGGCCCGATGTGCTGACCCTGTACTTCCTCGGCCTCGATCAACACAGCCATCACAACGGGCCCGGCGAGCAGCTGGCTTACATGCGTCAGCATGTCGGCCCGCCGCTGGCGCGCCTGGTCGCCACGCTCGAGCTGCTGAACCTGCTCGAGGACACGCTGGTCGTCGTTGCCTCAGATCATGGCCAGTACGCGACGCCCAGCGATACCCGCCATTCGCTGCGCCTGAGCTTCCCGTTCGATCGCGAGCTCGCGCACGTCTTCGACTCGCTCGGGCTCGACGTCCATGATTACCCGGGCGAGTCGCCGGATTGCGACGCCGTGGTCGCCAGCAACGGCGCGCTGGCCTACGTGTATCTGCGTCGCCCAGGCCATCCCTGGGCCACCCCGCCGCGTTTTGAGACCGATGTGCGCCGCGTTGCCAAGGCGTTTTGGGACGCGCATCTGACCGGCGCCCACAGCGACGAATTGCGCGGCACGCTCAGCGGCATCCTGGCTCGCGACGTCGAGCGCGAGGGCTGGGCCGCGCCTCACCAGTCGATCGACTCGGCTGGCCGGCTTCATGTGCTCGAGGATGCCTTCGCCACCCAGGAGGGACACACGGTCGTCCAGGCCGCGCGCCGCTTGCGCGCCAGTCAAAGCGATCTCAGCCCGGATCTGGTCTTGTTGTCGAACTACACCGAGGGGTTTTACTTCAGCCCGCCGCTGCTGGGCATGCACGGGGGATTGCATCCCGACGATTCGGGCGCAACCCTGGCCTTCGGTTTCGCCAAAGTCGGGGACCCCGCGCCGGCCGCAGCCGTGCTGCACGCGGTCGAGCATGCGATCATGGCCCGCAGCCGCGCCGAAGATCGCGCAGTCAGTGTGGCCGACCTGACGACCGGCGTGCTGGCTGCCCTCGACGCCTGACAACCGCGCGCTCAGCGCGCCAGGGGCACCACAACCTCGAACACACTGCCGCCGCCGGGCGCCGTGCGCGTCAGACGCAGTTCGCCACCCATCAGCAGCATCAAGCGGCGTGAGATGGCCAGGCCAAGGCCGGTTCCGCCATAACGCCGGGTCGATGAACCGTCGCCCTGCACGAAGGGCTCGAAGATCTCGGCTGCCTTCGATTCCTCGATCCCGATGCCGGTGTCGGCGACCGTGATCACGACCGCATTGAATCGGTCTGCCACCGTCACCGTCACGGCGCCCTGCTCCGTGAACTTCACCGCGTTGGAGACAACACCCAGCAGGACCTGGCGCAGCTTGTAAGCATCGGCGCGCACGGTCGGCACCGTCGCCGGCAGGTCCATCTCGATCTCCAGGCCCTTGCGCTCGGCGTCGTTGCGCGCCATCAGGTACACATCCGCCAGGATCGGGCCGATGTTGACGATCTGGAGGTCGACCTCCATCCGTCCGGCCTCGACCTTGGCGAAGTCGAGCAGATCCGAGATCAAATACAGCAACCGCTCGGCCGAGAGATGGGCGGTGTTGAGCAGGCGCCGTTCCTCGGCCGGATCGGAGGCCAGGCCGTCGATCACGATCTCGAGCGCACCCATGATGGTCGATAGCGGCGTTCGCAATTCGTGCGAGGTGTTGGCCAGGAACTCGCTCTTCAAGCGGCTGGCCTCTTCGGCGTCCGCCCGCGCCTGCACCAGGTGGGTCATCAACTGCGCGCTGGCCAGGGCCAGGCCGGCCTGCTCGGCGAAGAGCGAGATCATTCGGAGCGCGCGAGGGCTGAACGCATCCACCCGTGGGCTCTGCAGATCGAGGACGCCGATCACGCGGGTGCTGCCGTCGGCTGAAGTGCCCGTCAGAGGCGTCGCCACCTCCGAGCGCGTGCGGGCATCGCCCTGCAGATAGCGCGGGTCGTTTACGGCGTCCGGCGCGTAGAGCGACTCGCCGGTGCCGAAGGCCAACGCGATCAGGCCAGGACCGCCGGCCGACACAGGGCCATACGCTGCGTCGAAGTCGCCGGCCAGCGCCTTGCATACCAGCGAGACCTCATCCGGTTCAGGCAGATACAAGGCACAGCATACCGGCGCCAGTTCGGCCGCCAGGGCCTGCGCGATCGCGCGCACCAGTTGGGCCGAGTCTCCGGAGACCGAAAGCAGCCCGGCTGTCGCGCGGTACAGGGCGCTGACCTCGGCCGCCGTCGCGCTCAACGCCTGCTCGGCTTGATAACGCTCGGTGACATCGCGCGCGACCAGGCAGACGGTCTTGACCAGGCTGTTCGCCGACGATACCGGCGCAACCCGCGCCTGGAACCAGTGCTCGCTGCCGCCCAATGTCAGCGGGTACTCCAGGTTCTCGGGTTGCCCGGTGTTGAGCACCCGCCGTATGGCCGACAGGAACTGCTGCGTCTGGGGTTCCGTGAACAGATCGCTCAGCGCGCGGCCGATCAACTCGGCCCGGGGGCGCATCAGCAAAGTCGTGTCTTTGGCCCAGACGTTGATGATGGCGCCGCCGCCGTCGATCTCGTACACGATCTCATCGACGGCCGACACCAGTGCCTGCAGCCGCAGTTCGTTGCTGCGCAGGTTTTCGGCCAACCGCTTTTGGGCCGTGATGTCACGGACGAAAGCCAGGCGCGAGCCGTCGTGCAATCGGAGCGTGCTGACCTCGCACCACAGCACCGCGCCGTCTTTCCGTCGCAGTCGGCGTTCGCGACGGCATGGCACGGCGGGCGTTGTCAGGTCCACATCGAAGAGTGAATGAGCGCGATCCTCGGAGGGTGCCAGCTCCTGGGGGTCAGTACCGATCAGCGCATCGCGCGTTCGACCGACCAGCGAACAGGCCAACCCGTTGACGTCGCGCAAACGGCCGCGCGAGTCGAGCACAAACACCGGCTCTGGCGACTCCTCGTAGGCGGAAGACCCCGCCGGCGCCTGCAACGTGAGTTCGACCACCAGACGCGCCGCCGCCTGGCGCGTGGTCTCGGACGCGGGTTGTGACAACAACTCGGCCAATCGATCGAGGATGGGCTGAGACAAGGGCATCATCGACAGATCAACACCGGGCGATCAGTCTCTCGCAACACGCGATCGACGGCGCTGCCCACCATCACTTCGATGGCTGGATGCGCGCCGTACCCTCCCAGAACGTAGAGACCGACGTTCCGCTCCCGCCCCAAGTGTAGGACGGCTTCGGCCGTTGCGCCATCTTGTACGACGTAATCAGCCGTCAACTCGTGAAACTCCAGGTAGTCGCGCGCAAATCGCTGCGCGTCCTCGCCGACACCGCCCTCTCGGATCGACACAACAATCAGGTCGAGCGACCACGAGCCGGCCAGATAAGCGGCGACGAACAGGGCCTCCTTGGATTTCGGGCTGCCGTCAAAGGCGACCAGGGCCGAGGTCGTATCGAGCCTGACCGCTGGCACGGCCAACACCGGTCGCGGGCTACGTCGAATCACGGCGCTGAAGCCGGACGTCAGCCGATCGGCCACCCCGGCCCCTGGCGGGTGGGCCAGATTCAGAATCACCAGGTCGACCAGAGTCGCGCGCTCGCAGATCTTGTCGGTCAGATCGCCGGCCTCGATCGCCAGCCGGCCCTCGACACCGGCTTCCACGCAGCGCCTCTCGAAACCTTCCTGGACCGCCAGCGCCTCAGCACCGGTGCGGGCAGACTCACCAGTGACGACATGCAACCCAAAAAGCGTGGCCTGCTCGCGGCGCGCCACGTCCAGGGCCTGATCCAGCGCCTGCCAGCTGGTGACGCCGCCGCTGATCGGCACCAGGATATCGGGGAAGAGCCGGTCCAAATAGCGCTGCTCCAGCCGGCTGCGGCGCCACACGCCCGGCGCCGGGCCGCTTTGCAGGCCAGAAGGCACGACGGCGCGTAGAATCCGGCCGCCAAGCTGCGTCTGCGGCTCGATCTTGAAGCCCTCGGCCAGCGCACCCGCCAGGGCCGAGGCGCTGACCTTCCACCCCAACTCTCGGCGCAGGTCTTCGGTGTGGTCGACGATCCAGATGTAAAGGTCGGTCTCGGTTCGATCCGGGTGATCGCGCAGCAAGCCCATATCCCGGATGATGGTCACGATCGGCTGATAGGCCTCATCCACCCAGGCTGCGGCAGCGTCCTCTATATCGACGGCCCGGCCAGAGCGCTCGCTCATGACATAGCGCTGTACGTCGATGTAGGTCAGCAACCGTTCATATTGGCCGGCGACGCTGACGCTCAGGTCGATGCCCGGACGTGAGATCGACAGGTGCGTGCGTTCCAGGAACTCGGCATACTCGGCCTTGTGGAGCAACTCGTCGGGCTGCGTGTCTGGCGCGAACGGGACGTCCGTCAACACCTCGGTCACGTAGGCCTGAATCTGCGTCTGCCCAAGCGTGCGCGCGACCGAGACGCGATGGTGGCCGTCGCGTACAAAAAAGGCCTCGCCGATCTTGTAGACCTCGATCGGCGGCATGCCGGTGAACCCCGGATCCTCGGTCACTGACCGAACCCTGGCCCACCGCTCCTCGTCACTGGGTTGCAACGGCAGGAAATCTCGGGTGAAATCGACAGTGCGATTGACCGTACCGACGATGGCGTCGATCGGGATGTCCTGCACGCCCCGGGATGTGACTTCCGACGCCCGCAGGCGGCGGCGAACATCGTCGAAGGACAGGAGGTCGACCGACCGACCGCTGATCCGGGCCAAAATCGCGGCCATGACGGCTTGTTGGCGCGCCCGATTAAAGTCGTTGCGCGCGGCATTGAGGTTTTCGTTCACACGCGGCCTATCCGATGCGGTCGTCCGCCCCGTTTGCACGCAGATTCAGCCGGATTTCAGGCCGATTTTGCGCTCGCGCCCCCGAAAACGAAGTGTATCATAGAGGCTGATGTCCGCACCGACCGCGCTGCGCTCCACTTGGCGCCCGGGTGACGACCCGGTACGGCTGCAGGCGCTCCTGTCGCTGGAGCGTGGTCTTTTCTATGCCGACCTCGACCCGGAGGGCAACGTGCGCGGATCAGTTGATCCCGCCGGTCAACCCGCCCTGCCCAACGGTCTTTCCATCCTCGCCCACACACCGGTCGAATCCCTGGCTCAGGCTGAAGCGGGCCTGCGGGCCGTCCTGGCCGGCGGGCCACCCATTGACCTCGACCTCCTGCTTGACGTGAGCGGCGAGCGCCGCTGGTGCTCGACCCGGATCACGGCGCTCCGCTCCGCCGCAGGTCTTCCCGACGGCGCCTTGTTGATCGGTCGATCTGCCCCTCAGACCCGCGCGCCCATCGAGCCGGCCGAGCTCGGCAACAGCCTTTTCCGTGGACTGATCGAAGCCAGCTCCGACATCACGGCCGTGGTGCATGCGCCCCAGGGTTTGATCTATGTCAGCTCCGCGGTGACCGGGGTCCTCGGCTATCACCCCGATGAAATGCTCAAGTTGGATCCTGCCAAGCTCGTGACACCGGACGAGGTTGAGCGCCTGCGGGCCGTGTATCGGGCAGATCGGGAAGCCGGGCGGCACCCCTCGCGCGCCATCACGCAGGCCCGCCACCGCGACGGGTCCTGGCGCCATCTCGAGCTCACCCTCAACATCGTGCACTTGCCGGATAATGACGTCTATGCGCTGGTCACCGCCCGCGACGTGACCGAGCGCCTGCGGATCGAGTCCGACCTCCGGCAGCAGCGCGACCTGGCGATCGCGCTCAGCAAGCTTGGCGCGCTGGTCAACAGTTCGCTCGACCTCGGCGAAGTGCTCAACCGGATCCTCGAGGCCGCGGCCGCCGTCGTGCCGAGCGACCTGAGCAGCATCATGCTCATCCAGGGTGAGCGCGCCGTGATCGTGGCGAACCGGGGGTTGCACGAACACGGCATCCGTCTGAGCTACGAGCAGAGCTGGCTCTCGCTGGCCGACGACACCCATGTCGCCCGGGCCGTTCAGCGTCGGCAGCCCGAGATCGTGCCGGACGCGTTGCAGGACCCGGCCTGGCTGCTGTTCTACGGCCCTTCGCCGATCCGCTCCAGCCTGATATCGCCCATCATCGTCAAAGGCGTGGTCATCGGCGTGCTCAACGTCGACAGCACTCACCTGGCGGCCTTCACTGAAGGCGATGCCCAGCGCCTCCAGGCGTTCTCCGATCAGGCCGGGCTCGCGATCGCCAATGCCCGGCTGTTCGAGCAACTTTCGGCCGAGAAGGATCGCGTCGATCTGCTCTATCGCCTGCAGCACGACCTGGATGTCACCCAGGGCCTGGACGCGCTCATCCAAAGGTCCATTGCATTCTCGCTGGCAGAGCTGCAGGCGAGTCAGGCCGAGCTGTGGTGGCCCGCGCCCGCGGACGATCGCCTCATCCGGTATGGGCTGCCAGAAGGCGATCCGCGTGTGCGCGGCCGTCCGGTCTGGTTGGATGAACTGCGAGCACCGCTCGTCCTGAGCCGGGGTGAGATTATGACCCCGGGGCAGACGGGGCCGTCTGACCCGCGCTGGTCTGAACTCGCCACGCCGGCCGACGACGCTGCCGTGCTCATCTGTGTGCGCCTGGGCGTTGGCGCGCGCCGTTCGGGCGCGCTGGTGCTGCGAGGCGCAACGCTGCGTTACCCGCTGAGCGATTTGGGGCTGTTGCAGTCGATTGGCCGGATCCTCAGCCTGGCCCTCGAGTCGGCCCGGCTGCTGGATGCCGATCGTGACCGGGCCGACGAATTGGCGACACTTGACCGCTTGTCCACGGCCCTGTTGGACCCGGCCGGCATCGATGTCCTGGCGGAGCGGATCGGTGCGGCGGTGAGGATCGAATTTGGCGCCTCAAGCTGCGAGGTCACATGGATCCCGGAAGGCGTGAGCCCGCTGGCCGCCCTCACCGCTACCGGGGCCGAAAGCCTCGAAGACCTGGCAACCCGCACGCGCCAGTTCGTGGTCGTCGACGACATCGCAGCGGGTCGCACGCCAAGCGGCGTTCCCGTGCAGGTCCGGCGCCGCAGCCCGCAAGGCCGCTCTCAAGCCGCCGTGCCGCTCTTTGCCAGCGGTCACGTCATCGGCGCCCTGGTCGTCGAGCGCGCAACGCGCGCCGGTTTCTCGTTGCGCGAGCAACAACTCCTGATCGGGTTCGCGGAGCGCGCCGGCTCGGCGCTGTACAGCGCGCAACTTGTCGCCGCCCTGGAGGACGACGCGCGTTACCTGGTCACCCTCAACGAGATCGCGCGCAGCGGCCTGCGCGGCTCCGATATGGCCAGCCTGCTCGAGCGCGTCACGGACCTGGTGGTCGAGTTGATCCATGCCGATAGCGCATCGATCGCATTGTGGGACGACATCGAGCAGCGGCACCTGCCGGGCGCGGGCAGCGCGCAGGTGCGCCAATCGTTTATCACCCAGGTCGAGCAGGCCAGTGAGCACAAACTCTCGGACTTCATCATCGAGACCGGTCAGCCCATGATCGTGCCCGACATCGCGAGCCCATCGCGGTTCGTGCCCGCCCCGAGCCGACGCCTGCCTGGCAAGACCCTGATCGGCGTGCCGTTGCTCCTGGGCGAGCGGGTGCTCGGCGCGCTGATCGTCGCCCATCATCAACTTCATGAAGTCACGGCATTGGACGTCGAGCGCGTCAGCAACGCGGCCGGCGTCGTCGCGCTCTCGATCGCCAACCAGCAACTTTTCGACGAGTTGGCGGCGGCTCGCCAGGCCGCCGAACGCGCCAGCCAGCTGAAGGGCGAGTTCCTGGCCAACACCTCGCACGAGCTACGCACCCCGCTCACCGGCATCCTGGGTTCGCTGCGCCTCGTGCTCGACGATATCTGCGAGACCCGAGACGAAGAACGGCATTTCGTCGAGACCGCCCACGACGCCGCGCTGCGGCTTCTGAACCACATCAACGAGCTGCTCGACCTCTCCAAGATCGAGGCCGGCCAAATGCAGGTCGAGCTCCAGGCCGTCGACGTGGGCCTGATCATGCGCCAGGTTTACGACCTGCTCTCGGCGCGCGCCGGCCAGCAAGGGATCGAGCTGGTGGTCGCCGACGACCTCCCCGCAACAGCGCGTGCGCATGCCGATCCCGAGCACGTGCGCCATATCCTGCTCAACCTGATCGGCAACGCGCTCAAATTCACGTCGCGCGGCGAGATCCGGGTGCGCGCCACTATCGCCCGAGCCTGGGTGCACATCACGGTGGAAGACACCGGGGTCGGCATCCCGCCCGAGGCTCAGGCGTCCCTTTTCAAGCCTTTCGTTCAGGTGGATGGCAGCAGCACACGCCGCTTCGGGGGCACCGGTCTGGGTCTGGCGATCTCGCGCCGGCTCGCCGAGGAGATGGGGGGCACGATCGATCTGTACAGTGCCGGGCGCGATCAGGGCAGCACCTTCACCGTCCGGCTGCCGCAGTGGCCCGGCGGGCCAGCGTAAGCGACTCCGCCCACGTCTACATCAAACCCCGCTCGCGCAACGAGACAAAACCGTCCCGGCCGATCACCACATGATCGAGCAACGCGATGTCCAGCAGATTGCCGGCCTCGCGCAGGGCGCGGGTCACCGAGACGTCATCGGCACTCGGCGATGGATCGCCGCTGGGGTGGTTGTGGGCGACGATGATGCCGGCCGCGTTGTCCTTGATCGCCTGACGGAAGACCTCACCGACCCGGATCAACGACGTGTTGAGTGAGCCGTGGTAGACCTCGATCGGGGGGCGGATCAGGCGATTGCGGGTGTCGAGGTTGAGCACCAGCAGGTATTCCTGCTCGCGCCCCATCAACTCGTAGCCGATCAGGGCGTGGACGTCGGCGGCACTGCGGATCGCGGGCCGATCGCCCTGCCCAGCCTTGGCGATGCGCCGCCCGAGCTCGACGGCGGCCAGCAGCTGGGCCGCCTTGGCTGAGCCGATGCCGCGCACGGCGCTGAGATCGGCATGCCCGGCGCGATGCAGCCCCGCCAGCCCCCCGACCTGCGCCAGCACGCGCTCGGAGAGACGCAGCGCGTTTTCGCCCGGCACACCGACGCGCAGAAGGATCGCAAGCAATTCAGAAGTGGATAGCGCACTCGGGCCGTCGGCGATTAAACGCTCGCGCGGCCGATCAGCCGGGGCGAGATCGTGGATGCGGGCTGTGGTGCTGGGCATGGCCCCCCTGGCCGTTCAGCGCGCGCCCGGCCCCCTTGCCGGTCGCGGCGATCAAGCCTCCATATTATAATCGCCGCCCATGCCGATCGACATCAGCGCCCTCTCCGAATCCGTGCTGTGGGCCGTGACCTTTCTCGGCGCATTCCTGGCCGCGCTCTGGCTCAGCCTCGTGATCTGGACGTTTCGGGACATGCGCGCGCGCAGCCGCGATGTGCTGGCCCAGGTCATGGCAGCGCTGGTCGTCGCCGTGTTGCTCCTGCCCGGCCTGCTGATCTACCTTATCTTGCGCCCGCCAAAGACGCTGGCCGAGCAATACGAACAAAGCCTCGAGGAGGAGGCGCTCCTGCAGGAGATCGAGGAGCGCCGGGTGTGCCCGGGCTGCAATCGCCAGGTGCAGGAGGCGTGGCAGATCTGCCCCAACTGCCTGACCCGGCTCAAGAAGCCCTGCATCCAGTGCGGGCAGCTGATCGACCTGGCCTGGACCGTCTGCCCTTACTGCGCCACAACCCAGCCCGCCCCCGAGGGTGTGGAGACGCCGGCCTTTGTTCAAACCGAGGGTGTGGGCGACCTGTCGGGCGATACGCGCCCCGACAGCGCGACTCCTGAGCCGCCGCCCGGTACCGATTAGGCCTCGCCGCCTTCGAACGGCAGCGCGGCGTGCGCGCCGGCCGTCATGCGCGCCCGAAGGTCGGCCTGGGCCGCCGGCGAGCGCCACCAGGCCTCGCCCCCCAGCTCGCGCAGCGCCTTGACCCAGGTCGTCACGCGCAACTCGGCCAGAACATAGCCGGCTGGATAGACGTTGACAGTTTGCAGGAACGGGTCGAGCCGGCCAAAGCCCTGCGGCGTGGCGACCCCGAGCAGATCTCGGTGATACAAACGGAACCGACCCTCGGTCTGCGCCCAGTCGAGCCCTTCTTCCCAACAATCCAGCGCTGCCAGAGCCGTCGCTGATTGCTTGGTCATCGTCAAGGCGCGTTTGAAGGCCGCGAATGACACAAGCGCGTCCACTGACCGTGCCGGCAGCCCCAATTCTTCGGAGAGGAAGCGCGGCTCACCCAGCAACGATTCGAACAAGGTCGAGAATGTCTCGTGCACGCCCGATTCGATCCAGTAGCGGTCGACAAACGACAGACCGGGATCGATGCTCGCAAAGTGCGCGGCGTGTCCGAGCTCGTGATAGAGCATGTCGACCAGGTGATGGCGCGACGTCATCCGCACCGAGATCCGAACGTCGTGGGGGATGGCGATCGGGAAACAGAAGGCGCCGGGCGATTTTCGCGGGCGATCGACCAGGTCGAGCGGGACGAAGCCCAGGTTGAACCCGGCCCGCCCGAACTGATCCAGGGCGCGCGCCACTTCTTCTTCAGCGGCGCCAAAAATAGCGTCGGTGGTCAGGTACATGAGGTTCAGGTACAGGGCATGCAGTTCCGCGGCGCCAGACGCACGCCCGAACACCGCAGTGCTCAGTCCATGCAGCGCGTGTTGAAACGCATCGCGCGCCGCCAGGGCTTCCCGCTGCAGACACGCCCGCAGCCCCGACAACGTCAGGCCCTCGCGCCAGGCGAAGACGGCGGCCGGGGTCAGACCGTGTTGGGCATAGTCGGACCGGGTCTGATCCAGGCGAGCCTGAAGGGCTGGACCGAGCGCGAGGCTGCGCGTGGTCAGAGCCTGCAGCCCCGCGTCGAGGAGATCGCCCTTCGCCTCGCGCTCGAACGTGCGCCAGTTGCGCCACGTCAGCGGACCGTCGCTGCTCTTGAGATCGCGGACACGCACATGTTCATCCATCTGGTCAAGGATGCGCTCATCGCGGGATCGGGCGCGCGACTCGGCCCACAGTTGCACGCCATAGTGCCGCCAGGCGGGATCCGGATCCGCCAAAAGAGTCTCGGAGAGGCTGGCGATCGCGCCCGTGGAGCGGTACACGACGTTCTGCTGCACCGCCTGGCCCGTGCTCTCCGCCCAAAGCTCGCGGTTGAGCGCGATCAGGTGCATCTCCAGCTCGTGGCCGAACGTCTCGCTTGGCATAACGTGATGATACACGATCGGGTGTCGCAAGCGGCCCACCCGTCTCACGATACAATCCTCAGACATGACCACGATCTACCTGGATTACGCCGCAACGACGCCGGTCGACGAGCGCGTGCTGGCGGCGATGCTGCCGTACTTCCGCGAGCATTTCGGCAACCCGTCGTCGGTGCACGGCCCCGGCCAACGGGCCGAGGCCGCTCTCGAGCGTGCGCGCGCGACGCTGGCCGAGGTGCTGGGCTGCGCCCCGGAAGCCGTGATCTTCACCAGCGGCGGCTCGGAGGCCGATAACCTCGCCCTGCGCGGCCTGGCCCTGGCGGCCCGCGAGCAACGCGGCGCGCGGCACATCGTCAGCACACCGGTTGAGCACGAGGCCGTCAAAGCGACCTGCCATCAGCTGCGCGATCACTTCGGCTTCGAGCTGACCGAGGTGCCCGTCGACCGCTACGGGCAGGTCAGCGCCGCCGCCGTGGCCGATGCCCTGCGCGACGACACGGCCGTGGTGGCCGTCATCTACGGCAACAACGAGCTCGGCACGATCAACCCGATCGCGGCCATCTCGGCCGCAGCCCGCGCCCGCGGCGTGCCCGTGCACGTCGACGCCGTTCAGGCCGCGGGCCAATTACCGCTCGACGTCGCCGCCCTCGGTGTCACCACCCTGGCGCTCGGCGCCCACAAGGCCTACGGGCCGAAGGGCGTCGGCGCCCTGTACGTCGCACCGGGCACGACCCTGCTGCCGGTGCAGACCGGCGGCAGCCACGAGCGTGGCCTGCGCGCCGGCACCCCGAACGTGCCCTTGATCGTCGGCCTGGCCGAAGCCTTGCGCCTGGCCGCCGCCGAACGGGATAGCCATAACGCCCGTGCGATCACGCTGCGCGACCGGCTGATTGCGCGCATCTTGGAGTGGGTGCCGGAGAGCGCATTGACCGGCCATCCGACCGAGCGGCTGCCCAACCATGCCTCGTTTGCCCTGCGTGGCGTCGATGGCAATGCCCTGCTCATGCATCTCGACCTGGCCGGCTACGCCGCATCGTCGGGCTCGGCCTGCAAGACCGGCGATCCGCGCCCATCCGACGTGTTGTTGGCCTGTGGTTTGACACCCGAGTGGGCCTCCGGGTCGTTGCGCCTGACGGTCGGTCGACCGACCACGGCCGCCGACATCGACGGTCTGCTGACGACTCTGCCGGGCCTGGTTGCGCGGCTACGCGCGCCGGTTGCGCCGGCCTCGGCGGGGGCCTGATGGCGCAGCGGGTCGTCATCGCCATGTCGGGCGGCGTCGACAGCAGCGTCGCCGCGGCCCTGCTGGTTCGGCAGGGCTACGACGTGGTCGGCCTGATGATGCGACTGTGGGGAGAGCCGACCCAGGACGCCGCCTTCAACCGCTGCTGCACACCCGACGCCCTGGCCCAGGCTCGGCGCGTGGCCGCGCAACTCGAGATCCCGTTTTACGCCGTCGACGCACAGACGGTGTTCAAGACCCGCATCGTCGACTTCTTCATCGACAGCTATGCGGCCGGCCTGACGCCCAACCCGTGCATCGAGTGCAACCGCCACATCCGCTGGGAGTTCCTGCTCAACCAGGCCCTGGACCTTGGCGCCGATTTCCTGGCGACCGGCCACTACGCGCGCGTCATCGCGGGCGAAACCTACCAGCTTCTCAAGGCCGTCGACCCGCATAAGGATCAGTCCTACGTGCTGGGCGTGCTGGGTCAGGCCCAGCTCAAGCACGCGCTCTTCCCACTGGGTGAACTGACTAAGCCCGAGGTGCGGGCGCTCGCGCGCGAGATCGGGCTGCCGGTCGCGGATCGGCCAGAGAGCCAGGACCTGTGCTTCCTGGCCGACGGCGATTACCGCCGCTTCCTGCGCGAGCATGCGCCGGCCAGCCTGCGCCCCGGCCCGATCGTGCGCCAGGATGGGACCGTCGTGGGCGAGCATCAAGGCCTGCCCCTGTACACGATCGGGCAACGCAAGGGCATCGGACTGTGCGGCCCGGATCCGGTATACGTGATCGACCTGCGGCCGGCCGATAACGCCCTGGTCGTGGGCGGCGCCGCGGAGCTCGGGCGCGACAGGCTGAGCGCGACGCGCGTGCATTGGGTCGCGGGCATGCCTCCGGAAGGCCCGATCCAGGCTGAGGTCAAGATCCGGTACAAGGCCCCACCCCAGCCCGCGCTAATCACGCCGCAACCTGACGGACGGGCCACCGTGTTGTTCGAGACGCGTCTGCGTGATATAACGGCGGGCCAGGCGGCCGTGTTCTATCAGGGTGAGATTTGTCTGGGCGGCGGCATCATCGTCCGCGCGCCGGATCCATCCACCGGGGCCGCTGCGAGGAACGCATGACCTTACCAACTTACCTTTTGGCCATCGGGCTTGCGACGCTCTTTGGCGCGGCCTTCCACGTCTGGCAGGGCGGCGACGCTCGTAGGCTGGTCTTCTTCCTGGTTGCCAGCTGGCTGGGCTTCACGCTCGGTCACCTCGTCGGCGACCTGATCGGCGTCCATGCGCTGCAGGTCGGCGCGCTGAACCTGCTGATGGCGACACTCGGCAGCGGGCTGGCACTGACCCTGACACGCGTCCTGATCCATGACGACGTCAGGGGCGAGAGCCGGCGCGCTCGCCCGCGTGAGTAGTGACGGCCGCTGTGGATACCGGTCTGAACTGCAGCCTCAATTCGCGAAATTCGTGGCGAAAATCGCAACGTTTCGCTCTGGATGCGTTAGCCCTGGGCGACCTTCGATACTCCGACTCTCGGTGGGTTATAATCGCGACTTATGACCAATGCGCCCACGCATCCCGATGAGGGCCCGGCGCCCGAGCGCCCCGCTGTTCCGCCGGTTGAGCCGTTTCCGGCCCCTGAGCCGGAGGGCCTGACCCCGCGCCAGCGCGCCACCCTGATCGTGACCGCCATCCTTGGCCTCTTGATCCTGGTCGGGCTGATCGCCGGCGCCGTCTTCCTGGTCCAGCACCCGACCCAGGCCGCCGCCGTGCGCGACGTCTTCATCATTCTGATGGCTTTGATGATGGTGTTCATCGGGGTCGCCCTGGCGGTCGTCGCGGTCCAGATCGCGCTCCTCACCAACCTGCTGCGCAACGAACTGAAACCGATCCTGGAGGCGACCCAGGAGACGGTGCGCACCGTCCGGGGCACGGCGGTGTTCTTAAGTGAGAACGTGGCCGAGCCGGTGATCAAGCTCAACGCTTACGTCGCCGGGCTCAGCAAGATCGTCGACACCTTTAACCAACTGGGCGGGATCTTCCGCCGCTGAACGCCGCGGGCGGCGTTTTCCAAGGAGAGGGACCATGTCTGAATCTTCCGACAGCGAGATTGGTAGCTTCCTGACGGGCTTCATCATCGGCGGGCTGGTCGGCGCGGCCGTGGCCCTGATCATGGCGCCGCAGTCAGGCGAGGAGACCCGGGCTCAGATCCGACAGCGCAGCATCGAACTGCGCGATCAAGCCAACACGTATGGCGAGGACGCCCGGCATCGTGCCGAGGAGGCCGCCGCCGCCGCCCGCAATCGGGCCGAAAAGCTGGCGGCCGAGGCCAGGGCTAAGGGCGAAGAGCTGGCCGAGAAGGGCAAAGGCATCGTGACCGAGCGCCGCAAGCAGATCGACGATCTGCTGGGCCGCAAGGGCAGCGAGTCGGAAGCCGCCGCCGGCTGAGCGCCTGAACCGCTCCGCATAACCAAGCAACAGCCCGCCTGCCGAGCCCCTGGGGTCGGCAGGCGGGCTGTTGCTGATTCCGCAACCGCACTGCCATCACACGGACGGCAGCGGGCCGGTGTAGCGCGCCCGTGGCCGAATGAGCGCATCCGTCGCGTACGCTTCAAGGGCGTGACCGATCCACCCGACCGTCCGGCCCAGCGCAAAGAGCGTCAGACCACTGCCAACCGGTAGCGCGAGCGCACGCGTCAGCGCGGCCAGGGCGAAGTCGATCGTCGGCTTCTCGCCAAGGTGCTCGGCCGCCTGTCGCGCCACAGCTGCGGCCAGGCGCGCTTCGGCCCCGTGCGGAGCCAGCGACGCCAGCGCCCGCAGCAGCGCGGCAGCCCGCGGGTCGCCTTGCGGGTACAGCGGATGGCCGAAGCCCGGCAACCGCTCCTGCTCCTGGAGCCAACGGGCCACAGCTCGGGTCGCGCCGGAGTGGGCCGCGTCCGCCAACAGCCGATCCACCTGCTCGATCAGGCCTCCATGCCGCCGACCCTGGAGCGCCGAGAGCCCGGCCGTGACGGCCGCGTACGGCGTGGCCCCACTCGAAGCCACGCAGCGCACGGTGAAAGCCGAGATGTTGAGCTCATGGTCGGCGCACAGCCCCAGGGCCATCTCGATCACTGGCCGCGCGCGGGCCGGGACCTTCCAGGCGCGGGCCAATCGCGCGGCGGTTGGTTCGGCCGATGGGGCCGCGCCGATCGCGAGCCCCGTCAACAGGCGCAGGATGCGCAGCCCGGTGCGCTGCACGCCTGCCGGCCGCAGATCGTACGCAGCGGGATCCCTCTGCCCGGCCAGTGGCAACGCCGCTTGAAAACGGGTCAAGGGCGCCAGCCGGGGCGGGACGCGCACCCGCGCCACCTTGCCGACGGCCTCGGGCGCCGCCCCAAGCGCGCCTGCCCACAGCAACCCTGCGATCTGCTCCAGGCTGGCGGTGGCCGCCAACGCCACAGCATCCTGACCGTTGTAGTACAAACGCCCGTCCTGGATCAAGGTCAAGGCCGAGTCCAGCACCGGCGCGCCCCACTGCAACGCATCGGCTGCCGCGCGGGTCGGGTCTTTGCGGGCCGCTTTGCGCTTCGCCCACTGATCGACATCGACAACCCGATACCGGCGGGCGTGCGGGCCATCACCCGGATCGGATTGGATCAGGCCGCGGCTGACATAGGCATACAACGTAGCCCGGCTGACGCCGAGCCGGCGCGCGGCCTCGGCTGCGGTGTAGAAAGTCTTCATCCGTGCTCCTCAAACTGCAACATTGATTTTTCAATCAAGATTGACGACATTGCCGGCTTTATTCTAGCATCGGTTCATGACCATCCCTGACGTCCCGACCCCTGATTACTTCGAGCCGAGCTTTCCACGTGGCGGCTTTCCGCGTTTCGAGTGGGCTGAGCGGCCGCCGGATCTCGCCCCGGCGGCCTGGACCACCGAGACCACCCATCGCGATGGCCAACAGGGTGGATTGCCCTTGACCGTCGCGCAGGGTGTCCGCATCTTCGAGGTGATGAACGCCTTCACGGGGGCCAGCGGCGCGATCCGGCAGGCGGAGTTCTTCGCCTATCGGGCGTCCGATCGCGCCATGCTCGAGGCCGCGCTCGAGATGCACCATTCGGGCGCACCGATCGAGCCGACGACCTGGATCCGGGCCACCGCCAAAGACGTCGCCCTGATCGCCGGGCTGGGTGTGCGCGAGACGGGCATGCTGGCCTCGGCCTCCGACTACCACACCTTCCACAAGTTCACGCCGGCCGGCCGCTCGGCGGCGGCGCGCACCTACCTCGACGCTGTCACAGCCGTGCTCGCGGCTGGACTGCGCCCACGCCTGCATCTGGAGGATGCCACCCGCGCGCCGCGCGAGTTCATGCTGCCGTTCGTGACGGCCGTGCTCGAGCGGGCTCGGGCGTTCGGGCCCGAACAACGCCCGCGCTTCCGGGTTTGCGACACACTCGGCCTGGGATTGCCGTACGACGGCGTCGCGTGGCCGCGCTCGGTTCCGCGTATGATCCGCGAGTTGCGCGGGTTGGGGCTGGCGGCCGAAGATCTGGAGTTCCACCCGCACAACGACACCCACCTCGTGGTTGCCAACTGCCTCGCAGCGGTCCAGGCCGGCTGCGCGGCCATCAACGGCACGTTGTTGGGCAAGGGCGAGCGGTCGGGCAATGCACCGCTCGAGGGCGTGCTGCTGCACCTGATCGGCCTGGGTTACTTTGACCAGAGAGCCCCCGACTTCAAAGCCCTCAACGATCTGGCGGCGCTGTATGAAGCGATGGGCGAGCCCGTGCCGGCCAAATACCCGCTCTTCGGCAAAGATGCGCATCGCACGCGGGCCGGGATTCACGCCGACGGTCTCAACAAATTCTGGTGGATGTACGCGCCCTTCGACGTCCCGGCATTGTTAGGGCGCCCGCTCGAGGTCAGCCTGACCAAGGACTCGGGCGTGGCCGGCCTGATCTTCACAGTCAAGCAACATACCGGGCATGAACTGGCCAAGGACGACCCCACCCTGCTCAAACTCCACGCCTGGATGCAGGCCGAGTTCGACCAGGGCCGCCAGACCGCGATCGAGTGGGAGGAGATCCGGGGATTGGTCGATTTATGAGTGACACCGGGAGTGCGAACGCCGGGCTTCAGGCCTCAAGGGTACCGTTCGCACTCCCGGTGTCTTTGGAGAATCCAGCCCAAACCTGACGCCCGGCCCCTGACGCCTTATAATTCTCCAAGATGACTCCTGAATCCATCCCCCACGCGCTGGACCGCATGCTTCCGCGGGTCGAGAAGCCGGGCCGGTACACCGGTGGCGAACTGAACTCGATCGTCAAGGATTGGGCGACCGCGCGCCTGAAAGTGTGTCTGGCCTTTCCGGATGTCTACGAGATCGGCACCCCAAACCTGGGCCTGGCGATCCTGTACGACCTGATCAACCGCCGGCCCGACTTGCTTGCGGAACGCGCCTTTGTGCCCTGGTCCGACATGGAGGCCGCCATGCGGGCGGCCGGGCTGCCGCTGTTCGCGCTCGAGAGCAAACGCCCGATCCGCGACTTCGACCTGATCGGGATTTCGATCCCGTACGAGCAGCTGTATTCGAACGCCGTCAACTTCATCGACCTGGCCGGGCTGCCCCTGCTGGCCGCCGAACGCGACCCCCGCGCGATGCCGCTGATCATCGTCGGCGGGCACAGCGCCTACAACCCCGAGCCGATGTCGGACTTCGTCGACGCCTTCGTCATCGGCGAAGGCGAGGACGTGATCTTCGACATCCTCAAGGTACTGGACGAATGGAAAGCCGGCGACGCGCCCAAGATCGAGTTGCTGCGCAAGCTGGCCGGGATCTGGGGGGTGTACGTGCCGGCGCTATACGCGCCCGAGTACAACGAGGACGGCACGATCGCGGCCGTGCTCCCGATCGACGCCGCCGCGCCCGCCAAGGTGCTCAAGCGCATCGTGCCGATCCTGCCGCCACCGCCCACCCGGCTGATCGTGCCGTACATCGCCACGATCCACAACCGTTATGCGGTCGAGATCATGCGCGGCTGTACGCGCGGCTGTCGCTTCTGCCATGCGGGCATGATCACGCGCCCGGTGCGTGAGCGCCGGGTCGAGGCCATCGTCGACGCGATCGAGGAAGGTCTGAAGAACACGGGCTTCGAGGAGATCGCGTTGCTGTCGCTGTCGTCATCCGACTATGGCGACGTCGTCGATCTGGTGCGCAAGGTCGGCGAGCGCTTCGCGGGCAAGCACCTGAGCGTGTCGCTGCCGTCGCTCCGGATCGAGAGCGCGTCGGTCGAGTTGATGGAAGCGCTCAAGGACAACAAGCGCGGCGGCTTCACCTTTGCGCCCGAGGCCGCGACCGAGCGCATGCGCGAGATCATCAACAAGCCGGTTTCGACCGAGCAGCTGCTCGAAACCGTACGCGCGGTCTTTGAACGCGGCTGGACGCACGTCAAGCTGTATTTCATGATCGGCCACCCGGCCGAGACGCTCGCGGACGTACAGGCCATCGCCGAGGTATGCAAACGGGTGCGGGATGAAGGCCGCAAGTATGTGGGCAACAAGGTCAGCGTCACAGCCGGCGTCAGCACGTTCGTGCCCAAGCCGCACACGCCGTTCCAGTGGGTCGCGTGCGACTCGATCGAGCAGATCCGGGCCAAGCAATCGCTGCTCAAACGCGAGCTGCGCGGCCCCGGGCTCAAACTCAACTGGAACAACCCCGAGGAGACCCAGCTCGAGGCCTGGTTCTCGCGCGGCGATCGACGCCTGGGTGCAGTGCTGCGTGCCGCGCACCGCAAGGGTATTCGCTTCGACGCCTGGCAGGAGCACTTCAATTACCCGGCCTGGCTCGAGTGCTTCGCCGAGGTCGGGCTCGACCC
Organism: Anaerolineales bacterium; assembly: GCA_016789175.1. GTDB lineage: Bacteria > Chloroflexota > Anaerolineae > Anaerolineales > UBA6663 > UBA6663. The sequence goes on from JAEURK010000398.1 coordinate 31,004, forward strand.
GCGCTTCTACACCCATCGCGAGCGGCTGATCGACGAGACCTTCCCGTGGGAGCACATCGACGTCGCGGTCAAGAAGCAGTTCCTGGCCGAGGATTACCGCTGGAGCCTGCGCGGCCAGACCCGCATCGACTGTCGCGAGCGCTGCTTCGCCTGCGGCATCCTGCCCAAGTTCACGGCGCTGCGCATGCAGACTCCGGCCAAAGCCTGGGAGTGTCCGGAGGTCAAGCCCAAACACCTGCGGCGGGCAACCACGCCCGAGCTGCCGGTCGCCGGGGATTAACCGGCGACGCCACGGTCGGCCGCCGGCCGACAGCAGGAGACGAGCGTGCCCCATACCCGGTCCGACCGCCCCCCGGCCTCAGCCCGGGTGTGGGGCGCCTTGGCTGCGATCGGTTTAGTTGTGGCTGCCGTGCTCTGCGGCGCCGGCGGGATCGGCTGGCTCTGGCTGGCCGGGGACGATCCACCCCCCAAATCCGACGTGACGATCGTTGGCACGCGCTGGATCCTGGACCGCAACGGGCCGAGCACGTGCGTGACTGTCGAATACCGGGCCGAGCCGCTGCGCGAGGCGCCTGGGCTGCTGCACCAAACCTATTCGCTTGATTGGCCGCTCAACGCGGTTGATGACGATCCGCTGATGCGGGTCGACGTCGCCACGTTGATCGGCCACGTATCGTTGCGCCAGCACACCCTGTGCTGGTCGTGAGCCCCTGGCGACCAGAGGCCGACAGCGAGATCGAGGGCAAAGGCATTTGGACCCGTCCGGGCCTGGTGTGCCGCGGCTAGATCCCGCGCCTTACAACTTGCGATCCTATAGGCGAACCGGATTCGGACGGCTGGCCCGGTACACCGATCACACGGATGTTCACAGATGGCACGGAGCCATTTATGGTGTATCCGTGCTATCCGTGAACATCCGTGTACCGGTCCCGCCCGGTTCGGGGCTCCTGACAGCGTGCGATCGGGTTCGCCAACAGGATCAACTTGCCCGTGCACACCCTGCCGGGCGATCGATCGGGAAACCCGAGCGTCTGCGATAGAATGCCCGGGTGAGACTACGCATCGCATTTTCCAAAGGTGAAGCCATGCGCTTCACAGGGCATCTCGATTTGCATCGCGCCTGGGAGCGCACCTTTCGCCGCGCGCACCTGCCGCTTGCGTATACGCAGGGCTTCCATCCTCAGCCGCGGATTCAACTGGCCGGGGCGCTGCCGCTCGGCTTCACCTCCAGCTGTGAGTTGGCCGATATCTGGCTCGAGCAAGATCTCCCGGTCGAATCGACGTTGACCGCCCTGCAAACGGCGGCGCCACCCGGTCTCGCCGTCCACCAGGCCGACGCCGTCGATGATCGCTTGCCTCCGCTTCAGGTCTTGCTGCGCTCCGCGACGTATGCGGTGCAACTCGAGGCTGAACAACCGGATCTTGCCCAGCGCGTGGCGGCGCTGTTGGCTGCGACCGAATTGCCGCGCGTGCGCCGCGAGAAGGCCTACGACCTGCGCCCGCTGATCGAGGCACTGGCGGTCGACCCCCAGGATCCGGCGGGCCTCTCGATGCAACTGGCGGCCCGCGACTCCGCGACCGGGCGGCCTGAGGAAGTCGTCGCGGCGCTCGGCTTTGACCCAACCGCCGCGCACTATCATCGCTCGGCCCTGCTTCTGGCCGAAACCGGGTCGGCGTGATCGGTGCGGTGTTTTTGACGCTCGCCCGGTCACGCTGGGCCGCGCGCTGGATCGGGGCTCTGTTCGCCCGCCACAGCCGCTGGCTGCCCGTCCGGCGCGTGCGCGAGACCGAGCACGCTCTGGCCTTCTGGCATCCCCGTCCGGCCTATCCCATCCACATCCTGATCGTTCCGAAACAGGCCCTGATCTCGCTGGCTGACCTCGGCCCGGGCGCGCCCAATCCGGCCGGCGCCATGCTCGGGCTCGCCCGGACCGTAGCGCAGGACCTCGAGCTTGCCGATTATCGGCTCATCCTCAACGGCGGCGCCTATCAGGACGTCCCACAGATCCATCTACACCTGATCTCGGGCGGCTAGTCGCCACCCGCCCGAACCGGTTCGCCGTGCGGCACAATCAGCCGGAAGGCCACGCCACGGCTCGAGGTAACATCCAGTGTGCCCTGCAACTGCTCAGTCAGGATCGAGACCAGATGTAGGCCGAAGGTCGGTGACTTCCGCCAGTTGAAACCCATCGGGAAACCGCGCCCGTTATCGCGCACGACCAGCTCCAACCGGTCCGGCGTGGGGCGGCGCAAAGCGATCTCGACCCGCCCTGGCTGATTGGGTGGGAAGGCGTGCTTGAGGCTGTTCGAAATCAACTCGTTGACCACCAGTCCCAGCGGGATGGCCGTGTCCACACCCACCTCGATGGGCTCGACGGCCACATCGACGACCACCTGGGACGGCTTGATGGCATACGTCTGCATCAGGATCCCGACCAGGCTGTCGACGTACTCCGAAAACTCGATCCGCGCCAGGCTGCTGGCCTGATAGAGCTTCTCGTGGATCAGCGCCATCGAGCGGACCCGGCTCTGCGCTTCGCTGAACACAGCCAACGCCTCCGGGCTGGTGACGTAGTCGGCCTGCAGCCGAAGCAGGCTTGAGATCAACTGCATGTTGTTCTTGACGCGGTGGTGGATCTCCTTCAGCAGGGTCTCCTTCTCGCGCAGAGACTCCTCCATGGCCGCTGCCGCCAGACGCCTGTCGGTGTTGTCAACGATGATCGCCAGGACGTAATCCTCGTCTTGCAGCCGCAAACCGCTCAGCCCGACCTCAAGCGGGATCTCATGGCCGTCCTTGTGGCGCCCGGTCACGGTCCGATTGTGGCCCATCAAGCGCGGCCGGGGATCGCTTGTGAATGCCGTTCGCAGGCGATGATGGTCGTTCACCGACGCCAGCGGCACCAGCGTTTCGACCGGACGCCCGACCAGTTCATCGCGCCCATAGCCAAAGAGCTCCTCCGCGCTGACGTTGAGCAGCGTGATCCGCCCCCGGCTGTCGACCATCATCATGGCCTGTGGTCCGCCCTCGACCAGGCCCCGGAAGCGCTCCTCGCTTTGGCGCAAGGACGCCTCCGCCAGCTTCTGCTGTGTGATATCGACGAATACGCACAGATAGAAGGGCCCTCCGGATGCCTCATCGGCGATCAACGTGCCGTGCACCTGACCCCAGACGATCCGGCCGTCCTTGCGCACATAGCGTTTGTGCACCTCGCCGTCCGGCCCCAGCCGGCCCGTCGCCAGGCGCCGATCGTCTCGATGCGCGAGATCGGACTCGCTCAAAGCCAGCAGCTCCTCGGCCGAATAGCCCAGAAACGCGCAGAGGCGCTGATTGACCTGCAGGAAGCGACCATCGGGCGCGAGGTGGGCCAGCCCAACCGTGGCCAGATCGAATGTCGAGCGGTAGAGCTGCTCGCTGCGTCGCACGGTGTATTCGGTTCGTCGGCGCTCGGTGATGTCGCGGGCAAAGGCGAAGCCGTAGGAGCGCCCCTCGAACGTGACCCGGCTGACGTCGAGCTCGACCGGGAAGACCGTGCCGTCTTTGCGCTGCAGCGTGGTCTCGATCGAGGCGTTCTCGCGCAACGAGCGCGGGTGCCAGTCGCCGTCCCAGGCGCCGGCCGGCAGGTCGGGGCTGAGCTCACGCAATGAGCGCCCGACCAGCTCCGTCTCGCTGTAGCCGAGCAGCGCGCAGCTCGCCCGGTTGGCGCGCATCACGCGGCCAAGCGAGTCGAACCAAAGGGTCGCCACCGACGCCTGGTGGACCGAATACTCGCTCAGCTGCAGCTGACGCTCGGCCTCGAGCAGCTTGGTGATGTCGACAAAGGTGATGACCACACCGGCAGCGACGTTGTTCTCGTCCCAGTACGAGGCGACCCGGCGCAGGTACGTCCCGCCGTCCGGCCCGACCACGTTGCGCTCCCGCATGCCGCCGTCGGCGCTGACGGCCTCGATCGTGGCGACGATATCGTCATCGCGCACCCGATAGGTGATATGGCGGATGTCCCGGCCGACGTCTTGGGGCAGCAGGTTGAAGATCTTGGCGGCCACCGGTGTGTACAGGTGGATGCGCTGGTTGCGATCGAGAAAGACGGTGCCGATCTCGGTCGAGCGGATCAGGTTGTTGAGGTCGTTGGTGGCCTCGACCAGGTCACGGATTTTCTGCTCATGCTCGGCGTTTACGCTGTACAGCTCTTCGTTGACCGAGTGCAGTTCTTCGTTGGTGCTCTGCAGTTCCTCGTTCGCGGCCAGAAGCTCTTCGTTGGAAGACTGCAGCTCTTCGTTGCTCGTCTCCAGCTCCTCGACCGTCGACTGCAGCGATTCGCGGGTGTGCTGCAGCTCATGTTCCAGCAGTTGGATGCGGGCCTGGGTCTCGGTGTCGGCTTCGAACTGCTGCCCGGCATCCGATTCGGACGGCGTCAGCCGGCGCTCCTCCTGGAAGAGCACGTACAGAAAGGTCGAATTGGTGGCCTTGTCGTGGAGCGGGTCCACTGTGATGCTGAGGATGACGTCGTCGCGTCCCTCCCGGCCCTGCAGGCGAACGCCTCGGTAGGTAACCTTCTCGCCCTTTTTGCTGACGCTCTGGATCGCCGACGAGAGCGCAATGCGCAGGTCGCCGCGGGCCATGCCGATCAGATCTTGAGTCATCCGGCCGGATGGCGCTCGCAGATACAGATCGGCGTCGCCGAAGACGTGCAGCACCTCACGCTGATCGTTGATCAGCACACC